>DATNOG010000042.1:0-11556 GCA_035601415.1 Pyrinomonadaceae bacterium | reverse complement strand
GAGCCCGCGCGAGTTGTTGCCAGGTCTCGAAAACTTGTCAGTGGGCCAGGATGTGATGAGAATTTTTGATCTCGTAGATTTCGAGCGCGACCGGCACCTAACGCTGCGAGTGAAACCAGGCACGCGGGCTGAGCGCAGCTTCGGAGATATTGCTGTCAGCTACATGATTGTGACAGGAACAAATAATGACTGCCGGTTACCTGTTAAATTGATTGCGAAGTTTCCCTCCGGCATCAGAGGACGATTCATGCGCGCGGTTTTGCCGTGGGGCGATCTGGTAATGATGCGCCGGCAGTTGCTCAACTTTAAGCAATTGGCTGAGCGCAACATTGCTGGTGGTCAGTAGTCAGTTGTTCGTTGTCAGTTGTCAGTGCCGGGCTAAATTGCCTGCCCGTGGGGCATTGGTAAGGAACGCAACTAACCACTGACCACTGGCAACTGACGACGGACTCTTATGGACTTGTCTTGAAAACAAAGACGAGGCCCTGTGGATTATCTGATTTGATAGCGAGAAGTTTGGCGAGCTTGGCAGCATAAACCGGATCCAAAGACTCCAAAACTTCCTGCTGTTTCTCTGCAGCTTTGCGATCGCCGGTTGCCAGGTAGGTTAGCGCGAGGCCAAAGTGGCCCGGCGCGTGCTTCGGATTCAACGCGATGACCTGTTTCAATTCTTCATTAGCTTCGCGAAAACGTTTCAGGTTGTAAAAGGCGAGTCCGGCTGAGTAATGCAAGTCAGCCATTGCTGGTCCGCGCGAAGTATTCTCATGATTCACCTGATCCGCTCGTTTGATGTAAAGGGCCAACTTAATGGCCTCGAGCGCCAGGGGAAATTTTTCGAGCGCGGTATAGGACCTGCTCAAGTGATAATAATCTTCAGCATCGACGATCTCTGGTTTAATCCGAATCGCCATCTTCAAAGCGACCACTGCTTCCTTGTACTGCCCAAGCGCCGCATAAGCAACACCGAGCTTTCCATACGCAGCCGCGTCATTCGGATCGTGTTCCACTGCCTGTCGCAGCGCTTCCACTGCCTCAGCATTGTTTCCTGTGTCCAGGAACGTCAATCCTTTTAAGTAAAGGGAAGGTTCCGGCGAAGATGCAGTCGCAGTCGTTGGCGTCGCGGCGGAATCGCCTGGTCGAAGAATCTTGACGTCCGATAATCCCGGCTGTGGCTGGCTCGTCGTGGGTTTACTTGCAGCGCTGTTTGCAGCGGGTGACGCAGAGGTGGTGAGTTGGTCCTGCGCCCGGATTTGTGTAGAGCCGAACAGCGTTAGACAGAAACAGACAGCGGATAAAATAAATCGCATGAACTGACCTTAAAGACCTTGATAACTACATTCGAGTTTAATGCAAAACTTCGATGCGATCGCCAGGTTGAAGTTTTGGATCCTGAATCTTTCCGGACTTAATCTCTTTCAAGTTTAGCTTGGTGGTTGCGAGATGACCATCAACGCCTTCGCGTGAGAGTTCTACTGCACCGTCGCGCGCCAGGCCACCGGCGGCCAGGATCGCCTGGACCAAAGTGATGCCCGGCTGGAAAGCTTTTTGTCCGGGATAAACGATGGTGTGTCCGGCAATGTAATAAAAATCCTGCTGACGAGCAGTCAAATTAATCACGTCGCCGGGGCAAACGATAAAGTTAAGCGCGGCCGAGTCGTTAAGATCCAAAGTCTGGGGAGCAGCGCCGGCGCGCATTATGGTGACGCGTGCAGCGTCGAGGCGCGGTTGAATTTCTGCCAGCAGCACATAAAGCGGAACCGCTTCGCGCCTTAAGACCTTTGTACCAGGACTGCCGACCAGCCCGGTAACTACCACCGTGTGACTGCCGTATTGTCTAACACCGACGGCAACCTGTGATTGATCTGCGACCGCGAGACGTTTCAGTTCGGAACTGATACGCGCCTGAATCTCTTTGGTGGTGAGCCCGGCCACGGGTATCGGCGCGCCGGCAATCGGAAAATCGAGCAAGCCGCCATCGATCACGCTGTAGAGCGTAGAGTGGTTCGCAGCAGAGTTGAGCAGACGTACATCAAGCACGTCACCTACACCAACTCGGTAAATGTCTGTCAGTGGTAAATCATCGGCGACCGGCGCTTTAGCAACTGTAACCGGCGCGGTCGTCGTCGCGGGCTCAGGAGAGCTGGCAATTGGTGTTGTGGGGTTTGCTTCGCCGGTCGTCGCGTTCGGCTTCTCGGTTGCAGTGGCAACTAACGGTGGCGACGATTTAGATAAAGCAGTTGTTGATGTGCTATTAGCATCGCCAGTCGTTGCGTTCGGCTTCTCGGTAGCAACTATCGGTTGCGGAGTCTTAGCTGATGAAGCAGTTGTTGACGTGGCATCGCCAATTGGTGCGCTCGGTTTCTCGTTAGCTGGAGCAGCAGCAGGAACTGAAACGGGAACTATCTCAACTGGTTTCACCGTGACCGGTTTCGGCGGAGCTTTCACATTCGAAGCCGCGGGTGCATTTGGTTCACCGATTATGCGCGCGAGCTTGGTGGCCAGGTTTGAATTCAGCTCCAAAAGTTTCTTGTACGTTTCATTCGACTGGCTGGTTCGGCCCAGCACGTAATAGGTCAGTCCCAAACGGAAATGCGCTTCGTCCCAATCAGGCTTAGTCTTCACTGCCCGCTTAAAGGAATCCACGGCCTGGACGTATGACTTTGACTTCCAATACGCCATTCCCAACATGTACTGAGTGGGCGCATCGTTTGGTTTGAGTTTGCTTGACTCTTTGAACGCATCGATCGCCTCGGCTAGTTTTCCTGAGTTGTAAAGCGCGAGGCCGGTGTCGTAATTCCTTTGTGCTTCAGATGCAGCTTTGGGAAGCGTAGCAGAATTGTCTTCGGCCGCTGCTGCGGTCGCTCCTGAAGTCGTGTGGTTTTTTGCAGTGGCATTCCCGGCTGCTTCGCTCGCTGGTTCGCTGTGGTTCGGGTCGTTAGTTGGCGAACTGACTACAGCGGAAGATTTCTCCGCCGCTTTTGCGTCCGGGCTGCTGCCGGCTGTCTGCGCCAGCGCGCAGTTGAAGGGAGCGAGAGCCAGCAATGAAAATATGCCCGCAAATAGTAATTTCTTCATGAGCTCTACCAGTTTGATTGTTAATAACGCCAGGTGTGCGTGTTTCGGTGCGGAACGCCGCAGGTTGAACCAATGCGCCGGATCATACACCAGTATGGGAAAAGTAGTAAATGGATTTGGCGAAGTGGCATTTAAGCCCAGTGACATACCGAAATCCCGCCGTCCAGCAGATGAAACCCACGTATATTCAAACGACAAATCACTGCATAATTCCATTTGGGGTGGAAAAGGGCGTCTTATGTAGGACAGACATTCCTGTCTGTCTCCCTGCTTCGCGCCTACTGTTTGTCCTGCATTTGTCCTGCATTGGACAGCATTGTTGTTTGAACTCCAACTTCCCGTAAATTATTTGAATAATTTATCGACGGCAGGCGCGCCGAGTATGGGCGAAGACCGGCGTCGCCTTGGGAGCATTGGTGCTGGTTGTAATCCCCACGATAATCATTCTTAACTTCGACCGCTTACGCACGATAGTTGAGGTCTTGAGGAAATTAAGTAATGGAAAATGACTTCCAAAAGCGGACTAAACAGGCTGACAATTGGGACAAAGTTTGACAACTACTAACGAAATCTAAAGGTGAAACCGATGAAAATATATTCTCCGCCGCTGGTACTCTTGTTACTAACCGCATTAAGCGAGCTAAGTATCTCGAGTGCGCAAACGACAGTTCAAAATGTCGCCCCAGGCACACGCGCTGCAGCGACGGCTTTCAGCGCCGAACCGATCACGGTCAAGACTCCAACCGCGACGTTGTATGGCACGCTGGAATTGCCTCGGTCACATCGGCGCGTACCGGTCGTTTTGATCATCGCTGGATCCGGGCCAACCGACCGTGACGGAAACTCGCCTCTGCTACCGGGCCCAAACAACAGCCTCAAACTGCTGGCTGAGGCCCTGGCGGAGCGCGGCATTGCTTCAGTGCGTTATGACAAGCGTGGCATCGGTGAGACCGGAAAGGCGATGCAGTTGGCCGCGGAAAAAACAAAGACCACGATTCGCGAGGAAGATTTCAACTTTGAAAACTTTATTGATGATGCGATCTTCTGGGGCAAACAGCTACTTGCTGATCGTCGCTTCTCATCATTAATAGTGCTCGGCCACAGTGAAGGCTCTCTGATCGGCATGGTTGCGGCTCAGAGAATGGGTGCGCATGCATACGTGTCCATTGCCGGTGCCGGCCGTCCGATTCAACAAATTATCCTTGGAGCAAGTTAGACCGCAGTTGCCACCCGATTTGCTGAAAGCTACTGAAGATATTCTTGCTCAACTTGACGCCGGCAAAACCGTCGAGTCCGTGCCACCGGCTTTGAACATGTTGTTTCGTCCGAGTGTCCAGCCGTACCTAATCTCATGGCTGCGATATGACCCAGCCAAGGAGATTGCCAAATTGCATATTCCTGTGCTGATTGTGCAGGGTACGACAGATATACAAGCGAGTCTGCAGGATTCGAAGGCGCTCGCAGGCGCTAATCCGGCCGCAACGTTATTATTGATTGATGGCATGAATCACGTGTTCAAGACAGTGCCCGCTGACCGGGACAAGCAAATGGCTTCATACAGTGACCCCGCGCTGCCGGTCGCCCCTGATCTCATCAATGGAATCAGTAACTTTGTAATCAAGGTGAAATCGTAAAGACGGTTAGGTTGAGTCTGAGATTTTTCTTTCATCCCCCTTTGGGGAGGGGAAAGAGGGGAAGGGGTTTAGCCGCGACTAAGACCCTCTCCCCATCCACTCCCAGACGGAGAGGGTGATCAGGACTTCGGAAGCACCGGGATGGCGTGCACCTCCCGTCGCTGCCTTAGCGCATACTTGAGAATCTTCACAGTGAGACCAGCCTTACCTGACCAAAAGCCAAACACGATCTGAGCAAGGTCCACCATATGACGGTTGCGGATTGCGCTGGCAGTCTTGCGCCTGGGAAGTTGCAACTCGACGATTCGATCCAATTCGTCGAGCGAGGACTGAACCCACTGTGGCTGCTTAAAGCGCGTGTAGGGAACAACGGCCCAACACGTTTCACTATTCTCCAACAACCATTCCATCGCCCACTGATCAACTCCGCGCGCAGTGCCGACCAGCCAGGTCCTACCTTGAGAAACAAATGGCGACAGGTGCTGCTCAAACAGCGCGCGCGCCACATCGCGCTCAACATCGCGCGAGCCGGTAATCATGATGGAGCCATTGGTTGTCATAGAATTCGCAACAAGCTTGTAAGGCAAACTGTTAGTCTTCATCGAAGGCTCAAACCAAAAGAATGGCAGCCCTCTCTTATACAATGCTGGCGCTTCATAACGCACCCATTGTTCTTAACCACATTATCGTCATCCTTGCGTTCATGATCTCTGCATCACTCGCGACACTTGAAAAAGCCCCGATCTTTGTGGCGCTTTTCTTGTGATTCGGTTGTAGTTAAGTTGATCGTCAGCCCAATAGTCTCTCTCAAGTTTTCCTCAAGGATTTCTCAAGTCGCCCTAATAACCTGTTACTCGGCGCAATGGGTAAGTCTGAATTTCTGAGGAGGCCGGCATGTCGCAAAATCTGCTCACTAAATCGAATCTCCGAAAGCTGAGGATAACAATTCTACTTGCGGTTGGTATCTGTCTCGGTGTGGTCGCAATTGGGATGACGATACGTAGTTCGGCGTCGACATCTCGCGGCCCTATCACTAAGGCGTCCGCCGTGCAGACGGATGACCCAGGAAAACTCTTCGTAGCTAATCAATCGTTCGTCCTCCCTCAGGTTTTTGCCGCCCCAGCGGGTCTGCCTCGATTTGCGAATTACGCCGCGCCAGCGGGACTTGGAGATGGCGCAGGCGAACCGTCAATTGGCATTAACTGGAATAGTGAAAAGACATTCAGCAACAGCATGTTCTCCATCGCTAACGGCGGAACGTCAATGTATTTCGGCGGCTTCTTGTCATACGCTCTCAAAGTAACGTTCGACGACTGCCCTTCGCCGGCCCTTGCGATCTGGGAAAAGAAGTCAGTCACCTTGCCGTCTACTCCACGGGCCTTTGGTGATCCAATTCTGTTCACCGATCACGAGACAGGGCGGACTTTCGTATCACAGCTCGAAGGACTCACGCCGCTGGGCAGCACAACTGAGTTTACCGACAACGACGGTGACAGTTTCCTTCCCAGTCAGGGTTCCGGAATAGCTACCGGTGTAGATCATCAAACATTCGGCGGTGGCCCATTTCATGCTCCGCTGACGGGCGGCACGTCCGTTTATAAAAATGCAACTTACTACTGCTCGCAGAGCATCGCGGATGCGAGCTGCGCCCTTAGTCTTGATGGCGGGGTGACGTTTAGCGCTCAAGTACCGATCTTCACGATCGCCGACTGCGATGGTTTGCATGGTCACATTAAGGTCGGTCCGGACGGAACAGCGTACGTGCCGGACAAAGGCTGTGGCGGACCAGCGCCTTTGGTTTTGGGCAACGAGCAGGCTTCGGTTGTCGTTTCAGAGAACAATGGTGCGACTTGGGCCATCCGCCCAATTCTTTCATCAACGTACGGCAACGCGGCGCTCACCAAAGGCGACGATGACCCTTCGGTCGGAGTGGCTTCCGATGGAACGATCTATTTGGGCTATCAATCGCTGGATGGGCACCCGCGCATAGCTGCTTCGCATGATAAAGGCGTTACCTGGTCGTCGCCTTATGATGTTGGCGCGCAAGTGGTAAACGGAGGCGCGGTCCTTAACACCGCGTTCCCGGCCGTAGTAGCCGGCGATAGTAATCGCGCAGCGTTTGCTTTCTATGGCTCTGAAACCGGTGGAGATAACTACAAATGCGGGCAGGGAGATGATTGTAGCGACGATCTCGGTAACAACCCACAACCGGCCTTTACCGGCACCTGGTACCTCTACATCGCCACCACCTTCGATGGCGGCCAGACTTGGACTACACAAAATCTTACTCCGGGCGATCCCGTCCAGCGTGGCGGCATCTGCAATAACGGAGACTGTCGCAATCAGCTCGATTTCTTCGACGCAGCAATTGACAAAGAAGGACGCCTCGTCGTCGGTTGGGACGACGGCTGCGTCGGCCCGTGCGTGCAAGCGCCACCAAACTCATTTACGGCCAAAGCAACGATTACTCGGCAAAGCGGCGGCCAGCGAATGTTCGCAGCCTTCGATCCGGTTGGACCTGTGCTGCCGGGTGCTCCGAAAGGCACCGGTATAATCAACGAAGCAGGCACGCAAATCGATCTCTCTTGGCCCTCTCCGGACGACGGCGGCTCTACAATTACCGCCTACAAAATCTATCGCGCAGTTGGTTCCAGCGGATCATTTAGTCTTATCGCGACTGTGAATAGCGCGAGCTTTGATGACACGACATTCCAGGCGCCGGCAACAAACAATCTCTATCGAATCACAGCAGTGAACTCGCAGGGCGAAGGGCCCTATTGCGCCGCGATAACGCCGGTGCAAGGCTCTACGGAAACTTCGTGCTTACAGCCAGGTTTGACCAAACTCACGGACGATGCCGGGGACACAAGCGCGGCCCTCGGCGTTGTGACTACTCCAGCGCCGCCCGGATCGGATCTGCTTTCGTTTCAAATCGCGCAGCCTTACGCAGCAGACGGTATTCCGAGACTGGTGTTCACGATTAACACCGATGCTGGCGAGTCGCCCCAACCTCCGGGCTCTGCCTGGTATGTCGCGATGAAGATTATTAATGGGACAACTACGACTTACAAAGGTGTGCACATGGCTTGGACGGGCACTAGTCCGACCTTCGAATCGTATACTCCCGGCGCCAACACCAGCGGTGGAGTCGATGGTCGCTTTGTGACTACCGGCTCGCAGGAACCGGCTGAGCCCGAGAGCACTTATGCTGCGCCCTTCAATAAAGTAGTCATCGTGGTCAAGGCGAGTGATCTGGGTCTCAATCCAGGCGATAGTATCGCGGGTTTCGTTTCTGGCGTTTCACAATCTACAGATCCGGGTGCGACGATCGGCCGTGGTGCGACTGCGTTGTATGACGAAATGCCCGACGGCTTGGGCTTTACTGGTTCGTTCACTGTCACTGACAACGCGCTTTGCGCAAACGTTAATCCACCGCCAACACCAACCCCGACTCCAACTCCGGGTCCCAAGACAATCGGTACGAGCGGGCCGGTCAGTCCATGGGATGGAACTTGGACCGGCGCCCTGGTTAGTCCCGGTGGCGTAATCGAGGAAGATACCTGCGTTGATGGAGTTAACTGCGAGACGTTTACGTTCACAGTGGGCGGCACGAAGGACGACTGGATCGCGGCCAACAAACGCGTTCAGGTTAGATTGAATTGGCAGAACAGCTCGAATGAATACGACATCTACATTCACCAGGGATCGGATACCAGTGGTCCTCTCGTGACGTCGTCAATCCAGGGCCCCGGTCTTACGCACCAGGTCGCATTCATCGATGTTGCTCAAGTGGGCACCGGTGTCTTCACTGTTCATGTTGCTTATGACGTGACTGCTACATCGGCTGCGGATCCGTATCTCGGCGTCGTCAGCGCGGTGCCGGAGACATTTCCGACCGCGCCGGCGGCTTCACAAGATACCGGGCCAAAGGTTGGGTACGAGAATTTCGAAGCACCGGGAGTCCTGACACCAGTCATCACCACGTCAGCGGGACAGCAAGTTAACTCAGTTGAATACATGGGACGTGGCGCTGGCGAACCTTCGATCGGTAACAACTGGAAATCCGGCGTAACCAATTTCCAATCCGATCTTCAAACATTGTTCATCACATTCAACAATACGACGCACACTGCGACGTGGGTTAACCGCGCGGCGCCGACGTCTCAGGCAGTCGATTCCGATCCGATTGGTTTCACTGATCCGCAAACTGGCCGCACGTTCGCGGGGGAATTAACGCTGCTCTCGCCGGACACGTGCAAGACCTCGTACTCCGACGACGATGGCCAGACTTGGATCCCAAGTCAGGGCAGCGGTATTGCCTCTGGCGTCGATCACGAAACGATTGGCGGTGGGCCATTCCATGCGCCACTCACGAGACCGACCGGTGTGCCGGGACTCTATCCGAATGCCGTTTACTACTGCTCGCAGGATATTGCTACCGCGTTCTGTTCGCGCAGCGACGACGGCGGCTTGACCTTCGGCGCTTCAGTGCCGCTCTACACGCTGACGGAGTGTGTGGGAATTCATGGTCACGTCAAAGTGGCTCCGGACGGCACTGTGTATGTGCCGAACAACAATTGCAATAGCGGAGGTGCGGTAGTCGTTTCCCAGGACAATGGAACCACCTGGAACGTCAAATCCGTCCGCAACTCGGGATGGATAACTTCTTCCGGCAGTGCCGATCCGGCAGTGGCTGTCGATGCGAGTGGTCGCGTGTATTTTGCGATCGCTAATAACGACAATTCCATCGCCGTCGGCACGTCCGACAATCAGGGTCAAACCTGGAACAATATTGTGGATGTCGGAGGTTCCTTCGGACTAAACAATATTCGATTCCCGGCTGCGATAGCCGGCGACGCCGGGCGAGCTGCGGTGGCCTTCTATGGCTCAACCACGGTCGGTGATGCAAACTCCGGCAGCTTCAATGGCGTGTGGCATCTGTACATCGCGCATACGTTCGATGGCGGATTAACCTGGACCACCAGTGACGCGACGCCGAATGCTCCGATGCAACGCGGAAATATTTGGACTAACGGCGGCGCAAACATAGGGCGCAACCTGCTCGACTTCTTTGACATGACCGTTGACAAGGAAGGGCGCGTGCTCGTCGGCTACGTTAATGGATGTGCCGGCGGTAACTGCGCACAATCTGGATCGACCGCTAGTGGCAACGCATACACGGCAACGGCGACCATCGCGCGGCAGTCGAGTGGCCGGCGTCTGTTTGCTCGCTTCGATCCCGCAACAGCTACATCAGTGCCAGGAATGCCTAGCGTCACGACTCGTCGTGTCGGCAATGTGGTCCATCTCGGCTGGTCTGAGGCAGACACCGGCAACTCAGCCGTTACCAGCTATAAGATCTTGCGCGGCACTGCGAGCGGCGCCGAGACTCTCTTAACGTCAGTTCCGGGAACTCAAACGCTCTATGATGATGCGACTGCAACCGATACCACCAGAACTTATTACTACAAGGTGTTGGCCGTGAACGCTGTCGGCACGTCGTATGCGGGCAATGAAGTAAGCGCTCCTTACGTCGGCGACACTTGCACGGGTCTCATCATCCACAAGAACGAGCCGACGCATCCGGAGGCGAGTGCGGGAACGGCAACGCCGGCGTCTCTATTGATCGATTACGTTGCCGTTGGCGAACCGCCGAGAACGAATAACTTCCTCTTCAAGATGAAGGTGAACGATCTTTCAAGTGTTCCACCCAACAGCAGATGGAGGATTACGTGGAACTCGTTCTCGTCACCGGGTCAGCAATACTATGTGGGCATGACGACGGGCGCGAGCGGTCCGCCGACATTTGAGTACGGCACGCTTAAAGATGCGGGAGTGCCGGCCGTCTTCGTAATTCGCGAGACGAAGGGCGGAGATGCTCTCGCGGGTAGTAACTTCAGCGCCGACGGTACAATTACGATCTTTGTACCGAAGGCCGCTCTCGGTAATCCGCAATCCGGCGATCTGCTCGGTGCAATCGGTGGCAGAACTCTTACCGCCGACACGCCCGCAACTAACACGCTCGAACGATCGAACGTCTTTGTCGATCATACGTTCGTCAAAGCGCAGACGGATAACAGCTACCCCGCCGCCACCTATACCGTGGTAGGAGATGCCGCAAACCGTCCACCACTCGCGGTCCTGACGGCAACGCCGACTAGTGGCTTTGCGCCCTTAACTGTGAACTTCAGCGGCGCCGGATCAAGCGATCCTGACTCATGTGACTCGGTCGTCTCGTACACATTCGATTTTGGTGATGGTACCGCGCCAGTGACACAAACGGGGTCAACAATCTCTCATACCTACAACGCCGCCGGCACCTACAATGCGAAACTCAGCGTCACCGATTCATTCGGAGCGCAAAATACGAACGTGGCTTCGGTGACAATTCAGGTCAGCGCGCCACCGCCTCCATGCATCGAGGACAACGATGCGCGAATTGCGTACTCAAACGGTTGGCACTTAATCAACTATGCGAGTGCCAGCGACGGTCACTTCCGCTATCACTCAGGTAACAGTCCGCAACATTTTGCGAATCTGGACTTTACCGTGCCCACCGGAAGCACTGGCTCCATCACTTACTCATTTGCTAAGAGTCCGAAGGGCGGCACTGCCGACATTTATCTGGACGGGGTCTTCAAACAGACAGTCAACTATGCCGGCAGCGTCGGCTCGACGCAGGCGCCGGAATTCAAACCGGAATATCAGGTGCAATTCGGAAACCTGTCAGCAGGTGCGCACAAGCTGGAGATTAAGAATCTGACGGGAGTGGTCTATGTTGACCGCTTCTGTCTCCAGAACTCGGTTTCCAATGCACAGCCGGCCGCTGGCCCGGGAAATACAAGCA
>DATNOG010000041.1:0-3485 GCA_035601415.1 Pyrinomonadaceae bacterium | reverse complement strand
CCCAGCGATGCTTGAACGTTCTTGGCTAGCAGGTAGACCCCAATCCCAACAACGTAAGAGATCGTAAGAGCCGCAACCAGATAGAACGCTATCGGGTATCGCCGAACAAAGGTCACAGGATCACCTCGTTAGCGCATAACGGTTGAGTTGACGCGGCGGCGCGAATCAAAGCACCCTTCGCCGCATCATGCAAGTTGCGAAACACGCTCCCGCCGCTCCGGTCCAACGATTGGTTGGGCCGCCTGTTAGTACGGCAAGTCGTCGGGATTCGTTCCCACATGATCTGGCGGCGGATCGTGCTCAAACTGTACGGCCTCAATGTCGGCGCATCCTTCCAGCGTGGCCTTGGCGACACGATGACGACCATCCATAACTGCCCCATTCGCGGACAAGATAATCGGAAACGACAGATCGCTTTCATGAATCAAGCGTATATGGTCGACCATTGCTCGCCACGTAGGGCGCTCGCCATTACCAAACCATGTCTCGTCGAGCTCGCGAATCGTGGCGAGCGAAACGCGTTTGCGAGGTAAGTTACGCGAGAGCTGTACGAGGCGATCCACATCCCACGACAGCAATCCGCGATCTGATTGTCTAAAATAGTATTGTTTCCGCACGACATTTGCTACCGATTTCCGAAGCGACCGAAAGAGCCCGTGCGAACCGGCGCATGCCGGTAGTATTTACAAGAACTGAGGTGAATGGGATTCTCAACAACTTAACTGGTGTTTCTTATCTTGCCGCCGCGTTAATGTACGGATCAGGCTTGCTTTACCCATCCAGCGGGCTTCTCACACCTCGTCCACCGCGCCGATGGCGCTGAATCGAAGGACAGACAGGAATGTCTGTCCTACAGGCGGCAGCGACAAGGATAAGTCGGGTCGCCAAATTCTACTTGCAAGGTTGCGTGCTCAATACCGAATTTGCGATGCAGCTCATCCGTGATCTTTGCCAGCAGCGCGTCATCGCAAATTGTCTGCGCCATTACCACGTGCGCGGTGAGCGCAGCTTCGGTGGTACTCATGCCCCAAACATGAAGGTCGTGAACATCAACGCAGGTCGGCAAGCCGGCTAAATATTCTTTGACGTCGTCCATGTCTATCCCCTCTGGTACCGCATCAAGCGCCAGGTTGAGGGAATCGCGCAGCAGGCCCCAGGTGCCGTACACAATCAGCGCGACGATCACCAAACTGACAACCGGGTCAAGCCACAACCATCCGGTTTCAAGCATGGCCACGCCGGTCAAGACCACGCCGAGCGCAATGACAGCATCGGTGGCCATGTGCACGAACGCGCCGCGAATATTCAAGTCGCGTTTGCGTCCTGACATAAACATCACCGCCGTGCCGGCATTGATAAGAATTCCGACAGAGGCCACCAGAATTACGGTTGTCTCTGCTACCGCAGTAGGATGACTGATCCGTCCAATAGCTTCCCAGGCAATAGCGCCAACGCTGATTAGCAGCACTGCCGCGTTGATGAGCGCGGCCAGAATTGAAGAACGCCGGAAGCCATAGGTCCGTTCCGGTGTGGGCCGGCGGCGCGCGAGCATCATTGCCCCCCAGGCAAGTACCAAACCAAGCACGTCGCTTAAGTTGTGTCCGGCATCGGCCACCAGCGCGAGGGAATGGGACACTCGCCCGTAAATAACTTCAAGCACAACGAACGCTAGATTGAGAGTGACACCAACAGCGAAAGCGCGTCCGTAGTTTGCCGGTGCGTGGGTGTGTGCATGTGCCATGGATTTATTCAAAACATTCGAGCGTCAAGAATTAATTCAGATACTCCTTCAAACACAAAGCCGCCGCCGCACTGGATTATAATCCGCTCTAAGCCGCAATCCCGACAGAAGTTTCAATATAACTCTCTCGTTGCAATCCAATGATCTTCAGCAGACAAACGCGCTTGGACCATCACGGCATCGCGCTTGCATCTTATCGTGGTGAAGTCATTAAGCTGTAAGTTTTCAATGCAAGTCAGTCAGACAGATGTACGCTGCAAAAGGAAACAGTCGTGTTTATCATCACGTGCGTCCAAAATCGGGCGAGACGTACTGCGGTCTCAGTGTAAGCAAGCTTCTGCTCGATAAACCATCCGGGCTCTCACTTCATTTAGTCAAAGACAAACCAGCCGGCCGCACTCTTTGCCGGCATTGCGCGAAAATTGAAAAATCGGGCGAATACTCCGAATCGTGATAAATGCGCGCTGTAGTTGTCACTAAAATGACTCGTTCCCTGCTCAGGAAATGTTGACTTTGTTTACCGCTGTTTCGTATCTTTCACAAACTAACTAAACCCGTCTTTTCTTAGCCGTGTTTCCCGAAGGAGTTTTCCCTGCGCCCAGGGCTCCATTAATGTGGGGCATGTAGCAGCAAACGTCTCACGCAAAAAGAAGAGGACATTATGAAAAAGCAAATCTCTCATAAAACATTGAATTTGATCGGCCATTTCGCGTTGATTGCGGTCGGTCTGGCAGCCGTTTTTTTGGCCATCGCGCCGGCTCAGGCGCAGTTAAGCGCAAACGCCGCAAACGGAAACGCCTTTGGCGCTGCCAACACACCGGGATTTATTAAGCAGGCCGCCGACCTTGGCGCCACTGACCCCGGCACCGTGATCACGGTGACTGTATGGTTGCAGCTTCACAACGAGAAGCAGCTCGACACGCTCGTGCGACAGCTTCACCAGCCTAACTCGAGTCAGTTTCGCCGCTGGATCACGCAGGATCAATTCAACGCGAGCTTCGGACCTACTGCGCAGGAAGTGAAGTCTGTGCAAAACTACTTAAGCGCCAAGAACCTTTCCACGCTCGCAGTGGCTGAAAACAACATGTACGTGAAGGTGCAAGGTACGGTGAGTGACATCCAGAATGCGTTCCATGTGCAGATCCACAACTACAAATTTGGTAAGGAGACATACCGTTCCAATACGGCTGACCCTTCCATCAACGATGGCAGTGGAGCGCACGTCGCCGCCATCACCGGCATGGACGACTACGGCTTTGAGCCGGCAATCGTCCGGCCATCCGACGCCGATGGGAAGCCTTTTCCGTTTACTCCGTTAAGCCAGGTTAATCCTGGCGGCGTGTTTTTTGAGGGCCACGCCTTCCGTCCGGTTGAAACCGATATCTTTACTGGTGGAGGCAACCTCGCGACGTATACAGGCAATCGCTACGGCGCGAACATCACCAACAATACCCTCGGCCACCTGCCTCCGCAGGGATACTCGCCGGATGAAATCCAGACCGCCTACAATCTGAAACCACTCTACGCATCAGGCCTTAACGGATCTGGGGAAACAATCGTGATCACAGATGCTTACGGCTCCGCGACCATAGCGGAAGATGCCGCGGCGTTTTCGGCGATTTACGGATTGCCGCCTATAGATCTGGAGATAGTGAAAGCACCGGGCATATCCAGTAACCCGCACGGCGTGGCACGAGGTTGGGACGGGGAAACTACGCTGGATGTGGAATGGGCCCATGCCATA
>DATNOG010000040.1:0-53946 GCA_035601415.1 Pyrinomonadaceae bacterium | reverse complement strand
GCGATTGCGGAAGCGGCGACGACGTAAGGTGACGCAAGATACAACTTGCCTGGACCACTGCGGCCGGGGAAGTTTCTGTTCTGTGCGCTGACAGTAACTGTTTCAGCGTTTGGCGAAGCGCCGGGGCCGGCGTTGATGCAGGCGCCACAACTGGGATCGATCAACTCCGCGCCGGCCTTTTCAAAAACTTCAATGTAGCCACGGTCGCGCGCGTACTGCTTAATCTTCTGCGAACCAAACTGCAGATAGAGATGAACACCGGGCGCGACACGCTTGCCCTGGGCCAACGCGCTCTGCAAAACCTCGGCATACATGTCCATGTCGGCCATCTTGCCACCAGTGCATGAACCACCGTAGGCGGCATCGATGCGCACTTCTTCCTGAAGTTGATTAATAGGAATGCCATTGCGCGGATCGCCGGGCGTCGCCACCATCGGGCGAATCTCATCGAGATTAATTTCAAACACATCAGCGTATTCGGCGTCCGGATCGCTATAGGTAAATCCTTTGCGCACCTCATCCGCATCCAGATCGCGCATCTTCACGATGTAATCGAGCGTCACTTCATCCGGCTCAATGATTCCCGTCGTGCCGCCGGCTTCCACCGACATGTTCGTCAAGGTCGCACGTTCGTCCATGGGCCAGTTCTTTAAGTCTTCACCCGCAAACTCGAGCACCTTACCGATGCCCTTGCTGGTCTTCATGTATTCGGAGGCGAGTATGTAAAGCATGACGTCTTTGGCAGCAACATCCGCGCGCTTCTTTCCTTTCAAGACGTAGCGCACGGTTTCCGGCACGCGAATACGAATGTCTTTCGCATACCACGCATTGGCCATGTCAGTCGACCCAACGCCAAAAGCGAAACAGCCAAGCACGCCGGCCATGCATGTGTGCGAGTCGGTGCCGATCACAATCTGTCCGGGCAAGGCGAGGTCCTCGACAACTGCGTTGTGGCAGATTGCTTCCGAGCCGCCTTCAGGATTTTCGCCGTAGAGCCGGATGCCCTGCTTCGTAGTGAAATCTTCCTGCGTGGTGGCCAGGCCTTCGGCCCTTTCCAGCAAACCCATGTCACGATGCTTCTGCGACATGACGCGGCCAAGAAAAGTCAGATGGTCACGAAACGCAAAAACTGATTCTGGTTCAGTCACCCGGGCGTCCGGACCAAGCGCTTGTTTCAAGAGCGATTCAGCCATCGGCGTGACGTACTCGTGACTAAAGCGCACGTCGGCGACTGCAAACAAGGCGTCACCGGGCTTCACAGACTCAACACCAATCTTTCCGGCAGTCACAAATGCATGCTTCGCGATAGTCTTTTCGACGATCGTCATCGGGCGTGGGTTTGTTTGCAAAGGCGGCGGTGAGACTTTGCCGGCGAGCCGCGCCTTGTTGTAATTGAACAAGCCACCATACTCGACGATGGCTTGCGAAATCGGATCGAGGCCGTTGGTAAATTCGCTCAACGGGATCTTTTCGCCGTTGCGGATGCGTTTGATCAATCCAAAATCATTCGAGGTCAACAGGCCAATGTTTTGTGAGTTCTGCCCATAAATCTTTTCGATGCTCTTCGCGATCACGAGTTGAATGCCGGCCCATTTTTCGGCATACGGCGCCGTTTCGCGAGATGAGCCGCATCCTTTTGAAAGCCCTGAGACGACGACAGCAAAGCCGCCCTGCTTGACCTCATCTTTCTTCACTGCGCCTTCGCGCATGCCGACGTAAACATATTCACCAAGCGTTTCGTCGTAATAAAAACAAACCCAACCCGGCGTGATCTCGTCCGTTGAGATATTGCTCATCAGCGGCAGATCATCATTGATTAGCCGTTCAGCAAGCGCAGCTTCAATGCGCGCCCGCTCAGCGCCTTGCGCTTCGAGTTGTTGCCGGATAAGCGACGTGTCTTCGGTTAGAAAGAGAATGCGGCCGGTGAAACTGACTTTTTCAGGTAACTGCGAAACCTTGTCGGAACTCATCACTACTCCTCACTATAATGATTGCATCTAGCTAAACCTCATTATAACCTCGCCGCTGCCAAAGCCTCGAATCGCCATCATTCAACATTTCAGGGCTCACCTTGTCCGCTCCCGGTTCTGCAGAATATCTTGTTACGACAACAAGGAAAGTTGTAGGATTAGCGCGCTTCAAAAACTACCGCGCTGGTTTTCATTTTCCAGACACAACGATGGAGATTCATCTTTATGTTGAATAGAAAGCGCATCCTTGGAATCTTAGTCTTACTCGCGAGTCTCGCCGCAATCAGTTTTGCCGACCAACCGCGAATGCAGGCCGCGCGCACCAACCTGCAACAGGCGCGCGCGCAATTGCAATCAGCTCTGCGCAATAAAGGCAGCCACCGCGCGCAGGCGATTGGCTACATCAACTCCGCCATTTCCGAAATCAATGAAGGCATCCGCTTTGATCGCCGCAACAATCATGCGTTGTTCGCGTTGCTCCCACCTTCGCCCGACCAGCCGCACATGCAGCGCGCGCTCGATCTGCTGCGCGACGCAAAGGCAAATCTCGAAGCAGCCACGTCGGATAAGGGTGGCCACCGGGTTAAAGCGATTGGCTACGTTAACAACGGGATCGACGAAGTCAAAAAAGGTATCGAGGCGGGCGAGTGATAATTTGTAGGACAGACATTCCTGTCTGTCCTGTTTGTGGCGAGTTTATTTCTGAGCGCCATGACCCCTCTTGTCTGTGATTCAAAGTAAGGGACAGGCAGGAATGCCCGTCCTACACCAACATGTCGGAACATTTGAAGTGGGGCGAGCGCAAGTTTGCGTTTACTTTTCCGGTGGAAGTTTTTCCGGAAATGATCGAACGCGTGCGCGGCACGCCAGCACGATTGGAAGATCGTGTTAGTTCTATTCCGCTTGCAGTTTTGACAAGGCGCGATGGCGAGCGCTGGTCCATCCAGGAGAATGCGGGCCACCTGCTCGACATCGAGAGCCTGTTCAGCCGCAGGCTTGATGAATATTTGGCCGCAGCAGAAACCCTCCATGCCGCGGACATGTCTAATCGCAAGACGTTCGAAGCAGATCATAACCGCGCGAACATGCAGGCGATCCTGACAAATTTTCGCCACGAACGAACGCTGCTGGTGCAACGCTTCGATGATTTGCTGCCAGAGACGTTTGCAAAGGCGGCCCATCATCCGCGACTGAATGTGCCGATGCGCTTAGTTGACATGATATTTTTCCAGGCTGAACATGATGATTATCATTTGGCGCGAATTAGTGAGCTGATAAAGTTGTTCGATGAACTTTAGTTTGTCGACGGCCGATTGAATAAAAATCACGACAACTGAAGTTTGTCGGACATCTACCGGAGAAAACCTGATGCGAAATAAAACCTGCTTTACTACTTTAGTTTTCATCGCTATATCGGCAACCGCAATCCAGGCACAACAACCACTCGACGCCATGATCGATCGCAACATCGCGTCGTTGGTGACAACCTACAAAGCACTGCACGCTGCACCTGAGCTTTCGCATCACGAAGAAAAGACTTCAACCTTCTTTGCAGCGCAGTTGCGCGCGATGGGTTACGACGTAACTGAGCGCGTTGGTAAGTATGAAAACCCGGCACTGACCAGCTATGGCGTGGTCGCCATCATGAAAAACGGTCCAGGCCCGGTCGTGTTGATTCGCACTGAGCTTGATGCCTTGCCCGTCAATGAGAAGACCGGGCTTCCTTATGCCAGCACAGTCAAAGCAAAAAACGATGCAGGCGATGAAGTGAGTGTGATGCATGCCTGCGGGCACGATGTTCATATCACCAGCATGCTGGGTACCGCAAAGATGCTTTCTGAGTTGAAGGATCAATGGCACGGGACATTGATCATTGTGGGCCAACCAGCCGAGGAAACTGTAGATGGGGCGCGGGCCATGATGCGTGACAGTCTTTATCAAAAGTTTCCCAAACCTGATTTCGTGGTTGCGCTTCACGACCATTCCGACTTGGAAGCGGGAAAAGTTGGCTATACTCCCGGCTATTCACTCGCCAGTGGCGATTCCGTGGACATAAAAATTCGCGGTGTGGGCGGACATGGCGCGGCGCCCGAAACGACAAAGGATCCAATTGTGGTTGCCGCGGAGATAGTTTTAGCGCTGCAAACAATCGTGAGCAGGGAGAATTCTCCATTGGATCCGGCAGTAATCACCGTCGGCTCGATTCATGGTGGCAGCAAACACAATATCATCCCTGATGAAGTTAATCTTCAGCTTACCGTGCGTGCGTATCGTGAAGAAGTGAGACAAAGAATGTTGGCATCGATCGAGCGGATCACAAAAGGCATCGCTTTGGCCGCCGGTATTCCTGCTGATCGCGCCCCGATTGTAACTGTCAGTAAGACGCAGTTTACTGCCGCTACCTACAATGATCCCGCGCTGACCGAGCGGTTAGCTGGAGTTTTCACGAAGGCCCTCGGAGCTGAAAATGTAGTCAAGCTGCCACCCGCGATGATGAGTGAAGACTTTGGTTATTTCAGTCTTGATAAAAGTATTCCTTCGGTTGATTTTTCTCTCGGCGCCGTTGATCCTGAAAAAGTGAAACAAAGCCGGGCAACGGGAACACCGTTACCTTCGCTTCATTCAGCCTTGTTTGCACCGTTGCCGGAGCCCACGCTGCGCACCGGCGTGAAGGCGATGACTTCGGCCGTGTTGGAATTGATGAAGAAATAGTGAGTCGTAAATCGTGAATCGTAAATCGTAAATCGATAAGAGGCCGAAGAGCTGTTTTCTGTCTTTAACTATTTACGATTTACGATTCACGATTTACTAACGAAGATGGATATCGAATCTGTTCGCAGCTTTTGTCTATCATTGCCGCATACGGATGAAAAAGTGCAGTGGGGCAGCGATCTGTTGTTTCGCATCGGCGAAAAGATGTTTGCCGTAGTCGCACTCGAGCCGAGCCACGGCGCCATAGTGTCTTTCAAATGCACGCCGGAGAAATTTGCGGAGCTGGTGGAACAAGAGGGCATTTTTCCGGCGCCCTATCTCGCCCGTTATCACTGGGTCGCATTGGAGCGTTTCGATGCTTTGCCTGAGCGCGAGTTGAAACAGTTACTGCGAATTGCTTACGAGCTGGTGCATGAAAAACTGGCGGCGAAGATCAAACGGCAACTTGAGACGAAGACACCTGTGGCAGCAAGCAAGAAACGCCCGCGCCGCTAGACCAGCGCCAATTCCATCCAAACTGCCGCGTAGCGACGCTGACCGGACTGGGCGGAATATTGGGAATACTGTTCGGCTGCGTGATTGCACTGCTGATCGAGACGATCATGCCAACCTACATTCCGCTGTGGGCGCGCCGATTGTAGGTTATAGTTTCCGTCGGATTAGGCCTGACATTTGGCTTATGGCCGGCGTGGAAAGCGGTGCGTCTCAATCCGATTGAAGCGCTGCGTTATGAATGAAGTATTTGGAGTGCGGCGGCCTGGCGCCGCTTTGGCCCGTGACACAATACCGCGCAATTTCCCAAACAGCCTTCAACCAATTAAAGTCGAGATTGCCTTGCGTTAAGGCCAAAGCGCCGCCGGGCAGGCGCACTCCAAATATTTTACTCGTACCTTAAAGCATCGATTGGATCCAAAGCCGCCGCCTTGCGTGCGGGGTAGTAGCCAAAAAAGATTCCTACCGCAGCCGAGAAAATTACCGAACCGATAACGGCCGCCGTCGAGACCAACGTGGGCCAGCCAAGCAGCGATGGGATCAGAAATGATACGCCCAACCCGAGCAGGATTCCGATCAGGCCTCCCGTCAAACTCAGCACCACTGACTCGATCAGAAATTGCGTGCGCACTGCTGCAGAGCGCGCGCCGATCGCCATGCGAATTCCGATTTCGCGCGTCCGCTCAGTAACTGAAACCAGCATGATGTTCATGATGCCAATACCCCCGACGAGCAATGACACACTGGCGATGCTGGCGAGCAAAATAGTCATGATGCTGTTTGTTTGATTGGCCGCGTCCGCGATGTCGCTCATGTTGCGCACGGAAAAGTCATCCGCGTCTCCCGGGCCCAGCTTGTGGCGCTGTCGCAGCAATTGGCCGATCTGCATCTGCGCGGTGTAGGTTGCGTCCTGAGATATTGCCGAGACGAAGGCCATCTGCACCCGCGGGCTGCCGAGAATCTTCTTTTGCACAGTACTGTACGGAGCAAACGCAGTGTCGTCCTGATCGCGACCCTGCTGGTCCTGCCCCTTTCTAGCCATTACGCCGACAACGCGGAAAGGAAGCTCCTTAACGCGCACGGTTTGTCCCACTGCATCTGTCCCGGGAAATAAATTGTCAGCGATGGTTTGCCCGACGACGATCACGCGCGCCGCGGTGCGCACGTCCGCATCCGTGAAGAAACTTCCGTCCTGCACGTTCCACTTTCTAATGTCCGGATACTGCTCGCTGACTCCCTGAATCTGGGTGTTCCAATTCTGACTTCCGAAAATTAGTTGCGAGCGCGTGTTGATTCCCGGTGTAACCATAGAGACGCTCGGCACTTCGCGTTTGATGGCGTCGAGATCTTCAACAGTCAACGTATTTGTACCTGTGTCTCCGGTACCGGTGCGAACGCCGCCAACGTTCTGCGCTCCGGCGCTAACGAAAAGCAAATTGGTGCCGATGCTGGCTATCTGATCTTGAACAGATTGCTGCGCTCCCTGGCCAATACTGACCATGGCGATGACTGCGGAGACACCAATAATGATGCCCAGCATCGTCAGGGCCGCGCGCATCTTGTTTCGCACCAGCGCACGAAACGCCACTCGAATGATCATTAACAGGTTCATGATTCCTTCTGTTCCACTGCCTGGCCGTTTACCGGCTCGCTGTCGTCATCGTCTTCATCAAATTCCACAGCAGTCAGCAGTTTCAATTCTTCCGCGGCATTACGCGGTGACTCGATCTGATAATCGCTTTTTATTCTGCCGTCCTTGAACACGACCACGCGGTCGGCATAGTCAGCGATGTCAGGTTCGTGTGTTACGAGAATCAGCGTCATGTGACGTTCGCGATTCAATCGCTGAAAAATCTCCATTACTTCGACGGATGTGCGCGAATCCAAATTTCCCGTCGGCTCGTCGGCGAGAATAAGCGCCGGCTCGTTCACTAGAGCGCGAGCTATTGCCACACGTTGTTGTTGCCCGCCGGATAACTGATTCGGATGGTTTCGCTCTCGTCCTGCCAGGCCAACGGCAGCAAGCGCGGCCAACGACCGGCGATGTCGTTCTGAAGTTTCCACGCCCGCATAAAGCATCGGCAGCTCAACATTTTCCAACGCCGAAGTGCGCGACAGCAGATTGAATCCCTGGAAGACAAAACCAAGCTTGTGATTGCGAATGTCGGCGCGCTGATCTTTCGAGAGCCGGGACAGGTCCTGGCTATCTAGAATATAAGTCCCCTTCGTCGGGCGGTCGAGACAGCCGATGATGTTCATCGTTGTCGATTTACCTGAGCCGGATGCACCCATAATCGCGACGAACTCGCCCTGTTTAATTTGCAGCGAGATGCCGCGCAGCGCATGCACCTCTACATCGCCCATCGTGTAGGTCTTGTGAACGTGGTCTAACGAGATAACCACCGGCGCCGCACCCACGTTCGACAACAGGGCCGGTGCTGCGCCCACGTTCTGTGATTGAATTTCCAAGCCTGATTGCATGATAGTTTCAGGTTTCAAGTTTCAAGTTTCAGCTTCGAGTTTCTTGGTGTTCAAGTCGGTCGGTTCCAACTTGAAACTTGAAATTTGAAACTTGAAACTTGAAACCAGTTAATTACGTCTGCCCCCCGCACCCGGCGTACGCTGTGTGCCGCCAAAACCAGGCGCGGTTTGCGTGGTCGTCGATGATTTACTGGACGCGGACAGGGTTTCACTGGTGATTGCCAATTCGCCTTCCTGCAAATTTCCTTCGGTCACTTCCGTCGAGACGCCGTCGGTCAAACCAACTTTGATACGACGCGCTTGCGGCTTGCCATCTGCGCCCAGCACCCAGACCACACGCGTTTGTCCGGGCAGCACCGGTGCAGTCGGCGGCGCGAAGTTGCTCTGATTGTTACTCTGCGCGGCGCCTTGTGTGCTAACTGGCCCAGCACCCTGGGGCGAGCCGGCGGCCGCGTTGCCCCCCGCATTCGCAGCCCCCTGCCGCCCCTGTCGCGAGGCTTGTCCGTTGTTTCCTGAAGTTGAATTTGCGTTCGCATCCTGCGGCCTGAAACGAAGTGCCGCGTTTGCAACTTTCAGCACATTGTTTCGCTCGTCGATCGTGAATGTTAGATTCGTAGTCATGCCCGGTTTTAGTTTCTCTTCCGGATTGCTGACATTAATGACCACGTTGTAAGTGACCACGTTTTGAGTATTCACTGGATTGATTCTTATCTGCTGGATCTGCCCCGTGAAATTGTCTGCCGGAAACGCATCGACAGTGAACTGCACGCCCTTCGCTGTTTCCACCAGGCCGATGTCAGCCTGATCGATGTTGGCAATGACCTGCATCTCCGTCAGATTGTTGGCAATCGTGAACAGTGTCGGCGCCGAGAGACTAGCAGCCACTGTTTGGCCCACATCAACGTCGCGCGAAACGACGATGCCGTCGATCGGTGACTGGATCGTTGTATGCGTAAGATTTATTTCGGCGAGACTCAACGCGGCTTGCGCTTGCTGCACCTGCGCCTGTGCTTGTTGCACCTGCGCCTGCGACGATTGCACCTGCGCCTGCGACTGTTCTAGCTGGGCCTGCGATTGGGCCATGCCCGAGCCCGCGGCCGATTGTTGACTGACTACTGCCTGATTCACTTGTGCCGCGGCCTGATCGTAACGAGCGAGTGCCGCTTTGTAGGCGGTGTTTGCCATGTCGTAATCACGTTGCGCAATCACGCCGCTCTTGAGTAGGTATTCCTGTTGTTTGAGAAAACTTAGTGCATCATCGCTTTGTGCTTTGAGCACCGCCAGATTCGCCTGGGCGCCGGACACACCAGCCGTTTGCCCCTGCACAGTTGATTTGGCGGCGAGCGTTTTCGCTTGCGCGTCGCTCACGCCGGCACGCGAATTCGCAACTCCAGCTCGTGCCTGCACCAAACTCGCTTGGGCCTGCGCGAGATTCGCTTTCGCCTGGTCCACCTGAGCTCGGGTTGTCGAGGGATCGAGTTGCGCGATGACCTGGCCTTTTTTAACTTTGGAATTGAAGTCGGCAAATAGCGCCGAGATCGTGCCCGAAGCCTGGCTGCCGACTTGCACGGTGGTTACCGCTTGCAACGTTCCAGTGGCGGTGACCGTATTGCGCAGATTTCCGCGCTCAACTTTCGCGGTCAGATATTGTGCGGCGCTCGTTTGCTGGCTGTGAAACGCGAAGCCCGCCGCGACAACCAGCACCATGCCGGCAAACGCGATTATGTAGCGCTTTCCGCCGGTAACGTATGATTTCAGCCAATTAATTGCATTAGCGGGGGCGAACACGGTGGCGCCGGAAATATGGGAAGTTTTAGTGAATTCAGTAGCCATACTTTGATAGACACCTTTTTCGGGAATTGAGTTACAAAAAAAGCTTGTGAATTTGCCGCGGATTAACGCTTTGGAGTGCGCCTCTGACGGTTACAAAATATTTTGGAGTGCGCCGGCCTGGCGCCGCTTTAGCCGGTTAGCCGGTGGCGTGCAGTTTCCCGAGTAGCCTTACAACCAATCAAGATCGAGATCGCCCTGTGTTAAGGCCAAAGCGCCGCCGGGCCGGCGCACTCCAAAGTATCTTGTAACGCTTTCCTGGATTGTGGTGTCTAGCTCTTCGGGAGGCTAATGAAGGCCTTCTTTAAAATTACAAGTAGGAGAAAGAAGAATGAAGAAATTCGCGAATTTTAAGATGCTTGCATTAGTCTCCCTATCAAGCATTGTGTTGGTTGCTTCGGTGGCGTTCGCGCAAACTGCGGGGACGACTCAGGGTGACCAGAACAAAGCTCGTGGCGAATGGCGCGGGCGTGGCAGAGGCGAAGGCAGAGACGGCGATCATCGCGGCGGCTTTATGGGCGGCGGGATGTTCGAAAAACTTAATCTGACCGACGATCAGAAAGCGCGCATGAAAACAATTAGAGAGAGTTTCGGCGAGCGTACCAAGTCGCTGCGTGATCAACTCGAGGCCAAGCGGCAGGAGTTGCGTCAGGCGAACCAGGGCGATACGTTCAACGAAGCACTCGCTACTCAGAAACTAACCGAGTCGGCAGGCTTGCAGGCCAAACTCATGGGCGAGGAATTCAGACTTCGCCAGGAGATGCTTACAGTCCTGACTCCTGAACAAAAGACGCAGCTTGACCAGTTGCGCCAGCAGTTCAAGAGCGAACACGGCGACTTCAAGGGCCGTCGCGGCGAGCGTCGCGAAGCTCCGAAGCAGTAAACTGGTGTTTCCCGCAAAGGGTGGCGGACCGGCAGCGTTCAGTCCGCCGCCCGAACATTCGCAAAGGAACGCTTCTGGCCAATAGCAACGAACAGGGCAGCGAACAGGGGTCGGACCTGGAATTGGCGCAGCTTGCTCGCGCCGGCGACGAGTCTGCGTTTGCTGAGATAGTGCGACGTTACAGCCCAAGAGTTTTTCGCTTCGCCAGTAAATTTTTTCGCCAGCGCAGTGTGGTTGAAGAAGCGGCCCAGGAAGTTTTTATGAAAGCGTTTACACAGCTCGGCAGTTTTGAAGGACGCGGTTCGATGGAAGGATGGCTGACACGCATCACGACCAATACCTGTCTGAACATGTTGCGAAGCGCCAAGCGACGTCCCGAGTTGGCCTCTGCCGATTTGAGTGATGACGAAAGCACCTGGTTGGAGAATCAGCTCAGTGAGGTGGCGGCTGAACGACATCGATCAAGCGAGCGCAGTTTTGTCGCGGCGGATCTTGCCGATCGAGTGCTGGAAAATTTGTCGTCTGACGATCGCGTGGTCTTGACTCTAATTGACGGCGAAGACGCTTCTGTTAAAGAAGTAGCTGAATTGACTGGCTGGTCAGAGTCGAAAGTGAAAGTGCAAGCGTTTCGCGCGCGGCGGCGCATGCGGGCAGCGGTAGAGAAATTATTGGGGAAACAGTTACCCCCTGCAGTAGCTGGCAGGTAAATGCGGAGAGGCAAAGCAGCAATGAAAGAAAATCACATTATCGACCTTCTCGAGAATCGTTCGTTTGCGAGTTTGAATGAAGGTGAACGCGCTGCCATTCAGGCCCACGCTGCGAACTGTTTGTCCTGTGCGCGAGCTTACGAAGCCACCCGGGTTGCGTCATCGCTATTGCGAGCACGCGCGAGTGAGACTGTTGAGCCCTCGCCTTTTTTTCATACCAGGGTGATGGCGGCGTTACGCGAACGGCAAAACGAAGTGCCAGCCTTTAAGCGTTTGTGGCAATCCGCAGGCGCGCTCGTTTCTTCAATGACCGCAACCGTCGCGCTGCTGGCAGTTTTTAGTTTCATTATTCCGGGAACGCAAACGGCCGGAACCGCGCAGGCTTCTGCGTCCAACGGTTATTCTGCTGAAGAAGTAATTCTCAATCAGAATGATTTGCAGGATGAGCAGGCGTCCGATGCCCAGGTGTTGACAACGTTGTATTCAGCGGACGACTCCGGAACGAGGTAAGCGAGGGTAATGATGGACATCAGTAACAAAAGCAAATGGCAGGTCAGATTGGCGGCGCTGTTGATTTTTGTGCTGGGGGTTGCGGCCGGCGCGCTTGCTCTTAACGGCTATCAACGTTGGTCCAGGTCCCGCGCTGAGGCGACGCGGCAGCAACGGTTCGAGCAGATGCTTGATCGCTTACAGCTAAATGCGGACCAGAAAACTCAGGTCCATCAAATACTCGCCGAGACACGCGAGCAGTTAAAAAACCTACGTAAAGAATCCGAGCCGCGCTTCGACACAATCCGCCAACAAGCAGATGAGCGTTTACAAAAGGTCCTCACGCCTGAACAGTGGAAGCAGTTTCAGCAGGAGCGGGATGAAATGCGCAGTCGTGAACGGCGGGGACGACCTGATAACCATTAGTCAGCAAATCTAACGACGCTGGCCCAGCAACCAGGATTTGAGAATGCCCGGGTTCGCGTTGTCAGTCGCAAAATACTCCTCAATCAAATTTGTATAAAGCCGGCGGCGTTCGACATCTTTCAACGTGAAGCCAAACGGCATCTGTCCACCCTCAACGAAAGAGTTCAGGATCAGCGGGTCCATGGGCCAGTTGAGCGAGCCAAGCCTCTGCGGGTTATGACATGACTGGCAAGTCATCGCGCGCGAAACATTCGTCCCTGCAAAATCTTTTCCGAACCGGTGATTGCGTTCCTCCCCAGCAGTCGTGCTTAACCCCGGGCCTAGTTTCGTCTGGTCCAAATAGTTTCCAAAGCGCGGCGAGCCATAGCTGCGGAAGCGCCCATTGACAATCTCGACTGCCTCGCGTTCGGCGGCACTTACGCTGCCGGCTGCGGGAAAGATCGGAAGAATGCCGCTCTTGTGACACTGCGCACAGTTGTCATCGCCTTCGCCCAGTTCCCAGCGTCCCTTGATACTGATCGACCCGTTGCGAGCGTAGGTGCGGAAATAGTCTTTGAAATAAGCGTCGAATGTCCCATTCGCATTTGTCATCGCGGACACGACGGACAGATTGCGAGTGAGCACCCTCTGGCCCGGATCGCTGATGCCAAACTGCACCCACTTGTCGGGAATGCTAAGCGCGGCGTTTCCCGGCACAACAATCAACAGCCGGCGATAACTGTCATCGTTGTCGGGCGTACCCAGATGGCGCGAGATGTAACTAAAGAAAACCAACTGGTCGGAAGCGGAGCGCGTGGAGTTGAGCTGGCGCAGAAACGCTTTCGCTTTGTCCAACGTTTCCCAGCGGCTGACTAACTTTAGAAAGGCGGGCTGCAACAAGTAGTCAGGAATTTCGACAAACGAACGCGTCTCTTCGAAATATTGCTTGTCAGGCACATTGAAACCCAACTCGTGATCCGGCTTTCGATCAAGAGAGATCGTAGTCACATATTCAACAAACTCGCGATGTCTATCGATAAAGCCGGCGTCTACGGAAAGTTTGCAACGCTGCAAGGTGCGGTTGATTCCGTCCAGCACGCGGTGATAGGCGGGCAGCGCGTCATCGGATTCATAAGCAGCGCGCGCCGTGGTGACAAGCGAATTGACCCTGCCGGCGACCCAGTTATCTGATCGAGACTTCAGGACTGTGCATGGCGAAGGTGTTTTTGCGAAAGTATTGCCCGCAAAAAACAGCAGGCAGCAGCAGGCGAAGCTTAGGCGAAACCTCATACCTTGGGTTCCCGGTTGGACGGAACTATTTCATTTTCGAAATGATCGCTTCGGCAAACTCGACGGTCTTGGCCGTGCCGCCGATGTCGCGGGTGCGTACTTTGCCTTCTGCAAAAACTTCGAACATCGCGTTCTCGGTTCTGTCGGCGGCTTCCCGTTCGCCGAGGTGGCGCAACATGAGAATTCCGGATTGCAGCAACGCGGTCGGATTCGCGATTCCCTGACCGGCAATGTCTGGTGCCGAACCGTGCACGGCTTCAAACACAGCCCCCAGCTCGCCGATGTTTGCGCCGGGAACTAAACCTAAGCCCCCCATCAATCCCGCACAGAGATCCGAAACAATATCGCCGTAGAGATTCTCGAGCAACATCACGTCAAACTGTTCAGGCCGCATCACGAGCTGCATGCAGGCGTTGTCGATGATCTTGTCATCGGCTTCGATCTCGGGATATTCCGTAGCGACTTTGCGGAAGCAGTCGAGAAAAAGTCCGTCAGACAATTTCATGATGTTCGCCTTGTGGCCGCAGGTAATCTTCTTTCGTCCTTCGCGCCGCGCAAACTCAAACGCAAACCGCGAAACCCGGGTCGATGCTTTCTCGGTAATGATTTTCAAACTCTCGACCACGCCCGGAACCACAATGTGCTCCAGGCCTGCATATAAGCTTTCCGTGTTCTCGCGCACAATGACCAGGCTGAGTTCGGGAAAGCGGCAGGGCACTCCTGGAAGGGCGCGAATGGGACGAACATTCGCATAAAGATCAAGCGCTTTGCGCAGGCCAACGTTGACTGAAGTAAAGCCTTTTCCGATTGGCGTGGTGACCGGACCTTTGAGCGCAACCTTGTTACGCCTGATCGAGTCGAGCAGCTCTTTCGGCAACGTCTCGCCAAACTTTTCCACGGCCTGCGCGCCTGCGTAATGCGTTTCCCATTCAATCTCTGCACCCGCCGCTTCAATGATGTGCACCACGCTTGCTGCGACTTCCGGCCCGATGCCGTCGCCTGGAATCAGTGTGATACGATGTTTCATAATCAGTAGTCAGAAGTCAGAAATCAGAAGTCAAAAATATAACTGCGTGGTCTCCCGCCCATTAGCTTCGTGGATGCAACAGCATAAGTCTACAACTGACCACTGACAACTGACTACGGACTAGCTCCTCAAATGAGTGAAATCAAAAACCCTGCTGACGTTGCGATTATTGGCGGTGGCGTCATCGGCCTCGCTATCGCGCGCGCGCTCGCGCAGCGTGGCATGCGCGAGGTATTGGTTATCGAGCGCTCGAGTTTAGGAGCAGAAGCCTCCTCCGCCGCAGCGGGAATGCTGGCGCCCCAGGCGGAGGCCGATTGCGCCGACGATTTCTTTCAACTCTGCTGCCAAAGCCGCGATATGTATCCGGCGTTTGCCCAATCTCTCAACGAAGAAACGGGCATCGACATCGAACTGGAAACTTCGGGCACGTTGTATTTGGCATTTACTGAAGATGACGAAAGCGAACTTGAGAAGCGTTACGAGTGGCAAGCGCGCGCGGGTTTGAATGTTGAGAAATTGTCTGCCGGCACAGCCAGGCTGCTTGAGCCCTGCATCTCCGACGACGTGCATGGGGCTTTGAGATTTCCGCTCGACACACAGGTTGAAAATCGCAGACTGATAAGCGCGCTGGCAGCAGCGAATGAAGCGCTCGGCGTGCGCGTGCTTACCGGAGTATCGGTTGAGTCGCTGAACTTCAAACGAAATCGCGTTGCCGGCATTGAAACCTCGCGAGGATTTATCGTCTGCGAAAGAGTCGTGATTGCCAGCGGCGCATGGACCAGTCGTATTCTGAAAGAGGCGTTGCCTAATCCGCACATCGAACCAATCCGCGGCCAGATGGTTTCTTTCGAGGCCACGCCGCAGATTGCGCGACACGTGATTTACAGCGCGCGTGGTTATATTGTGCCGCGTCGCGATGGACGTTTGCTGGCCGGGTCAACTACCGAATATGCGGGCTTTGACAAGCGCGTCACAGCAGCCGGAGTTCAATCCATTGTCACATCGGCGCTGGAGATCAGTCCGCGCATCGCGGCCTTGCCGCTCACGTCTTCCTGGGCAGGATTGCGCCCGCGCGCGGCTGACGGTTTGCCAGTAGTCGGTCCTTGTGCTGAAATTGCAGGCGTCTTTTATGCGACCGGCCATTATCGCAACGGCATTTTGTTGACGCCCATTACCGCGGAATTGCTGGCCGGCGCAATAGTTGACGAAGAGATCTCCCCGCCATTGCAGATTTTTTCGCCTGATCGTTTTCAACTCGTAACGGTCGCTTGACATACAACTGCTGCAAATGAAGTTCCTGCAAAAAACTTTTCCAACCCTCGTCGTGATCGTGTTGCTGGCGACCGCAATCGCGAGAGGCCAATCGTCAAGCACGACTAACGAAACGACTACCGCGCCTGACACGCGGCCTGCGAATGTTTTGTTTGCCGAAGTTGACACCTACGTCGACAAGAAGTTTACCGAGTTCAATAAACAAAAAATTCCCTATGATTCAAAGCTGGATACAAAAATAAAGCAGGAACAAAAAGATCTGGCGGAGAAGTATGCGGCGGTTTTGCACGCGCGCAGTTCGTTATCAGAAACAGATCAATTCTATCTGGGCATGCTCTATCACCTGGCAGGCAATGCGGACAGTGCTCTTGAAGCGATGCATCATTATCTCGGCGGCGAAGCGAGCGGGCAGAACGCGCAACTCGCGCGCGCGGTTGTTGTGCTTTACTCAACGCGCAAAAGTTTGCTTCCGGAAGCGGAACGCGCGGTGGCCGATTATGCAAACAAACAACCGCAAAGTTTGGCGGAATGGTTTGGAATGGAGTCGCTGGTTACAGAGCTGCTGCAGAAAACGAAAGATTATCAGCGCATGATCGCGCACGCACAGCAGATGACAAAGATCGCGCGATTGGTTGTTCCCGACAAAGGCATAAACACATTCCGGCGCGACGATATGCTTTTCAAGGCCGCCTCATATTTATGCAACGCCTACATCAATTTGAATAAGAAAGACGAGGCGATTACCACTGTGCAGGATTTGCGCAAGCTGGCGTTGACGCTGCCGTCGGGTAACCTTTTAAGACTAGCCAACATTCGGCTCGCCGGATTGGATCGTTCAATTGACCCGCGCAGTGTTTTTAGTGAGTTACCGAAAGATCAGACGAGCAAGCTTCCGGAAATCGTGGCCACGCAGTGGATCGATCAAGCGCCGGTGAAGCTTTCCGAGCTGCGCGGTCAGGTTGTGTTGCTGGATTTCTGGGCGCCGTGGTGTGGTCCATGCCGCTACACGTTTCCGAGACTACAGCACTGGCATGAAGCTTATAAGGACAAGGGGCTGGTCATTCTCGGGATGACAACCTATTCGGGCGAAGCGGATGGCCATACGGCTACGCACGGTGAAGAGCTCGTCTATCTGCGCAGTTTTAAGAAGAAAAATCGTTTGCCCTATGGATTTGCGATTGCGGATTCGTCTGTTAACGATTTGAATTACGGCGTGTTTACCATTCCCATGTCATTTCTAATCGATCGACAGGGAAGAATAAGATACATATCGATGGGCGCGAGCGAAGCTGAAATTGCGGCGCTGGGTAAGATGCTGGAGAAGGTAATGGGCGAGGAAACTGCAAAGAGCAACGAGGCAGTGAGCGCGAAGTAAAATGCCGGATCAAAATATCACAATCGGAATTGCATTTCTGGCCGGCGTGCTGTCGTTTCTTTCACCATGCGTCTTGCCGTTGGTGCCGGGCTACATCTCGCTAATGTCGGGAGTCAGCATAGATCGGCTGAAGGAAGGCGGCTCGAGCACCAATGCCCGTCGCGCCGTCATCCTTAATTCGCTCGCTTTCAACGCCGGGCTCTCCGTAATTTTTCTGGCATTGGGAACTACAGCCGGACTGATAGGCGCGGCGATCATTAACAACATTTGGGTGCGAGTGATCGGCGGGCTGATCATTATCGCTTTCGGCCTTCAGCTTATTGGATTGTTGAAAATTTCTACGCTCTACAAAGACACGCGCTTCTTTTCTAACGAGAAGCCGCGTGGGGCGTTGGGATCGTTTACGCTGGGGATTGCTTTTGCGGCGGGCTGGACGCCGTGCATTGGCCCAATCCTGGGCGGCATCATCGGTTTGGCCGCGACCAGCGGCGGCTGGCGCAGCGGCCTGCTGCTTTCAGCGTTCTACTCGGCGGGTCTGGCAGTCCCTTTTCTTTTGACTGGCCTGGGGATTAATCAGTTTCTCGCCTTCTACGGAAAGTTTCGCAAGCACCTGCACAAGGTGGAAGTTGTTTCTGGCGTAGTGCTGATTGTTGTTGGGCTGCTGGTTATGAGTGGGCAATCGACGCTGCTGACGAGCTCGAAACTGGCGGCTTTTCTTCCCAACGCCGAAGGCTGGATAAAAGTGAAACCGGCGCCCAATGCTGCCGCTCCGGCAACGGCGAATTTCGAGCTGGCGCCGCAAGTTCAGTTTCAAACATTGACTGGCCAGCCATTTACCCTGGGCCAACTGCGTGGCCAGGTTGTGCTGCTAAACTTTTGGGCCACCTGGTGCATTCCCTGTCGTGAGGAAATTCCGGTGCTGAATGCCATGCAACACGAGTTGGAAGGTAAGGGTTTGAAGGTCATCGGCGCATCGCTGGAAGATACGGCCGCCGGCGTCGAGGAATATCAAAAAGATGTTCGCAAGTTTGAATACCAGGTGCTTGTTGGTGGCAACGACGCGAAAGCGAAATTTGGCGGCACGCCGCTGCCGACAACTTACTTGATAGATCGCGACGGACGCATTCGCCAGAAGATTATCGGCGCGCGCGACCGCGAGGGATGGGAAGCGGCGGTGAAACCTTTGCTGGATGAACCGGCCGCAACCGCACAGAATGGAAATTAAGCTATTCGCTTGAGGAGTACGACCCATGAAAACTTTTTTCGTCGCCTTAATTCTTACCGTGCTGTTCATCCCGAGCGCGGTGCGCGCGCAGGACGGTCACGAATATTCGCCGCTCGTTGAGAAAACCGTCAACTACAAAAACTGGACGCTGAATAGTCTTAAGGACAACAAGCCGGTCGATTTGCGCTCATTGGCCCAGGGAAAAAAGTTAGTGATGATTGTTTACTTCGCGCCCTGGTGTCCCAACTGGCGGAACGAAGCGCCGGTGGCCGCGAAGCTTTATGAGAAGTACAAGGACCAGGGCTTTCAGGTGATTGGCGTCAGCGAATACGGCACGCGCGACGCGGTGAACACTTTCTTTGGTCCAGAGGGCGCACCTTATCCAGTCGTCAGTGAATCTGAATCCCGCGAAGACCGCGACAAGACGGCCCACTTCGGCTACCGGCAATTGACTGGCGACACGCGCAAGTGGGGTTCGCCATGGAACATCTTTCTCGAGCCTTCATCACTCGCAAAAACAGGTGATGTATTGACTGAAAAAGCCTGGGTCGTGAATGGTGAATTGATCGAGGCTGACGTGGACAAGTTTATCGGTGAACGATTGAACCCGAAAACCGCAGCTATCGAGCCTTGTAAGAACTGATTCGGCGCGCGGCACCTTCGGAGTTATGAGTTGTCTCTTTCTATATCTCCAAACTGGACCTGACGCTGAAAGCGTTCGCTAATTCCAGACCAGGGTTTGCTTTGCAACCCTGGCGTCAAAAAAGAGACCCAGAGTTTCTTCGCAACTCTGAAGGAGTTGCGAATGGTTAGGGGTAGCGACGCAACCCCTTCAGAGTTACGTCTTCGAGAATGCGGTCCGCTTTCCCAGGGTTTCAAAGCAAACCCTGGGCTGAAATTAGCCAACGCTTTCAGCGTAACCCTCACTGCGCACGGCCCGGGGTACTCGCGCAAAAGTCGAAGGTGCACGACATGCCGGGCCCCTATATTTTTGCCCTTCCTTTTTACTATTTACGATTCACGATTTACGATTTCCGACGCTGATTGCTAAGATGACCGCCTCTTTTTGAGAAGTCTGTCAAGCAGTTCAGAGTACAAGCTTTAGCTTGATGCTTCCGTAACAAGCAACCTAAAGGTTGGACTCTGAACTACTTGAGTTTCGTCAACATGAACTTATGAAACTTCGTCTCCTCTATCACGGTCACTGTTTTGACGGCGTCGCTTCGGCTGCCGTTTTCACGCGCTTTTACAAAGAACGAATCCATCCTGAAGCGGAAGTCAATTACGGCGGCCTGCTTCATCGCCCGGGAAACCTGTTTGATCTCAACCTGTTCGATGGCGACGAAAACGCGATCGTCGATTTTAAGTACGCGGCGTCAGAGAAGCTGACCTGGTGGTTCGACCATCATCAGTCGGCGTTTCTCACGCCTGAAGACGAAGCGCATTTTCGCGCGGACCACTCAGGAAAGAAATTTCTTGATGCCACGCGCAAGTCATGCACCGAATTCATCGCCGACATCGCGCATGCGCAATTTGGCTACGATGACGGGCCGGTCAAATCACTGGTCGACTGGGCGCACATTATCGACGGCGCTTTGTATGACTCGGCGGCGCAATGCGTGGAGTTGAAAGAGCCGGCGTTGCAACTGATGCAGGTGATCGAAGCGGATCCGGACGACAAATTTGTTGAGACGGTAATACGCGAATTAACAGTGAAGTCGCTTGCCGAAGTCGCCACCAGCGCAGAGGTGCAGCGGCGTTTCCAACCGATTCTTAAGGAGCATCTGGAGACTTTGGAAGCAATTCGCCGCAAAGCTGTATTTGCGAATGGCGTGGTCCAGTTTGATCTGATCGACGAAGGCTATGAGGGCTTCAACAAATTTATTCCTTACTATCTTTATCCTGACACGACTTACTCGGTTGCCCTCACGAGCGGCTCGCAACGCACCAAGATCTCAGTTGGCTCGAACCCCTGGTCGCCGCGCTCGCGCACTCACAACATCGCGAAAATTTGCGAACGCTATGGCGGCGGTGGGCATGCAGTCGTCGGCGCAATTTCGTTGAAGCCCGAGGAAGTTGAACGCGGTCGTGAAGTCGTACGCGAGATCGTTGAAGAGTTGTCACAGTAGGACAGGCATTCCTGCCTGTCCATTTTTCGTCCTCTATTAGTTGGTTTGTAATAAAAGCAAGGACAAACAGGAATGTCTGTCCTACTTCGCCATTAGCGCTTCGATCTCATCCGGATCTTTCGGGACTTTCGTAGTCAAAACACGCGGTCCATTGTTGGTACAGAGCACATCGTCCTCGATGCGCACGCCGATGCCCAGATATTTTTCCGGAATGTCTTTCGTGTCAGGCGAAATGTAAATGCCCGGCTCGACCGTCATCACCGTGCCCGGCTCCAGCGCGCGCGATTCTTTGTCGTAGTAGTAAACGCCCACGTCATGCACATCGATGCCAAGCAAGTGACCGAGGCCGTGCATGTAAAACTGTTCGTGCTTCTTTTCCTTAATGAGGTCAGCGGGCTTTCCCTTCAAAAGTCCCAGCTTGACCATGCCCTCCGTAAGCATTTCCACCGAATGCTGTTTCAACTGATCGTGCGTGGTGCCGGGACGGACCATCTCAACGCAAGCCATCTGCGTTTCCAGTACCAGATCATAAATCTCGCGCTGCACCGGACTGAAACGACCGTTAATGGGAAAGGTGCGCGTGATGTCGGACGCATAGCCTTTGTATTCGGCACCGGCATCTATTAGCAGGAGGTCACCGTCTCTTAGCTCACCATCGTTGTTTATGTAATGAAGCACAGTCGCGTTTGCGCCAGCACCCACGATCGAATTGTAGGATGGACCAGAAGCTCCTGCACGACGAAACACCTGTTCTAGTTGGGCCTCGACTTCATATTCCTTCATGCCCGGGCGCACCGTTTTCATCGCTTCGACATGAGCTTCGGCGGCAATGTCGGCGGCTTTCTGCATCAGCTCAATTTCTTCATCGCTCTTGAAGACGCGCATCTCGTGCACAATGGTGGCAGGATCGATGATCGTGCGCGGCGGATGGATGGGCTTGCGATTGAGCGCGCGCATTTGGGCAATCTTTTGAATAATCTTGTGGTCCAGGTCCGGATAAGCGCCGAGCCGGTAATAAAGTTTCTCTGCTCCATCGAGGACGTCCTGAAGTTTTCCTTCAAACTCTTCGATTGGAAACGATTCGTCCGCGCCAAACTCGCTCTTCGCGCCTTCAACGCCGGCCCGACGTCCGACCCAGATTTCCTGTTCCGGATCGCGCGGCCGCACGAACAAGGTGTATTTGTTTTCCCGCGAAGGAGCGATCACCGCAATGGAGTCGGGTTCATCAAAGCCGGTCAGGTACAAAAAATCGGAATCCTGGCGAAAGCGATATTGCGTGTCGTTGGAACGCGTGGCTTCGCGGGCGCTGGGAATGATGGCTATTGATTTCTGGTCCATGCGGCGCATGAACTCAGCAAGTTGCGGTCGGATCATGAAGGCTGCTCCTCGTAAAGTTGATCGACAATTGGGAGGGCTCATTGTAACTGAGAGGAATAGAACTCAGAAACCAGCAAGGCAAACAGGAAACTGCTCAACAATGAAAATCTCTCAGGTTGGGAAGGCGGGCTTGCCCCCGCTCTATTGAACCGGCACTCGTCTTCAAGGTCCATGCAGGCCCTTGTCTCGAACGGAAGAGCGGGGGCAAGCCCGCCTTCCCAACCTGAGAGGCTGCCAAGTTGACGCAGATCTCTCGGGGGCTAGCCGCAACACTAGCTTTGTTGGATAATCAGGTTCAGACCATGAGTGTTCAAACCGTATCCGCCCCGGCAGAAAAGCAGCGCGAGATCGTTTCTTACGATCCCGGTACCGGCGCTGAGATTGGCCGCGCACCGTTATGTTCTTCTGACGAAGTGAAAGCTGCTGTCGAGCGCGCCTGCGCGGCTCAGCCTGCCTGGGCCCGCCTTTCTTTTCGCGAACGGCGTCGCCTCATTTTGCGGGCACGCACCCTGCTGCTCGATGAGCGCGATCAAGTTGCCCAGCTCATCTCCCGTGAAACGGGCAAGCCGGTTGCAGAAGCGCTCTCCATGGAAATTGTGCCTACGCTCGATGCAATGCACTACTTTGCGCACGCCGCGGAAAACCTCTTACGCCCACAAGAAATTGATATTGGACAATACGGCCTGATGGGCCGTTCATCGCGGCTCGTCTTCAAGCCGCTCGGCGTGATTGGAATAATTTCTCCGTGGAATTTTCCGCTGGCCACGCCCGCTCAGGAAGTAGTGATGGCGCTGATGGCCGGAAATGCAGTGGTGCTGAAACCGAGTGAACTGACCCCGCTGATAGCCTTGAAGATTGGCGAGATTTTTGCGCGCGCTGGGCTGGCTGGCGGGTTATTAGAAATTCTGACTGGCGATGGATCAACCGGCGCGGCGCTCGTCGATGCGCGCGTCGACAAGATCATGTTCACTGGCAGTGTCGCGACGGGAAAGCGCGTGGCAGAAGCGGCGGCGAAATATCTGACGCCAGTGGTGCTCGAACTCGGCGGCAAAGATCCGATGATCGTTTTGGAAGACGCCGACATAAATAACGCCGCGCGCGGCGCAGTCTGGGGAGCGTTTGCTAATTCCGGACAAGCCTGCGCTTCGGTCGAACGTTGCTATGTTCAGGATTCGATCGCGCCAGAATTCATTGAGCGCGTGGTCGCGGAAACAAAAGCACTGAAACAAGGCCTGGGTTCTGACAGCGCCGTCGATGTTGGTTCGATGTCCAACGAGCGCCAGTTGCAAATCGTTTCTGATCACGTTGACGATGCAAAAACGCACGGCGCTCAAGTGCTGACCGGCGGCCGGCGTGCCACGAATCTTCCCGGATTGTTTTACGAGCCAACGGTGCTGACGAACGTCGATCACCGAATGACGACTATGCGCGATGAAACTTTTGGGCCGGTTTTGCCGGTGATGACTTTCAAGACTGAAGCAGAAGCGATTGAACTGGCGAACGACAGTCTCTACGGCCTGACCGCGAGCGTCTGGACCAGGAACATCGCGAAGGGAAAGCGAATTGCGGAATTAATTCACGCCGGCACTGTGATGGTAAACGAAGTGGTTTACACCCACGGCATTGCACAGACTCCCTGGGGCGGTATCAAGGAAAGCGGCTACGGCAGAACGCATGGGCGCATGGGGTTACTGGAGTTAGTCAGTGTGCACCACATCCACGTCAATCGTGTCCCTTTTCTCCCTGATCTCTGGTGGTTTCGCTATAGCCCGCGAGGTACGCGGCTCTTCAACGGCTTGGCGCAACGATTCACCACTGGCAGCCTGTTGCAGACGTCGCGACTGCTTCCGCAGATAATCCGCCGCTTGTTCGAGCGTCATTAGTGCAACAGAAATGTAAGATTTCACGCAGCGACTAGCCACTACCGCGTCCCGTAGAAAAGTAATATACTGCGTGCGCTTCGCCCCAAGAAAGTACGTGGAGTTTCTTAACAATCATTTCGTTCAGTAACCCAAACTCTTGCAGTTTCACTGTTAGCAGTGTGCATTTACCCTTCTTGCTACCCGATCACCGCCTCACTCCCAAGAGGTTCATATTAATCTAGCCCTTCGAATAGGAAAGGATATTGAAGATGCGGACAAGATGGCTCATCGTAATTACAGCAACCCTGTTGCTGAGCGCGTTAATGGTGCTTCCTCGAATAAGTCATGCTGAGCGGTTCAAATGGCTTGGTGGCGAGACCGCCCTGGCAGCGAACCCATTAGTGAATGTTACTCAAGAGCAGGATCAAAAGGGCGACATCACGGTCGTTGACTCATATCACAACGACACCTCGAAACCGCTTCGCGATATGAAGCCTCAGCCTCTAGTTCCAAAGGCCGTACACGAGAACGAGAATCCAAAGATTCCAAACAAACATAAAGACGCTCCGGATCCGGTGGTTCAGGACAGATTCAGCGACTTGACGAGTCTCATGGCTGTGAATATGCCCAGTCCTCTGCTCAACTTTAACGGCATTGGATTCCCAGGCGTCGCGTGCAACTGCGCGCCTCCCGATACAAATGGTGAGGCGGGCGCAACCCAGTACGTGCAGATAGTTAACGAAGGCTTCCAGGTTTTTAACAAGACCACCGGCGCCTCCGTGTTAGGCCCGGTTGGTATTACTACAATCTGGAGCGGCTTTAACGGTCCCTGCGAAACCGCCGGCGATGGCGACCCGGTTGTGCTCTATGATCAGCTTGCCAACCGTTGGGTCATCAGCCAGTTTGCAGGCGCAGGGGTTCCCACTGACGAGTGCGTTGCGGTGTCCACCACCAGCGATGCCACAGGCAGTTACAACCGCTACGGCTTTCATCTTGGCTCGAACTTTTTCGACTACCCACACCTCGGCGTCTGGCCCGATGCCTATTACATGAGCATGAACGTATTCAACTCGTCCGGAACAGCTTTCCTGGGCCCACAACCATTCGCTTTTGATCGCGCCAAGATGCTTGCCGGTCAACCCGCGACGTTCATCACAACCGGAATCACCGGCGGAGCGACCGAGGAAGTCTACCTGCCTGCTGATCTCGATGGCTCAAACCTGCCGCCGGCTGGCGCCCCGGCGTCATTTGTGGAATTTCCAGGTGGCGGCAACTTCCGAGTTTTCCATTTCCATGTGGACTTCGTTAATCCGCTTAACTCGACGTTTACACTGTTCGCCAGTCCTGCATCCGCGGCCTTCACAGTGCGAAGTACGAGCGTGCCTCAACTGGGATCGACTGGACTGGATCCAATTGGCGACCGGCTAATGTTCCGCGTGGCCACCCGCTTCTTCGCCGATGGTCACGAATCGGCTGTCGGCAACTTTACCGTTAACTCCGGCGGAGTTGCATCGCCGCGTTGGTTCGAATTGCGTAACACAACTTCGGGACCGGTGACGGTATTCCAACAGGGTACCTACCAACCGGACACGACTCACCGCTGGATGGGCAGTGCGGCAATGGACCAGCAGGGAAATATCGCTGTCGGGTACAGCGCCTCCAGCAGTTCCATCAATCCGCAGATTAGATATGCCGGTAGATTAGCCGGCGATCCGGTAAACACTTTGCCGCAGGCGGAGGTCCACTTGTTTGACGGCACGGGCAGCCAAACAGGCACCAACGGCCGCTGGGGTGACTACAGCGACATGACCATCGATCCGGTTGACGACTGTACCTTCTGGTACACGCAGGAGTATTACGCGACAACTACCAGTTTCGCCTGGCGCACTCGCATCGGCTCGTTCAAGTTCCCGGGCTGTGGTGGCGTGCCGACTCCCGATTACAGTTTGTCGGCGAGTCCGGCTTCACAAACAGTCGCGCCGGGAGCATCCACCAGTTACACGGTGACAGTGACGCCATCCGGAGGATTCAGCGGAACTGTGACCTTCAGTGTCAGCGGATTGCCGGCAGGGGCCGGTGCAAGTTTCAACCCACCTTCGGTGAACACCTCCGGGTCGTCAACGATGAATGTCACCACCAGCGCCAGCACGCCAGTGGGAAGCTATCCACTGACCATCACCGGCACCAGCGGCACTCTCAGTCACACGACTTCGGTGACCCTGGTTGTCGCGAATCCAACCGCCGACTTCGCGCTTTCGGCCACGCCGGCATCTCAAAGCGTGCCACATAACGGCACTACGACTTATACGGTGACGGTGACTCCCTCAAATGGCTTCAACGGCACTGTCAGCTTTGCGGTAAGTGGCCTGCCAAACGGGGCCACCGCCAGCTTTAACCCGACTACGGTCACTGGTTCCGGTTCGACGACCATGACCGTTACGACAGGCCACCCGCGGGGCACATTCCCGTTAACCATCACCGGCACCAGCGGTGCTTTGAGTCATACTGCTTCGGTGTCGTTGACGGTTACCAAGTAAAACGTGAAAGGCCATTGAGGCGATGCGAGGGGTGAGCCATAAACTCACCCCTCATTTTTTAAGCCGCGCTTTTTTAAGGGCCCGTCAGTTCTTCAGAAGTAATTTCCAGCCAGGCTTTTACTTTTACGGCTGATCTACCTTACGATTCCCAACTCGTATCGCGGATATCAACGGAAGGAAGTTAAGTGGTTTTCTGGAAGAAATACATGCACGCGCGCGAGCGCGCACATCACGAGCGAGATAACAATCGCCTGGTGCGGCCGTTTCATTGGGGGTTGGAGTTCATCACGGAGCACGTGAATGGCGACGACCCGCGCGAAGTGCTGCGTCAATACAGCGAGCGGGCAATGGCCCACAGCGAAGAATTTTACGCGCTGCCGGAAATTGCTGACTTTCAACTTAACGGCGATCAATTGACCTGGACCAGCGCCATTCATACGCTTGATGCGGAAAACAATCTGGCGCGCGCGCGCTATTTTCCGGCCAATGAAAGGCGCGCGCGTAATCCGCGAGCGGCCGTCGTAGTTTTGCCGCAATGGAACGCGCAACCGGAAAGCCATGTAGAAGCTTGCCGCATTTTCAACTTCATCGGCATGTCGGCGCTGCGTTTGACGCTGCCTTATCATCAGGAACGCCGGCCAGCAGATCTCGAACGCGCCGATCACTTAGTCAGCACGAATGTGGGCCGCACGATCCAGTCGATGCGCCAGGCAGTACTCGATACGCGGGCCGCGGTGAGATGGCTCAAGGAGCAGGGCTATGAACGCATTGGCATCTTAGGAACTAGTGTGGGATCCTGCATCGCCTTTCTCGCCTTCGCGCACGAGCCAGACATCAACGCCGGCACGTTTAATCACGTTTCGGGTTATGTCGCCGACGTCGCCTGGCGCGGATTGTCTACTCGCCACCTGCGCGCAGGCTTTGCCGATCATGTCAGCCTTGAAGAACTGCGGGAATACTGGGCGCCGATTAGTCCGGTGCCTTTCATTTCTCGCGTGTCGCAATTGGGCCAGCGCCCAATGCGCTTCATTGCGGCGCGCTACGATCTGACGTTTCCGCTCGACCTTACAAAGCAGACCATTGCCGAAGCCAGGCAGCACAATTTGCCGCTCGATGTGGTTTGGCTTTCATGCGGCCATTACACGATGGCGTCAATGCCCTGGAAAGCCATCGATGCCTGGAAGATTGCAACCTTCATGCAGAAGAATTTGCGATGAGGCTGCGCGTTTTTACTGGGACCGCGGGCGTCTCGCCCGCCGTGATTCATTACAGGATCCATTAAGGGAACGCATCACTAGCGCTTACGCGCTCGTTGTGGGCGAGACGCCGGCGGTCCCAGCTTAAACATGAAGCCTGCCTCCAACACGCCTGCTCACCTTCTCGATCAACTCGATGAATTAAAGAGTCGCTTCGGTCCGCGCGAGAGCCGAAGCCTGGAACAAATTCTCTCCCGGATTAGTCGAGCAAAGTTCAATAATGCCGATCGTCTAATCCGTTTTCATGAATTACTTCTGTTCATCTGCGCCTACCCACAAAGTGCGCGCGTTAGACAGATCACAGAGTCGCTTCTGAAAAGTTTCCACAAAAGAGTGGAGTCCTTGCGCGATGCTGAGGTGGATCTGGATTCGCTTGAACACCCTGAAATATCAGGCATCGCCGGCACTTCTGTAACCGACACCTTCGGTTTTTTCATTGTGCAATGTTTGTCGCGCCTTCATCCGACCCAGCTCGCTTTCGATTGGGATTGGTTTGAAGACGAGAACCGGCTGGCCCAGACCTGGCCCAGGTTTATGCCACTGCTTGAAGATGACGCGGCGGTTGAGGCGAACGTTCCCTATCAAGCCTGGCTGCGTGCCGCGCGTCCTGCCGGAATGAAAGAGTTGCGCTGGCTGCTGCAGCAATTTGCAGCGCTTCCGAAAACTGAAAGAGAGAAAGCGGAAGTTTACGACTCGCAACAGCTTTACGTGCGTTGGACGCCGGCGATTAGCGCGTCGCGGACCGGCATGCGCCTGCCTGTCCGCAAAATTTTCTATCATCACGAGCCGCTGATTCGTCGCAAAGATGTATCGCTACGAGCGGAGCTGGAAAAACCGTCGCCACCATTACAGCTTCTTTCGCAGAAGCAGGGCGAGACAATTCTTGACATGGCGCGCGAGGCTTCGACGGTGCGCTATCGCGAGCTGTATGGATTTACGCACGGCGACGCGAAGAGAGTTTTCAAAACAAATATCGGGCGTGGCGTTGATATTTTTGTAATGGGCCTGCCGGCAGAGTGGCGCCTGCCTTTGCGCGCTTATCACGCGGCCATGATTTTCAAGAACGGGGTGCCGATCGGTTATTTCGAGGGACTCTCGCTTTTCGAACGCATGGAAAGTGGCTTCAATCTTTACTACACCTTTCGCGATGGGGAGACGGCCTGGCTTTACGCGCGCACGCTCAACATATTTCGCCACCTGCTCGGCGTGACCGCGTTTTCTCTTGATCCCTATCAGATTGGTCACGAAAACGAGGAAGGAATCGAATCGGGCGCTTTCTGGTTCTATCGCAAACTCGGTTTTCGTCCGACGAAACCAGATATTCGAAAACTCGTCGCCGGAGAAGAAGAAAAACTAGCGGAACGACCGGCGTACCGAACGTCCGCGCGCACTCTGCGCAAGCTCGCCGCCGGTCCAATGATTTTCGAAATGGACCAGTCTCGCGTTGGTGAGTGGGATCGGTTTCATGTGCGAAAAATTGGTTTGGCTGTGCAGCGACAAATGGCGGCGAAGTTTGGCGGAGAGGCCGAGCGATTGAGGAATGAATCGGTGAAAACAGCGGCCCGCACTTTGAAAACTGATCCAGCGCGATGGGATGGTGACGAGCTTACCGCGCTGCGCGATTTCGCGGTTACGCTGAGCCTGGTTCCGGATCTTGGCCGCTGGAGCACTGTTGAGAAACAGCAGCTAGTTCAGATCATTCAGGCAAAGGCCGGCAGAGATGAAGCAAGATATCTAAAACTAATGCAGAAGCATATTCGGTTGCGGAAAGAAATCACCCGGCTGGGATCTGGAGTTGGAATTTAAAGAGCGGGGGCAAGCCCACCTTCCTGACCTGAGAGGTTGGGGAAGTTTTTGGCTCCTTGCTCACTTGTGAGGCTCGCAACCCGGTGAAAATCTTCTCCAGATAGTTCAGCTCGAGGTCAGGAAGGTGGGCTTGCCCCCGCTCTTACAGGCGAGCAAGCGATGTTCGAAGATTTTGTCTTCGGAAAAGTTCTCAAGTTTATCGAAATATTCGGCCTCGCGATCGAGCGCCTTTTCCGGAACCAACCCAACAATTTCTGTACTGCCGATTTCGACACCCAGTCGCTTTGCTTTGTCACGCACGGCATTGTAGGCGGCCGTCATTCCCGTAGTTTCATAGTTCACCAAATTCATCGAAACCTGGACCACTCCGCGAGTTGAGAGTGTGAAGCCAAGCGCTTTAACAAACGGCAAGCCGCCATGGCGCGCGCGGACTGTGCGCGCAATCTGTTTCGCAACGGAAACGTCAGGCGTTTTGAGGTTCACGTTGAACGCAATCAGAAAAAGTCGAGCCCCAACCGCAATCGCGCCCGCTGTTTCATGGACCACAAGTGGGCCAACATCGGGAGCGCGCGCCGGTTCGACAGCGATCTGTTCGCGCAGTAACTCAAGAGCGCCTCGTCGCACGTCTTCCAGATTGACGCGGTCGGGCCTAAGCGCGGCACGCTCGTAGAAAAAGACTGGAATCGAGAGCTCGCTCGCGATGCGTTCGCCCGCTTCGTGGGCCAGTCGAACGCAATCTTCCATTGCTACGCCACCGATGGGAACGAACGGCAGCACGTCAGTGGCACCAAGGCGCGGATGCTCGCCTTTATGCTCGCGCATGTCGATCAACTCCGCAGCGCGGGCAACCACAGCGACTGCCGCGTCAACAATCTTCTCCGGCGCGGCGACAAAAGTAATAACCGAACGGTTGTGGTCCGGATCGATATGCTTATCCAGCACGCAAGCTGTTGGCACCGCTTCAATCGTCCGCCACAACGCCTCAACAGTTTCAAGGTTGCGGCCCTCGCTGAAGTTTGGTACACACTCAACCAAGGCATTGCCGATTGCCGATTGCCGATTTTCGATTGGACTGGTTTGCATTGGCCATTAGCTTAACATTTGGCCCAACTATCCGATGAGCGGCGCGACAAATCGGCAATCGGCAATTGGAAATCGGCAATGACAGACCGTTTCATCGACCAACGCAAAAACGCCTGGCAGCGTTTAGAAGAGCTGCTGAAGCTACTCGACACGAGCTCGCTTCGTCGCCTCCGTCGCGAGGAAGTGCGCGAGTTGGGCCGCATCTACCGGCGCACCGCCTCTGATCTGGCGATCGCGCGTGCTGAGTCGCGCGACCCACGTCTTATCAATTATCTAAACAATCTGGTTATCCGCGCTCACGGTCGCATCTACCAGGCCGACGCGCAAGCCTCGTCGCGCATCGGCAAGTTTTTCGCGCGTGACTTTCCCGAAACGTTCCGGCGCACCTGGCGCTACACAGTCGTTTCCTTCAGCGTCTTTTTGATTTTTTCTGTCATTGGATTCGTAGGCACGAAACACGATCCGGAATTTTCGGAACTGGTGGGTGTGCCACCGGCGTTTCGCGAACTCTACATCGAAACCAAAACGCACTGGTGGGAAGACCTAAACGAAGCCAACCAGGTAGGCGCGAGTGCCATTCTTACTCACAACATCCAGGTGACGATCTACACGTTCGCATTCGGCGCGCTGTTTGGCGTCGGCACGCTGTTCTATCTCGCTTATAACGGCGCGACGATTGCCGCGGTGCTCGCGCTGACCTATCGCGCCGGTTTTGGTAACGACTTGCTGACGTTTATGGTGGGCCACGGCGTGATTGAGTTGACCTGCATCTTCATTGCGGGCGGTGCCGGGCTGTTGATTGGCAGCGCGCTCGTGGTTCCCGGCGACCTGTCGCGCGCAGATGCGCTGAAGAGTCGCGGCAAAGAGGCCGGTCGTTTGATGATGGGCGTGGCCGCGTTGCTGGTGGTCGCCGGCATTATTGAAGGTTTTATCTCGCCCGCGCCAATTCCGGCAGCCATCAAATTCACTGTCGCCGCCGTCACCGGCATCGCGCTTTACTCTTACCTACTATTGGCGGGCCGCGATGCTCCTGGGTAAAGCAAACTGTTAGTTTGGGCCGGCTCATTGCCGCTCAACTTGAAGTCTCGGCAAGCGACGCAAACTAACAGTTTGCTCTACAAAAATCGAGGAATCTGCAAATTAGGGAACGCGCGGAGCGTCGCCTAATTCTACAGATTCCCCGTTATCGTTCTCGCCTAATTTCTACTTTGGCGAAGGTGAAGTCATCGCGTGCTTCATTGGCGAAGACGAGTTCATCGGCATGCCCGACGAGGATGAACTCATCGTGTGGCTGGCTGGCGTGCCGTGATGAAAGACGGCCAACCATTTTCCAGCACGCATGGCCCAGATGGTTGTATGGCGCTCCTGCTCGGGCTTGGCTCCTGGGGTTGTGAGCAAGTAAGTGACCAGCGCGGCGTCGCTATCAATGCTCAACGACTTGAACTCGCTGACTGTGCTCTTGGAGAAATCGAAACCATTAACGCTTTTGACAATCCCCGCTTTGTCAAAAACTCCGTTGGGCTCAACTTCGATAGCATCGGTCGCCAGCATGGCGCCGAAAGCATCGTATTGTCCCGCCTTAAGAAAACCCCAAATCATCTTTTCGTTGGCGATGGGATCAGAGGTCGCGGCAGCTTGTGCCGGCGTGGTAGCAGGCGCCGCACGTTTCGTCGCGGAAGCTGGAGGCGGTGGCATGTTCATCACGTCGCATTCCTGGTGATAGACAGCCAGCCACTTGCCATTGCGATTGGCCCATGCTGAGCTGGCATGGACAGTAGCGGGCGGAAATTCTTTCCCTTTGTTCTTTCCTTTTATTGCCACTGTATAGACCACCATGTAGGCGTCTTTATCGATCGATAAAAACTTCCAGTCGCTGAAAGTAAGTTCGCGGGGTTCGAAGTCTTTTACCATTAAGACTGATCCTGACTTTTCCAGAACGCCGTCGGCGGTAACTTCCAATTGACCGCTGTCCAGCATGCCGGCAAATGCGTCGTAATCTTTTTTCGTAACGGTGTCCCAAACCGCTTTCTCCTTGGCAATCGCATCCGCTTCAGTAATTGGCGGCACGGAAGGTTTTTCAGCAACCGTACTGCTGTTTACAGTTTCTCGGTTCGCCGGTGGCGCGGTGCACGCGGCCACGGCGATCAATGCCGCAATCAATACGAACAACTTCTTCATGAGTCAACTCCTCGCATGTTTTAATCGAGCGCCGTGGTTTCTATTCCAAACCGCGTGATTAGTCAAGGATTTCGCAGGTGGCTGCTAAAGGCCCTGCTTCGGTTTGCCGCAGTTCGAAATCGGCGCCCGGCAACGAAACTAATTTTTCGCGTGCCGCGTAGTATGCGAATAGCGCACAGTCAGTTCTTGATCGTATACTGTTGAAAACTCGAATTGACGCAGGTTGCGCAACGTTTTTGGCTAGTCTCCCTTTGGCTCAAGAACATCAACGATTTTGCTTTACACTCAAACGTACTTTCGTACGAATTAATGGAGCACAGCATGACTAACTCGCAGAAATCTTTCACCGCCTTCGCCTTGTTGATTGCGCTGGGCGTAATGTCCGTGTTCGGACAAAACGGACACAACTTTGACGCGTCAGGCATCGACACAAACGCCTCGGCCTGCACAGATTTTTATCAATACGCTAACGGTAGCTGGCTCGCGAAAAATCCCATCCCGGGCGCTTTCCCAAGTTGGGGAGTAGCGAATGTTTTGAACGAGAAAAATCGCGACGCGCTTCACGAAATTCTCGAGGCCGCCGCGAAGAATGCTAAAGCGCCGAAAGGCAGCAGCGAACAGAAGGTAGGCGACTACTACGCGACCTGTATGGATGAAGCGAAGATCGAAGCGGAGGGACTAACGCCGCTCAACCCGGAATTTGCGCGCATCGAGAAAGTCAAGGATCAAAAAGCGTTGCAGGAGGAGATTGTGCATCTGCACTCGCTCGGCATCAATGCACTGTTCGCATCAGACTCCACTCAGGACTTCAAAAACAGCGCTGAAGTTACGGCTGAAGTTTTTCAGGGTGGACTGGGTCTTCCCGATCGCGATTACTACACGAAGACTGACGACAAATCCAAGGCGACCCGCGATGCGTATCTCAAGCATGTGGCAAAGATGTTTGAGTTGATGGGCGACGACGCTGCTAAGGCTGCGGCTGAAGCCCAGACGGTTATGGCGTTAGAGACGTCATTGGCACAGGCGTCGATGACGCGCGTCGAATTGCGCGACCCGGAACACATTTATCACCGCATGACGGTGGCCCAGGTCAGCACACTTGCGCCCGGCTTTGACTGGCCCGTCTATCTACAAAGGATGGGTGTGCCGGCAAAAGCCGACGTCAATGTCGCAACGCCTGATTTCTTTAAGGCGATGAATCAGCAATTGGCGTCAGTGTCTTTCGCCGACTGGCAGACCTACCTGCGTTGGCATTTGATAAATAACACCGCGGCGGCTTTGTCGTCGAAGTTTGTTGACGAAGACTTCAACTTCAAAGGAAAAACCCTGCAAGGCTCCAAAGAGAATCTGCCGCGCTGGAAGCGTTGCGTTGGTGGCACCGATCGCGTGTTGGGCGAAGCGCTCGGCGAAGTTTACGTGAAGAAAGCGTTCCCGCCGGCGGCCAAAGCGCGCGCCCTGGAAATGGTCCGCAATCTTGAAGCAGCGCTGAAGAGTGACATCGGCACATTGAGCTGGATGGGCGACGCCACGCGCAAGCAAGCCATCGTCAAGCTAGAAGCGTTTCTCAATAAGATTGGTTACCCGGACAAATGGCGCGACTACTCGTCGATGCAGGTTGATCGCGGTTCTTACGTTAATAATCGTTTCCATGCGAATTCATTTGCTGTGCGGCGCGACTTTAACAAGATCGGTAAGCCAGTAGACAGGGCGGAGTGGGGCATGTCGCCGCCGACAGTGAATGCCTATTACAATCCGCAAATCAACGAGATCGTTTTCCCGGCTGGCATTCTGCAACCGCCTTACTTCGACGCCGAAGCAGACGACGCGCTCAACTATGGCGGCATGGGTTCAGTCATCGGTCACGAGATGACGCACGGTTTTGACGATCAAGGCCGGCAGTTTGATTCGACAGGTAATCTGGCAAATTGGTGGACCGATGCCGATATGAAGGCGTTTCAACAACGCGCGCAGTGTGTCATCGATCAGTTCAGCAGTTTCGAAGTGGAAAAGGGACTTAACGAAAACGGCAAGCTGGTGGTTGGTGAATCGATTGCCGATCTTGGCGGACTGGTAGTTGCTTATGCCGCATTCCAGAAAGCAATGGAAGGCAAGCCGCGCGTCACGATCGACGGCTTCACGCCAGAGCAGCGATTTTTCCTTGGCTACGCGCGTGGGTGGGCGACCAGCACGCGGCCAGAGTTTGCGCGGTTGCTGGTTAACGTCGATCCGCATCCGTTGCCGAAATTCCGCGTGAATGGACCACTGTCGAACATGCCGGAGTTTGCGGCGGCGTTCCAGTGCAAGACCGGCGACGTAATGGTGCGCGCTGAAAAGGATCGCTGCCAAATTTGGTAACAGTCTCTGTGCGTACTCAGTGTTCAGAGGCCGCAGAGGTCACACGGAGAAAGACCGCAAGACACCGATCCTCTACGCCCTTGTAGTTCGCCAACAAACGCATGGATAATGCGCAATCATTTCTAACAGGAGATCCACCATGACTTTCCGTAAACGTCTATATAGTTCTTCCTTCGCAGTAACTCTAGCCCTGATCGCAGCGCAGTATGCGTTGGCGCAAACAACCGTGCGTTTGCCGCGGCCTAGTCAGAAGGCGACCGTGACGCAAACAATTGGCGTCACGGACGTGACCATCACCTACAGCCGTCCCGGCGTGAAAGGCCGCAGAATCTGGGGCGATCCGGTTGCGTCTCAAGCCGGCACAAAAGGCGAGGCCACACTCGACGACCAAAATATACGTCCAAAAGATGCGCCGATTGTGCCGTGGGGTCATGTTTGGCGCACCGGCGCCAACGAAGCAACTCAGTTTGTAATCACGGATGATGTCTTGATTAATGGACAGAAACTTCCGGCGGGCAGTTATAGTCTGCACACGATTCCTACCAAAGAAGAATGGACCATCGTCTTCAATGGCACTGCCAATCAGTGGGGCAGCTTCAACTATGATCCGGCCAAAGACACTTTACGCGTCAAAGTGAAGCCGCAATGGACCAATGACAGTCAGGAGTGGCTGGAGTATTCATTTCCGGTAGTCACACCGAACTCAGCTCAGGTTCTGATTCGCTGGGAAAAAGTTGCGGTGCCGTTCACCGTCGAGGTGCCAAACGTAGAAGCCGTCTGGCGTGGAAAGGTTGATGCAGCAATTGCGGCGGATCCCAATAATGAAGTAATCCCGCTCCAGGTTGCGAATGCTTATGTCGGCGACGACAAGTGGGACGAAGCGTTAAAGTGGATTGACCAATCAATTAAGGTTAAACAAACATTCCGGAACATGTCGGCCAAGGCACAGATTCTCTATCTCGCGGGTCGCAAGGACGAAGCGTTCGCATTAGCAGATCAGGCGATCGCCAAGGGTAAAGCAGACAAAGTTGACACGGCTAATTTCGAGAAACGCGTTGCCAATTGGAAAGCGGCCAAGATGTGAAGCAGCATCGTTCGTCTTTAACTATTTTTATTTGGGTAGGGCAGGGCTTGTTTCTGCCCTATTTTTTTAGGCTAACAACCGGATGGCTATTCCGCTCGGATTCGTTCATCCAAAAGCGTTCGGCAATGACAAGATTTTTAGGCTAAAATTACCATCATGAAAAATTCAAACCCCTTAATGCTGACTCGCGCCTTAACCCTCTTACTCATTATTATTTTTGCTGCTTCTCCTGTCTGGGCCACCTGCGGCGGCGGTGGTGGAGGCGGCGTTGGCGGCATGTCCGGCGGATCGGGCGGCGGGGGTTCGGCGCCTACGGTTTATTACGTGCCGTGGAAAGTCCGACAAGCGAAGGATCCGGCGCCAATGGGATTGGTGCTTTACTGGTTTCCCGCGTCAATGGACGAGCTGCAAAAATCGAGTTTGCGCGCATCGCGTTCGCTTTCTCTCTACGCGACGCAATGCATCTCGATGGAGGTCGCGGACACCCAAGTTCCAAATGCTGAGAAACTAATTGGCAGTTCGAAACTACCGGTTGCTGTGCTGGCAAATCCTGATGGCACGCCCGTTACTAAACTCGAGAACACCGCCGGCAAATTGAAGGTCGAGCAAGTTGAAAAACTTGTAGAGACGGAGATGAAGCAGCGTGAATCCGTGCTCGATGACGAACTGCAAGACGCCAAGGCCAAGGCCACGGCCGGAGATAAAGATGCTGCGGTCAAACTTTATCGATTGGTAGCCGAGCAGAAGTGCATGTTTCCTAAGAAGGCTAAAGACGCCGCTAAGGAACTGAAGAAGCTGGGAATGAATGACATCGCTGACTTCCCCTCCACGCCTGTTTTCGACCACCATCTCAGTGCGCTGATCGAACGGACCATGCAGCGCGGGCTGGTTGCGGAAATGAACGCGCAATACATGCTGGCAGAAAAGTCTTATCTGAAAGCCAAGGCGATGGACGAGGCAGACCCTGCGCCGCTGCGTTATCTGGGCGAACTCTATCGTCATCACATCGGCGACTGGGCAAAAGCGCGCACGACTTTTGAAGCGATTCTCAACATGCCTGCCGATCCACTATCCCGCGCGGTAGCGCTGCACGGCCTCGGCAAGATGACGATTCACGAAGGCGAGTTCAAAAAAGGACTGAGCCTGATGGAACAATCAATCGCCGAGTTTCCGCTGGCGCTCGCCTTTCGCAACCTGGCAGTTTATTGGAATTCAGAAGGCGATTTTGCGAAGGGCAACGAGTATACGCAGAAAGCATTGGCACTCGATCCGAAAGACCCTTACAACCTCGTTTTCGCTGCAGTCTTTATGGCTGCTGCCGGTAAGCGCGATGAAGCGCTGAAGATTGCGCGCGCTAACGTCAAGCTGCTGCCCGCATCCTACAACCTCGCAGCCATCTACGCGCAAAACGGTCAACGCGAGAAAGCCTTGGCATTTCTCAAACGCCACTTCTATCAATACGAGCGCTATCAATCGGTCCGCGCCAAGGAAATGATGGAAGCGCGCGTCGATGCCGTGTTTGATTCGCTGCGTGCCGATCCCGGTTTCATCGCTCTAACACGCAATGCCGATGGACGTCTGCCAATGCCGATGAAGCCGATGGGCGCCCGGTCTGACGCGAACAGGTAAATCCACGGTGGGCGTCGCAAAGCTAACAGACCAGAACACAATCGTTCCTAGCGAAAGCAAGTATGCGCGCGTCGAGCGCGAGCGGCGTTATTTGCTGCAAGACTTGCCAGAAGGATTGACGCGCGCTGACAAGCATCTGCAAATCACCGACAACTACATCACGGGAACTCGTTTGCGGATACGCAAAGTACGCGATCCGCGCAGCAATAAGTGGACGGTGAAGTTTACCCAGAAGTTTGCACCAAACGCCGGCGATTTCTCGCGCACGATAATCACGAACATCTATCTGAACGCATTGGAAGCGGAAACGCTGGCAGTATTTGACGCCAATGAGATTCGCAAGAACCGCTACTCTTTCGAATTCGACGGACGCAAGTTTTCGGCTGACATGTTTCTCGGCGATTTGTTTGGGCTGGTGTTGGCTGAAACAACTTTTGAAACTGATGAAGAGCTTGACAGTTTTGCGAAACCGGCTTTTGCTGTCGCCGAGGTGACCAATAATGAACTTTTCACCGGCGGCAAACTTTGCGAGTTGACCTTTGCCGACATTCGCGAGGAGATCTTGAAAAGCGGAATGGCGCGTTCAAGTTCGGCCGTGGATTGAAACCGCAGGGTAGGACAGACATTCCTGTCTGTCCAGTTTTGAGAACGAGGGGACAGGCAAGCATGCCTGTCCTACAGTCTGTCCAGGTTTGAGAACGAGGGGACAGGGAAGCATGCCTGTCCTACAAAGAAACCGCCGCCTGGGCTATGAAGTAGCACGGCTTCATGAAGCAAATGTTTCCATGTAAACAACTTCTGATTTTCCTGGCGTCGGTTTCAGTGTATAGCTTTACCGCTTGCCGGAAGGCCTCTACACCAGCAGAACAACCGCAAGGAAGCCCGCCAGTAATTAGCGAACAGTATCAACATCCGCAGGGTGGGACGACGCCGGCCGGTGAAACCAGATATTTCAAAGGGTCGATTGGCAGCGCCCTGGGTTTGCAGATGAAGCTGGTGCGCGAGTCGGACAAACTCACCGGCACATATTTTTACCAGAAGGTCGGAAAGAAAATTGACGTTCGTGGCACCGTAGACAGTGGAAACAATGTCGTGTTGGAAGAGTTTGACGCGAATAGTAAACAGACAGGTGTCTTCAAAGGCGTTTGGAAAACCGGAGACGATGGACTGATTGAGATTGCCGGCAATTGGACTAAACCAAATAGCAACAAAGCCACGGTATTTTCGTTACAGCAGGAACCAATTGAATTTACCAATGGCGTTGAGATCATCGCGCGCCAGATTAAGGAAAACAATAAGAAGCTCAAATATGAAATTGATGCCGAGTATCCGCAGTTAACCGGTTCAACCGATCCTAACTTTGAAAAGTTTAACCAGGCAGCGCGCGGGTTGGTTACAAAACAGGTTAGCGGGTTTCGTAAGCAAATGACTGAAAACGCCGGCGCCGAAAACCCGGTGGACAGCGAAACCGGCAGCGACCTCGGCGCCGGTTTCACCATCGCGCTGGCACAGGACGATCTGATCAGCGTGCAGTTTGATATTGGCGGTTATTCCGCGGGCGCAGCACATCCAAACTCCTACACCGACGTCATCAATTTCGATTTGCGCAACGGCAAGCAACTAAAGCTTTCAGATCTTTTCAAGCCCGGTGCGAAGTACCTGCCGGCACTATCCAGCTACTGCGTGCAGGATCTGAAAAAGCAGTCGAAGAAGAAAGGCGCAGACGGAATGCTCGATGATGACTGGATTCAGCGCGGTGCAGGTTCCGATGCAAACAACTTTCGCAGTTGGACGATCACGAAAAACGGCCTCGGGATCAATTTCGATTCTTACCAGGTGGGTCCATACGCCGCAGGCCCGCAGTACGTGCGGGTGCCTTACACGGCGTTGCAGGAAATCATCAAGCCGGATGGGCCAGTGGCGCAGTTTGCAAAGTAGTGGAAGCGTCAACTCCTTGGAGTGCGGCGGCCCGGCGCCGCTTTAGCCTGAGCCGCACTGGCGTGGCTTTATCGAGAAGCATTCAACCATGACGATCCAGATAGGTCAGTCGGACCAAAGCGCTGCCAGGCCAGCGCACTCCAAGGAGTTGATGCTTTCACTTGATCAGAAGTTCCTCCAGTCTGTGCTTTTCAGGCTGAAGGACACAGGCTGAAGCCTATGCCACTAACTGTATGAATCGAGTAGCAGGATTGTTTGTGATTGTCGGGGGAATCTGCCTGATCGTAGTTGGACTATTGATCTATTCAGGCGGACTCAACTGGTTTGGGAAGTTGCCGGGAGATATTCGTTATGAAAGTGATCGTGTTCACTTTTATGCGCCGATCGTTTCGATGCTGCTTGTATCGCTGGCCCTCAGCTTGATCTTTTACTTACTGCGAAGATTCTTCTAAGCGACAGCACCGCACCTCGCTCATGCCTCCGCTGTTCCAGCGTTTAAGTAGTCAGCCCGATGCGCCCGCGCGAAGTAAACTGCGAGCAGGAAGGTTACGAACATAATCGCTGCCGCGGTCCAGAACGTTACAAACAGGGAATGGTCGCTCATGTAATGCCACTCGGCATCAGCGCCTCGATGAGCGATCGCGCTGTGTATTAACAGTGCCGCAAGCGAAGGCCCCACTGCCCGCGCCAAACTCGCAGCCGATTGTGTTACGCCAAGTACGGTTCCCTGTTGTGCCGGGCCCACGCTCTTCGACGCCAGGCTGGTGAGTGCCGGACCGGAGAGAGAATTTCCCAAAGAGAAGATCCCGCCGCCGATTAGCAATGCTATCAACCCGCCGCTGGCTGGTCCGACAAAAGGCACGGCAAATAGGCTTCCGGCAAAAATAATTGCACCGACAATGACCAGGGCTAACTCGCCAAAGCGTTTCACCAGCCGGCCAATCAGGACCCCCTGAACGAGCACGGCAATCAAGCCGACATAAGCAAAAAGATATCCAGTGTGCTGCGCGTCATATCCGAAGCGAAACATCGTGTATAGCGAGAACGTTGTGGTCATGATCGAGAATGCAACCACGAAGAAGAAATAAATGAGCAGCACGAACTTCAGACGCGGTTCCCTGAGCGACTCGACGAGTTGTGAGAAGCCACGGCCACGCGCTGCTGAAGTTCGCGCCGGATGATCGGCCGTGACGGTCTCCGGCAGCGTAAAATAAAGCAGAGTGGCGTTGGCAAAACAGAGACCGGCAGCAAAAAAGAAAGGGACCTCAACCCCCCAACGACTGAGAATACCGCCGATCGCTGGCCCAAAAATAAAGCCCAGGCCAAACGCTGCGCCGACCATGCCCATTCCCTTAGCGCGGTCTTCCTTCGTAGTGACATCGGCAATGTAGGCTTGGGCCGTAGAAATGTTTCCACCCGTAATGCCGTCGAGAATCCTGCCGGCGAACAGCATCCAGAGCGTAGTTGCAAAACCGAGAAGCAAAAAACCGATGCCCGTGCCGATAATGGAAATAAGCAGCACCGGCCGGCGGCCATGCTTGTCCGACAGTCGCCCCAGAATCGGCGAGAAGATTAACTGCATGATCGAATAGGATGCGAACAGCAGCCCGACGGTACGCGGCGTGGCATTGAAGCGCGTTCCTTCGGCGTAGAAAGGAAGCACCGGAATGACTATGCCAAACCCGACCAGATCGATAAATACGGTCGTGAAGATTACGACCAGCGGCGAGCGTTTCATAGAGATCGTGAAAAGTGAAAAGTGAAAAGTGAAAAGTAGTGCAAAAGTGAAGAACGCATAGACAAGGATCTCAATTCAAGTTCACGACTCTCGGTAATGAATAGATGCAAAGATGCATTCTGTTAGTGCGCAATGACTAACTGTTCACTTTTCACTATTTACCCTTCACTACAGTTAGCGTCTCCTGCCTCCCGAAATGGCCAGATCAACCGAAGCCATTCCGCCACCGGAAATCAACAGCGCCAAACAAATTGCCAGCAACGACAAAGGATACTCAATTCCTTTCGGCACAAAGAAACTTGGCCAGTGTACTGACACCAACGCGGTCAGCATCGTGCACGCGATCAGGAAAGCGCCCACTCGAGTCAACAAGCCGAGGAAAATCAGGATGCCGCCAATCAGTTCCGAAAATGCCGCAGCGCCAAGCCAAAGCCAACCGGGTCTCATGAAACTAAAAGGTGGGGAGATAGAGATCCATTTTTCAAGCCCTGGTCCATTGAAACTGCCCAATACCTTCTGCGCTCCATGGGCAACAAATATAGTCGCCATTGCCAGGCGCAGCGGAAGCGGAACCCAGGTTGCGGAGGTGGAGGTTAATCTTCTAAACATGCGAATGTGGTCCTTTCCCTGAAACTAAGAAAGCGGTGCAGATATTAACGGGCAAAGCGCAGGGAGCAAAGCGCAGAGTGGTGACATAGGAGTTACTATCTCGTTGCTGCGGCCCTGCTCTTCATCAAGCAATTTGGGCCAGCTTCGCTACAATTGCCTGCTTCGGATGCGCGCCGATCAGCCGATCGATCAACTTACCATTTTTGAAAAGCAGCATCGTCGGAATACTCTGAATCTGAAACTGGCTGGCGGTCTGCGGGTTGTCATCGACATTCAACTTTGCAACGCGATAACGTCCCACTGCTTCAGCCGCAAGCTGTTCCATGATTGGACCAATCATCCGGCATGGCCCACACCACGGCGCCCAACAGTCCAACAGGACGACGCCGGAACTGTTCAGGATCTCCTGCGCAAAATTTTGGTCGGTGACAACCACTGGCTTAGCGGGACTTGCGGGATGGGCCGTCGCGCTTGTTAGCACATTGCCACACTTTCCGCATTTTGCGATGCGGCCAGCGCGAGAACTCGCCTCGACGCGGTTCTTAGTGCCACATTTGTCACACGTCACGATAGGCATCGAACAAAATCTCCCTCTTGGTTGTAGAAGCTATCTAACAACGTACTGGTCGCAAAAGTTTTGCGAAAGCAGCTTATTATTGCAAGATGGCTTAGACCGATAGGAAACACGTACAATTGCGTCAGGCGGATCCATCAACAATGCCAGACACTGACGAGAACATCAGTTTCACTATCGACGATCGTGTGGCGCGCATTACGCTGGCGCGCCCACCGGTTAACATTCTGAACATCGCGATGATGCAGGAAGTAAACACTGCGCTGGAGGAATGTTCTGAACAGCGCGAGCTGGCAGCAATTGTCTTTGCTGCCGGGCCTGATTGCCGGGCCTTTAGCGCCGGCGTTAGCGTCGAAGAGCACGCGCCCGAAACGATTTTTCAAATGCTCGACTCGTTTCATGCGATCTTTCGCAACCTCGAGCAGATTGGCAAGCCGACCGTCGCTGTTGTTAATGGAGCCGCACTGGGCGGAGGCTGCGAATTGGTAGCGATGTGCGATTTCGTTATTGCCGGCGATCAGGCGCGGTTTGGCCAACCGGAAATCAAGCTGGGGGTCTTTCCCCCGGTCGCTGCCATCTTGTTGCCGCGAATTATTGGAGACAGACGTGCGCGCGAACTAATGCTGACCGGTGAGATAATCGAAGCTCGCGAGGCGCTGGCGCTGGGATTGGTGAACTGGCTTGTTCCGTCCGCCGAGCTTGAGCAGGAAACGTTGCGCTTGCTAACTCAACTTCGCGGCCTGTCCGCCGTAGCACTGGAACATGCCAAGAGAGCGATTGATTTGGGTCAGGGGCGTTCGCTTGATGCCGCGCTCAAGGAAATCGAAGACATGTATCTGCAAGAGCTAATGAAAACCCGGGATGCAACCGAAGGCATCAGTGCATTCATCGAGAAACGTAAAGCTGCCTGGCGGCATCGCTAATGAAACCCTATGGGCGTGATGTGTGAAGTGAACGATGAGAGTCAACCATAGCTACCTGGATCAATTTCGCTTGCTGGGGGGCGCCGCGCTTTCAGTTTTGTTGCTGGTTGCGACCGTTGTGCCCGGCGGCACCCCAAAAGTACTGGTGCAAAGACGGGCGCCACGTGCTGGAGTACAGACGAGCCATTCGCGTGATCGCACCTCAACCGAAGCGCGCGAGATGGTTGAAGTGGCCAGCGAAACAGTTTGTAACGAACGCGTGAGAGATCCCAGAGGCAGCATACCCATCGACGACATGCAGGCCAGACCATCGCTTCCGGTAGATAGTCCCGAAGCACTTGCCGGCGCGCAACGTGCCCAGCGCTTGCTGCCGGCGGCGCGGCGGTTGGTTGTAGCTTCGCTCAAACAATTGTCGAGGGATTACAACGTTAGCGGGACTAAAGGCTTCGATCTCAAAATTCAGCGGGCCATTGCTCGCGTGGAAGCGGTAAAAGACGTTCGTCCGGACATGGACTCGCGCGACAACGCTTCCGTATTGATGCGAAACCCGCGGACGATAATATTCGGAACAATTTTTTTGGCGGGTTTGCCTTCGGACGAAGGGATGATCAGCGTGCTCTCCCACGAGTTGGTTCATATTGCAGATGGCAGCCAGGACAACTTGAAACCTTTGTTTCGAGCGATTGCAGGCCGTGCTTCGAGCCTTACGGGCTTGAAAATTCGGGACCAAAGAGCGGAAGAGTTAACCTGCGATCTGGTGGGAGCGTTGGCAACCCGTTCCTACGTATCTACAACGCCGAGTTACGAAGCCTTGCCGCAAAGAATATCGCGCTCGCTGGAACATAACTGTGTGGATAACGACGAAGGCGACGATGATCATCTTTCGCCGCGCGATACAATTCGCGCGATTCTCTTTTTAAGACCAGCGTTATCGCGCGAACTTGTTTATGGGCGTTAGCACGGTGGTTTTTTCCCCTCCCTTTGGGAGGGGTTAGGGGAGGGTGCGAAGCTTGACCGCGCACAAGCCCTCTCCCCAACCCTCTCCCAAAAGGAGAGGGAGAAAGACTTCAAAACAAAATCAGCCCAGAAGGCCCACGATCCAGTTGATTAAATCCCCTCCAGCTCAAGAGTTCAGCGAACAACGGAAACGTCGACAAGCGAAAGGAATCTCGCATGGGCGCAGTGCTTTTGGAAATAATGACAGAGCGCCATTGTTGATTATCTCTGTAGTTTTAACTCTGCTTGCCGCTTCGTGCTCGTCGATTACCGAACGACGCGACGTGCGCCCGCTCGTGTTACGCGACGTTCCCGCACAGCGACTCGCTTATCGTTTTGAAGCCGATATCAAGGTGCCCGACGACATAAAGAATGAAGATACAGGTGACAAGATCGAGGCCATCCAAATCGATTTCAATACGCGGCGAGAAAATGACGCGCTGTTGCGAACCGTGCGCTCGCCTGACGGCCAGCGTGCACTCGTTCTTTACGGCACGGAAGATCAGCCCAGCCCCGCCTTCAGTATCGATATTTATTCGTCCGACGGTCACTTTCTGCGAAACCTGACTCCGCCGGATCTTTCCTGCGTATTTCCCGAAACTGTAGCCTGGTCGCCTGATGGAAACTTCATTACCTTTATCGCCCACCGTGGCGTGAAACCAACGCCGACGCCGACACCGCCCGGCGCGACTCTGCCTGAAACTGCTGAACCTTCGCCGCTGCCTTCAATCGCTCCGGCTTTTCCCGCCGTGGCGATGTTTAGTACCGAGCAGATCTATATTTGCAATCGCGATGGCTATGATTTGAAACCACTGACGACGCGCGAAGGTCTCATCTATTTTTATTCGTCATGGGCGCCGGATAATCACGCGCTGGCCGCGCTGGCATGCAGGGAGAGCGAATGGGATGCCCGCGAAAAGGAATACAAGCTGCCTGTGGGTAGACCGCGCCTAATCAATCCGGACGGAACTGAGCGGCTGCTCTCTGACGATCTTAGCGACGCTTTGCCGGCCTGGTCGCCGGACTCCTCAAAAGTAGCGGCTGCCTTTGATGCTGACGTGATGATTTTCGACGCCGCTACAGCTAAACCAACGCAGGCACGCATTGGGCTGCGGGATGCGTTGATTGCGGCTTCCAAAATTTACGAAGAGAAGGCTGCGAGAGGGGAGAAAAACGATAATGGGACCAAGCAGGCTGAGCGTGGAGCTTCACAGGCAGCTATTCCAGCTTCATTCAATCCGATCGTTCGTCTGGAATGGATAACTCCGGAAAAGCTCCACTTTCAGACAGCTTATGTTCGACTTTTTAGAAACGAGCCAATCAATACCTTCCAACGCTGGCACCTCCTCATACTCAGCCCGCAGGCGGCGGTTCTAAAATAACCTTCGACAAACGCGTAGCGTCCCGGCCGCAGTTATCCTTTTGGCTTGTCAGGGCGACCAGGCCTAACGGCATAGCCACGTTGCCGGGCGTGGCATATAATCCCACCCAAATCGAACCCCCAGCGAATCCAATAATCACTGAGCCTGACCCATAAGATACGGAGTTTAAGCAACATGAAGAAACTATTCACAGCAGGGCCGGTATTTGTCTTGTTGTTCGGCATATCTCTAGGCCAAACGCTTCAGCAGCCCAAGTCGCCGGAACAGGAACCCGGGTCTCAGGATGTCATACGGATTAGCACTTCACTTGTGCAGACCGATGTCGTCGTTGTGGACAAAAATGATCAGATCATCCCCGATTTGACTCTCGCTGATTTCAAACTCTTTGAGAATGGCAAGCGGCAGGATCTAAAGTTTATAGAATTCGTGAGCGCAGACGCAGGCCCGCGCATTGAGGGTAGCATCAACATAGAGGGAAATCGCATCGAGCCGGACGCGGCCCGCAATCTTTCGGCGCGCGATCTACGGCGCGTCTTCGCTTTTGTCGTCGATGACCTGACTATCCCCTTCGCGGATCTGATCAGCGTCCGCAACCTGCTCGCGGACTTCGTAAACAACCAGATGCGCGATGGCGATCTGGTAGCCATTGTGCGCGTCGTCGGAGGGCGCGGTCTGTTACAGCAGTTTACCTCGGACAAACGGTTGCTGCGGCGGGCCATCGCCGAGATTAGGCCCGTGGTTACCCCTTATTCAGCTTTCAATAACCCACCCGCAATAGAAGGGAACAATCCCCAACCGCAGCAGGCAGCAGCTGGCGATGGCGGCATCGCCATGCCGGAGTTAGCCGGCGTGCCTGACGTTGATGCCAGCGACGAAGGTATTACAAGAGGCCTGCGCTCATTGATTACACTCGAGATGACCGGCGAGGTGGTCAAGAGCATGAAAATGCTGCCTGGTCGCAAAAGCCTCGTGTTGATATCGGGTGGTTTGCCACTCTATGAAACAAACCAAAACCAGGTCACCATAGCCGGCATTCCGACGCCAGTTGCGGACTTTAGCACCTACATCTCGAACGTCTCCTATTTACTTAATCAGCTTACCGACAGAGCCAGCCGCGCCGGTGTGGTTATTAATACACTGGACATCCGCGGGTTGAAGGCGAGCCGCGGTGTCTCGCTCTTCACTGATCCGGGAAACGAAGGCCGGAGTGCCTTGTTTGGAGGCGGAGGTAGCGATCCCAACTTTGGGCGAACGGCGAACATGGGGCAGTTCGACAATAAGTCCCTCGACACACTATCCGGCCATCTCGGCCTACAGACGCTTGCGAATGCAACCGGCGGCCTGTCTGTCACCAATACCAGCAATTTCGGCGAGGGACTTAACCGAATACTAAACAGGAGCAATTACTATCTGCTCGCTTATAGACCGAACGAGTCGTTCGACAACAAGTTCCGTAAGTTAGAAGTCAAGGTCGAGCGCCCCGGCGCCAGGGTTTACACTCGCGCGGGCTATATTGCCACGGCGGATACGCCAGCGGGCCAGCCAAAAACCAAAGAGCAAGCCATCATAAGGGCGGCTGCATCACCTCTGGCCAAGCGAGAGGTGGATGTCACCGGTTTGCTCCAATACCGATTCCTACCAGACAATCGCGCTGATATTGACATCAACATGCTAATAAACGCGAACCACCTCAACTTCAAGCAAGAGTCGGACGGTAATTACCACACCTCGTTTGATGTAGTCGGATTCCTTGTTAACAGCATGGGCAAGTCACAGGGCGGATTTAGCCAGACGGTCAACGCAAATCTATCGCCCGACGATTACAAACGCGCTCTGACTTACGGGATTAGTTACACGGGCCATGCCCAACTGCCGCCCGGTGTGTACCAGCTGCGCGCCGTAGTTCGCGAGAGTGAGTCAGGTTTAGTTGGGACGATGTCTCAGTTCCTGGAGGTGCCCGATCTAGCCAGGAAGCGTCTAACAGCGAGTAGCCTTTTTCTCTATGCCGTCGATCCGACGCAAGGTATCAAGGCGAGTCCCCAACCGCTAACGGGTCTGCGCCAACTCTCGCGTAAGCAAGACCTGCGCTATGCCGCGATTATCTACAACCCGAAAGCCAGTGACGGCAAGATGCAGCTGCAATCCCACATACTCATTAGCCGAGGCGGTAAAGTACTGTTTAAGGAACCTGATCAACCTCTAACCGGAGTGGTGCAGAACGGGCAACTGGCAAAGATTGGCCAATTCGGCCTGGGCAAAGTCCAACCTGGTCGGCTCGTGCTGACGCTGGTGATTACAGACGCTCAGGGAAACAAGTCGGAGCACACCGTGGTGCGCAACGTTGACTTTACCCTCGTGGATTAACTATCAGCCGACCACGAATGAGGCGGAGCACAGAGTACGTACTCTGCGCCCCGTTTTAATTTTGCCACTCCGGCGAAGAGGGCTGAGACTACGAAACTGCGGCTTGCTAACCTAACGGATTGAAGTTGAGCCAAGAAAGGGCTGTCAGCAATTTCATCGCCATATCTAATTAACTGGACACAAGCCTGCTCTTATCCCTCTCCGAATGTTTTGATCCACCTTAAAATTGGCAAGACCTTCCGTCAAAAAAAGGGAGAGCCGTTACCGGCTCTCCCAACAAATAGTTTCCAACTAAAGTTTTTGGCTAGAAAGTGATGCGAACGCCGAACTGGATCACGCGTCTCGCAAACTCAATTTCCTGGTCATTGGCGAAGGTTGAGCCTGCATCCTCGGTAAAGAAGTCAGGCAGATAACCAAAGCCGTTTGGTGCATTACTGTTTACGCCATAGCCCGGTTGAGGATGGTTCAGCACGTTGAAAGCCTCAGCACGGATTTGCACGCCTAGCGACTCGCGTACTTTGATGTTCTTGAATAGTCCCATGTTCAACTGGTTCAGCTTGGGCCCACGCAACGAATTGCGTGTTGCCGTCCCGAAGGGCGTGTTGAAGATCTTCGCCGCGCCGGGAAGGTTGAGAATGAAACGCACATCATTGGGCGTGACTGACACCACGTCACCTGTCGTGTTCAGTGCGTTCAAGGAGAGGAAGCCACTCTGGTTGTTTATGTCAGTGCCGTAGAAGATCGCGGCATCGATCTCGCTAATGCCGACCAACTGCTGATTCGCGTTCGGGTTCCCGACGAATGGTCGGTCGCCAGAAGTTAGGTAAGTGTTGCCCAGACCCAGGAGGCCGTTAAAGAATTGCCCCGGCGTGTAAGGCACGCCGCTGGTCAGCACGAAGACCCCATTTAATTGCCACCCGCCGAGCAAGTGACCTACTACGCCCCGCTGCTCTTTCCAGTAGGGAACATCGTAGATGAAGTTCGCGGACAAAGCATGCGGTCGATCGATCTGCGACAGGCTCCGCTCGCACGAGCCCAGGCAGAAAGGATTTTGCGCGTTGGCCGAGGCTATGTCGAAGCCGAAGATTTCGCTGGCGTTATCAATGGTCTTGCTAAATGTATAGGATCCACCGACCGACAGCGCATCGTTCAGCAGCCGCCCGTTATAGCGCGCTTGCAACGAGTGATAGATCGAAGAGGCAGAGTTGGAGCGTGTGGTAATGGCAGCTTGACGCTTGATCCGACCGTTGCAAGCTGCTTCGTTGATGGTTAACGTCGTCGGATCGTTCACGCAAACTTGCGGAACGATGCCCGCTGGGATGAATTGTCGGAAAGCAGGCGTATCAATGCCCGTACCGGCATAATTCGTAATTCCATTGTACATCGGCCCGACAACGAAGTTGTCGTTGACATTCTGGAATAGCCCGACGCCGTGCGTGCCGACGTAGCGGACTTCAGCAACCTGATTGCGTCCGAACTGATGCTGCACGCCTAAAGAGAACTGCTCAGAGTAGGGCGAGTGGAAGTCCGGCGAAACGTGAACCTGCGCGAGGAAGCGCGGGTCCAACTTGCCGAGGGGCGTCGCGCCGGAGGCGACGGCCTGCGCCCTGATGACTTCCCCAGTCGGATTGGCCGGAATCGCAAAGGGCGAGTTCGGAACGTTTGGCAACAGGGCGTTCCCCGTTAGCGAGAAGGCGGCCGAGAAGGGCGCCTGGTTCTGCACGTTGAGCAGAATGTTGTAGAAGGACGGATCATAAGCGATGGAGAAGCCACCACGAATGACCGTCGCATCTTCACCGAGCAATTTCTTCCAGAAGTGCGGCGTGTAAGCGAAGCCAACCCGCGGTGCGAAGTTGTTCTTGTCTGCCGGAATGAACGGTACGGTGCGGACGCTCAGCGGTAGCGCTGGGTCGTAGAACGCAGTGGACGCATTGCTCTCACGCTTCACTGTCACATCGTGCAGAATGTTGATCGGCTGTCCCGTGTATTCGTAACGCATACCAATGTTCAACGTCAGATTAGGTCTGATTTTGAAATCGTCCTGCACGAAGTAGTACTGATCATTCTCCGTGAATGCTAGCGTCGGATCGCCCGCCGTTATCCCAACTGTCGAGGGCGCGTTGTTCGCAATGCGGGAAGTTGAGTTGAATCCGAACGCGCCGTTGAAATTCGGCAGGAACGGCGCCACTTCGGTTAAGTGCTTAAACTCAGCGCCGAAGATCAGGGAGTGCCGTCCGCGAGTCCACGTCAGGTTGTCAGCAAGTTGGTAAACCTTACCCACACGCCCCTGCGGGAGGTTGGTTGCGGGTCCGATCGTATCCAATACCAGCGATCTGTTGCCCACACCCACCGCCGGGAAGGTAATGTTCGCAAGAGCGGAGCCGATCTGGAGCGGGCCGGGGATGCAGCCCGGCGTTGACAGGTCGCAACCGCCGCCGAACTCAACGCCGATCTTGTTATAATTGGCGCGGAATTCGTTGACCACTGTGTTCGAGAACTGACGAGTCCAGCTGCCGCCGAAGTTCTTACTAGTCGCCGGGATGTCTCCATTGAAGCCTCTGGGCGAGCTGGTCAAAGAGTGGGCGAAGACCTGCTTCTGATTGAGATAGCGGACCCAGACATTATTCCGCTCCGTCACTTTCACGTCGAAGCGAAAGTCGTAGTAGTTCTCCGTGAACGGTTCGGGGTCGATGCGCTCGGCCTTGGCCGCCTGGAAGAGTCGACCATTGATATTGGCGACGTCGTAAGGCCCGCCAACGAGGAATGGGCCAGAATAGGAGCCACATCCGGCGGGCGGGGCAGTTCCAGCGGCAATAACCCTGGGGCACCCGGTGGGCGCAGTCGGATTAACCAACGACGAAGCGCCTGCGCCCAGGTCGCTACGGGGTTGAGCGCCGGGAATGGCAAACGTGCTATAACGGGTGTAGGCTTGAATAAGAGTGTTGTTCGGAAAAGTCGTCAACAAGCGCGGAAATTCTGAGTTCAGAATGGCCAGGTTATTGCCCCGCAGCGTGGTGCTGAAGGGGTTGCGAATGCCCTGATAGTCAAAGTGGAAGAAATAGCGGTCTTTGCCGCTAATGATCGACTTTCCGCCCTCGCCAAACCGCGGCAGATAGAGCGGCCCGCCGATTTGGCCACCGAAGGCGTTGTATATGTTTTGATTCGGCGCGGTCTGCCCACTGCGCTTCTCGATGTTGTCGAGGCTGTTGAAGTTCTTGGCGTCCCGATGGAACTCGAACAGGCTGCCATGGAACTGGTTCGTGCCGCTTTTGGTCACGTAGTTGACAATCGCGCCCTGATTGCGTCCGTACTGCGCGGAGAAGTTGTTGGTGATGATCTGAACTTCCCCCACCGCGTCCTGGGCATCAATAAACAGCGCGGGGCCGGAAACACTCAGGTCGTTGTTGTCCGAACCGTCAATCTGAAAGTTGTTCGACCGGGCGCGGTTGCCGTTGACTGAAAAGCCCGTGCCGTTTGTGTTCACGCCGCCGCTGTTGTTGGCGATTATGCCGGGAGCCAACAGGGCCAATGTGTCCAGACCATTACCCGCCCCGTTTGAGGGCAGGTCTTGAACTTTCCGCGTCTCAATCGTGGTTGAGATCTGCGATTGATCGCGCTGCACAACCTCTTCTGTGCCTCCGGTGACAGTGACCGTCTCACTAACATTGCCCGGCTCGAGCTTAACGTCGAGCGGGTTAACAATACCGATTCTCACGACCACCCCAGTGCTGACTGAGCGCTTGAAATTGGGAGCCTCAACAGTTACCGCATAGGTACTAGGCCGCAAGTTTGGCACTTCATAAATACCTTCGCTGCTGCTCGTGGTTTCCGACACCGCTCCGGTGGCATCGTTTTTAACGTTTACACTGGCACCAGCAACGACGGCGCCAGCGGTGTCCGTGACTACACCTTTCAGATTTCCTGTCGTCGCCTGGGCCATGGCGGCTATGGCTGAGAGGAGCAGAATTGATGTCAAAAGAAACATCCGACTGGTCAACATTGCAAGGGCTTTCGCCTCTTCACAACTTCTCATTACTTGTTTCCCTCCTAAAGATGGGGTTAGCGTTAATAATAAAGCTGACAAAACTTGCTTCAGCATTTAGCGCAGCATGCCGATCAGTTTTTCAACTTGGGCGGCGTTGGCTGCATCCGGCGATTCACGTAAATACGATTCAAACGATTTCAGGGCCAGTTCACGCTCGCCCCGTCTCATGTAAAGCCGACCGAGATCGAGTAGAGCGATGGCATAAGGAATGCCCCCAAGGTCATGTGCGGTTTTCAACTCTCTTTCGCCTTGATCATCCTGGTTGAGGCTGATGGCAGTGATTCCGGCGTAGAGGTGCGCGGCCGGAGAAGCCGGCTCGAGCAAGAGAGCTCTCTCCAAGACGGGCCGCGCCTCCTGGAAGTTCTTCTGTCGAACTAGAACGATCGCCAGATTAAGTTGCGGGTTGAAGGCCTTAGGATCGATTTTGATCGCGGCAAGCAACTCTACGGCTGCTTCTTCGAATAGGCCTTGTTCCAGTAGTTGGGCGCCCAAGTCGTTGTGAGCTACGAAAAAATCTGGATAGATACCAAGGGCCCGTCTGAGTGCCTCGATTGACTCGGGCAACTTGCCTTCGCCATACAGGCGGCTCGCCTTGTCGAACTCTCGCTTCGCTGCCGAAGGGACCTTTTGATCGAGCATAGCGACCGAAATGGTTCTGTCTGACGCTCTCGTCTGTCCTTCGCTCCGTTTCTCTTTCAAGTAAACAGTGACGAGGGTGGGACCGCCGCCGCGTCGAACCAGAACTTTCTCGCTCGTAAACTCAAAGCGTCCATCGCGATCCGCATCAATTTCGATGGTGTACTGACCGGCCGAGAGGTTATCAAGCTCGAACTGGCCCTGCTGATCCGTGTAAGTAATAGCCTGATCGCCGCGCAAGACTCTGAGATTCACCTTCACTGCCTCGGCCAGGGGAGAGCCGTTGGGAAGTACAACGCGACCGCGAATGCTTCCCGGAGCATCCGTAGCCGACCGTGAGAAACTGCGTGGCTGGGCGTAGACAAATCCAGTGGAAAACATCAGCAAGGCCAGAATTATTCTTGGACAACAGCTCATTCTTCTTAACAAACTCAGGGCCGGATCCTCGGGGCTCCAACAGAGCTTCGTTCGAGGTTGCGAATCCGGCCTAGGGGGAAAGTCTTTCAATGCTTTAACTGTAAAAAGCTGCTCAGTAGAACTGGTTTGAATCCTTGGTGGCTTGGACGAGAAACTCGCTGCCAACTAAAGAGCAAGGCCTATGCCATGTGAGCCACTGCCACTAAGTCTCGCTATGATCGTAGCTACATCATTTTGTCAGAGCCACAGCGTTTGGGAATTTGGATTTTTCTCCGATTTTCTGAATCGGCGATTCGTGGCAGCAAGTGAAAGAACCACCGCTTTCAGGGACGTTTGAAGGGTGCATGGTGTGGTTCGCGACGAGGCTTGCAGGTAGCTGCTAACTCCGGATAGCCGTCGACTTCATCACTTCAAACTCAAAGTTAAGTTCCTTGCCACGAAAGAGGTTCGAGAGATAAAACTCCCAAAACTTGCGCGTAAAGCGGAAGGTAGGCCTGCGCTGATCAAGATTAGTTAGCCACTCGAGTCCGAGCACTCGCCAGAGATTTGCAAGACTGACGTAGGTGCGAATGGGACGTAGCTCAACTGTGGTATAGAACGGAAAAGGCGTGCGGTCGGGCATGAAACAGGTGAAGGAATAACTATTGAAATGGTTTCGATGAGTCGGATCCGTGGCCCAGTCGGGGTTTGTGCAGTGAGGCGTAACCACCTTTATGCGGCCGCCCGGTCTGGTAATGCGGTGCAGTTCGCTGACAAACGACATCACATCGGGAACGTGCTCAATTACGTGACGGCAGATAATCTCATCGAACTCGTTATCAGCAAATGGATAAGGCAGTACGCCGAGATCGTGCGTGACATCGGCGTTAG
>DATNOG010000039.1:0-11545 GCA_035601415.1 Pyrinomonadaceae bacterium | reverse complement strand
ACCGGTTGGCATAGGCCAGAGACAAAGCCCGCCGGATAAGGTATGATCGCAGTCGGAGGCGTTAATGACTTTGAGTTCCACAGCCAGACAAATAGTTTTTTGGTTACTGATTATTGCCGGCGCGTTGCTGCTTTATAAGCTCGTCAATCCGTCAGGTAAAAATGCGCAGCCGATCGATCTGACGAACCTTTACGCGAAAATCGATAAGAGCGAAATCAAGCAGTTGACGGTGAAACAAAACGAGACGACCGCTATTGACCAGCAGAACAACGAATACCGCGTTCAGCTCACAAACGAGCAGATGAAGAACGAGTTGTTTAAGAAGGCGAATGAGAAAAACGCGGATGGCAATGCTAAAGTCGCTAAGTTTGAAGACGATTCAGGCAGCAGCAGCTACATCTGGCCCATGCTCATCACCTGGGCGCCGCTCCTCTTTATTATTGGTATTTGGGTTTTCATGCTGCGGCAAATGCAATCGGGCGGCAACAAGGCACTGTCGTTTGGCAAGTCGCGCGCAAAACTTTTGAATAACCAGCAGAAGCGCGTGACCTTCAAAGACGTTGCCGGCGTTGAAGAGGCCAAGGAAGAACTTCAGGAGATCATCGAGTTTCTTAAGGAGCCGCAAAAGTTTCAAAAGCTCGGTGGCCGCATTCCCAAAGGTGTCCTGATGATGGGCCCGCCCGGAACCGGCAAGACCCTGCTGGCGCGCGCAATTGCCGGCGAAGCCAACGTTCCCTTCTTCTCGATTTCAGGTTCTGACTTTGTGGAAATGTTTGTAGGCGTCGGCGCGTCGCGCGTGCGCGATTTGTTTGAGCAGGGCAAGAAGAACGCGCCCTGCATTATCTTCATCGATGAGATCGACGCAGTTGGTCGTCATCGTGGCGCCGGCTTGGGCGGCGGACACGACGAGCGCGAACAGACACTGAATCAGTTGCTCGTTGAGATGGATGGGTTTGAATCGAACGACGGCGTGATCTTAATCGCTTCTACCAATCGACCCGACGTACTTGATCCGGCGCTGTTAAGGCCGGGGCGATTTGATCGTCGTGTCGTCGTCTCCAGACCTGACGTGCGTGGACGCGAGGGCATTTTGAAAGTTCATACGCGCAAGATTCCGCTGGGCGAAGATGTTGACATCAGCGTGATCGCGCGCGGCACGCCCGGCTTTACCGGCGCGGACCTCGCCAATCTGGTTAACGAAGCGGCACTCAACGCCGCGCGTTATAACAAGAAGCTGGTGGCGATGGGCGACTTTGAATTGGCGAAAGACAAAGTCCTGATGGGCGCTGAGCGCAAGAGCATGGTCATCTCCAACGAAGAGAAGCGCGTCACCGCTTATCACGAAGCCGGCCATACGCTGGTTGGTCTGAAAGTTCCTAACGCCGATCCGGTGCACAAGGTAACAATTATTCCGCGCGGCATGGCATTGGGTGTGACGCAGCAATTGCCTGAAGGCGACCGGCACAACTACAGCGAAGAATATTTGCTGGGCCAGATTGCAATTCTGATGGGCGGCCGCATTGCTGAGGGCACTTTCCTCGGCAGCATCACGACCGGCGCGTCAAACGATATCGAGCGCGCCACTGAGCTCGCGCGCGCGATGGTTTGCGAATACGGCATGTCCGAGATGGGACCGCTGACCTTCGGCAAAAAAGAAGAGCAGATTTTCCTGGGTCGCGAGATTGCACAACATCGCGACTTTTCGGAAGAGACTGCGATTAAGATCGACGAACAGGTCAAGAAGATCGTCACCGCGCAATTTGATCGGGCCAAGGCCATCATCGAAGAAAATCGCGATACGATGGTGCGGTTGGCGGAATGCTTGCTGGAACGCGAGACACTCGATAGCGTTGAGATTCGTCGCATCATCGCCGGTTTGCCGTTAGATGAGGCGCAACCAGTTTCCGATCCCGGCAACGATGAAGATCGGCCGCAGTTAAAAGAGCCTTCGGCACATCCGCTCAAACCGATCCTGCCACCAATTACCGGCGGCAATCCGGCGCCGGCGTAGTCGGCCCAGCAAAAGCACAATGAAAAGGCAAAAGGAGTTTCCTTTTGCCTTTTTTATTTCGGTGTAGACCATTCGATCAGATTTTCCATTTGTCATTGGTGAACAAGTTGGAAGCGCACCGGTATTAGGTCAACAAATGATATATCGCGTTAAATGCAGAACCGCGAGCGGTAGCGACCGGATGCTACGAGCAACGATGAAATAGAACGTTTGGGGCGGCCTGCAACCTTGAATGCCGGCATCCGGTCGCTACCGCTCGCGGTTCTGCATTGAGCATTTAATGGCGATCATCTAATAAACATCCATGAATCGGGCCAGAATGAACTGTTGCACTTCAAACTTGAATTCGCGATTTACCATTCATCATTTTTCATTGCAGATTAGAACTTTGTTCGCCGCTCTCCAGGTTGGCCCGTCCAAAATAGGAGCAGGCAAACACGCTCTACTCTTCAATGGCAAATGGAAAATCTCTCGTTCTCTACGTATCATCCACGCATGACCCGCGAATGGAAGATAGCCCAAGGCCGCGCGCTTCCCATCGGCGGGCGCACGCTGGTGATGGGCGTGTTGAATGTCACCCCTGACAGCTTCAGCGACGGCGGCGAGTTTCTCTCACCTGAAAAAGCGCTCGCGCACGCCGAGCAGATGATTGCCGAAGGCGCCGACATCATCGACATCGGTGGTGAATCGACTCGTCCGGGCGGGGCTGCAATCGTTTCAGCCGAAGAAGAACTGCAACGGGTCTTGCCTGTTATCAAACAGCTCGCAAAACTTTCTACTGTCCCAATTTCAATTGACACCACAAAAGCTGAAGTGGCACGTGCCGCGCTGGATGCGGGGGCGAGTATCGTCAATGACATTTCCGCACTGCGCTTTGATTTTCATGTGGCTGATGAGGCAGCAAAGGCGGGAGCGGGTTTAGTGTTAATGCACTCGCGCGGCACGCCTGCAACTATGCATAAGCTGCCGCCAGTCGCGGACATCTTTCATGAAGTAACGAAAAGCTTGCGCAGCAGCATTGCGATGGCGGAACGCCGCGGCGTTAAGCGCGAATCGATAGTCATCGATCCGGGCATCGGCTTTGGCAAAAGTCAGAAACAGAACATCGAACTAATCGCGAAACTCGATCAGCTTATCGCCGCCTTCCCCGACTTCCCTCTTTTGATTGGAACTTCGCGAAAATCTTTTCTCGGCCGCATCCTTGCTGATGAAGACGGCACGCCCGCGCCTGCCGACCAACGACTCCATGCTTCAATGGCCACCATCACCGCAGCAATCTTGAAAGGCGCGCACATCGTTCGCGTTCACGATGTGAAAGCGGCGGTTGACACAGTTCGCGCGGTCGACTCGCTGAGAAAGTGATAAGCAGATTAGACGCAGCCAGCGAGATACAACAACGAGCTTGATTCGCGCTTGTTTCACCCACCCGCTACCGCGTGGTGGTACTGACCTCACAACGTGTGGGTCTCGTTTTCACACAATCGCAGTGGCACCGACTGTTTCTATGCGCCTAATTCTTGATTCAGTCCCATGAAGTCAGTACCACCACGCGGTAGCGGGTGGGTTCGGATCGCAAAGGCTATCGGCAAAACAGGCGGACAAGTTTGCTCAATCATCAAAAGCCAAACTCTAAAATCAGGAGGAAATGCCCGAACTAAACTGACTGCTTGCAACCATCCCTGCTTGCTTCAACTGTAACTACTGCGAGAGAATCACACATCGATTTGAAGCTTGTCGCAGCGTTCAGTAGCTATTCAAAGTTTTCACATAGATTGTGATGCCAAAATTTCTTCGTCTGTCAGTCTTGTTTGTAACTTTGTTATTCGTTTCCGGCTTTGCTGAATGTTACAAGCCGGTAACGAAAAATCAGCTGCCGGCGCGCATCAAGACCGTTGCCGTGCCTGCCTTTCAGATGGGCCCGCAGGCATTGCGTTACAAGATTGGTTCGCGCTTTACCGCAGCGGTGGTTAACGAACTGATTCATCGCGGCCGCGGCTTGCATGTGCAGGGTGAACGCGAAGGCGCCGACACCGTCATCGAAGGTTACGTCAAGAGCTTTAGTTACGGTGGGGTACTGCTCGACGACAAAGGCCGCGCGCGAATCTTTGAGGTGACCATTGAAGTCGCCGTCACCGTGCGCGACCAGACGGAAAACCGCGTGCTCTATGACAATCAAAACTTTGTCTTTCGCGGCGAATACGAATTCGCAAACGACCCGCGCAATTTCTTCAACGAAGAAGACCCGGCCGTAGAACGCATGGCGCGCAACTTCGCTGAAAGCATCGTCTCTTTGCTGACCAACGCCATTCAAATAAAGAAATGACTTCGCTGACGCGCCCGCAACTCGATGCCTCGCTCAAAGCCGGACGAGTCGAGCCGCTCTACCTGTTAGCCGGTTGCGAAACTTACCTGCGCGAGGCCGCCGCGCGCAAGATCACTGAGACCGCGCTGGCCGGCACCCTGTTGCGCGAGTTCAACGAATCGTCTTTCAGCTTACTTTCCGACAGCGCGACTGCGGCCATCTCGATCGCCCAACAACTACCCATGATGTCCGAGCGCATCGTCGTACGCATTCGGGACTTTGGCAAACTGCGCGAGGCGGACGAAGAAATCATCATTCGTTATCTGAACGCGCCGTCACCATCGAGCGTGGTGATTTTTATCGCGGATGATTTGGACAAGCGCAAGAAGTTGACCAGGACATTGCTCAGCACCTGTACCGTAATTGACTTCTCTGCAGTTAAGGATGCGGAAGCAAAAGCGTGGGCGCGAAACCGTTTGCGAGACCTGAAAACTTCAGCAGACGATCGCGTGCTCGGTGAGATCATTCGCCTGGTTGGCACTGACTTGCAGACGCTCAATTCGGAACTGGAAAAACTCGCGGCCGCGGCAATCGAGACGCGCACTATCACGATGCAAATGGTTGATGACTTGATCGGCCATTCGCGCGAGCTGTCGAATTTTGAGCTCGGGGATCAATTGATTGCCGGTGATCGCCCGCGCGCGCTGATGACGCTGCATCATTTGCTGGAAGACAACGTGGCGCCGGTAATGCTGATAGGTTTGATCGCCAGCAACTATCACCGGCTGGCATTGGCGAAGGAGTTAATGAAACACGGTCGGAAAGATGAAGCGAGCCGGCTGGTTTATGGATCCTACGAAAAGAAAGACGCGTTCTTTAATACGCTGCAACGATACGACGCCGCGGGTATTGCGCGCGATATCAAGCTAATCGCGGATGCGGACCTGGCTGTCAAGACTTCGCTGGCTGGCGGCGGACCGAAAGGAGCAAAGTTGCAATTGGAAATGCTGATCTGTGCGCTGGGAAGGAATTAGCCGCGGATTTTCGCGGATAAACGCGGATAAGAAAGAAAACAAGGCAGTAAGCAGAACGAATAACCTGCCGCCTCAATATTCACAATTCGGGATTCACAATTCACGATTCTTCAGATCGCCTTACTTTCAGATCGGCGTTTATCCGCGAAAATCCGCGGCTAATTTTGCTCTCACCTATTCACGATTACCGAGTAAGGCGATAAATCAACAACGCCGCTCGCTTCGTCAACAGCGGCAGTGAGTCTAACTCAACAAACTCACCCGGAGCATGCGCGCCACCACCGCTGGCGCCAATACCGTCCAGCCCGGGAATTAAATGTGAAACAAAAGCAATGTCGCCTGCGCCGCGCTCAGCCGGGTCGAGTGCTGCCATTTCCCCTGCGCCCAAATCCTGACTTACCTGGTCCAATTGCTTTAGCAATTGATAGTTTCCCTCATTGGGCGTCATGGCCGGATAGCGATCTTCGAAAGTAATCTTTGCGCTCGTGCGTGGCAGGCTGTGGGCCACGATGTCGCGCATCTTCGCGCGCGCCGCTTCCTTTTGCTGTTCGCTGATGAAACGCAGATCGCCGGTGATCAGCACCGCGGCCGGGATAACATTTGTCTTGCCGCTGGCAGTGCCATCGGTTCCATTGAGCGCCGCTTGCGTGCCGCCGACGATCACACTCGGATTAAAAGTCAAATACTTTTCCTTGTGCAGCGCTTCGTAAAACTGATCGAGGATGCGCGCGGCTTCGAATATAGCTCCGGCACCGGCGTCGTTGCGAAAGATGCCGGCGGAATGGCCGGTCTGGCCCGTTACCTCCAGGGCCCAATTGCTCGAGCCGCGTCGTCCGACAGTGGCGCGATTGCCGGCGGCTGCTTCAAAACTCAATGCCAGATCCGCTTTCTTTGCGGCTTCAATCATATCTCCGCGGCTGATTTCCAGCGGCCGGCCGGCAGTCTCTTCATCACCAGTCAACATGACGATGATGCGCGTGTCCTTTAGCAATCCCGCGGCGTCAAGCGCTTTCAATGCGTAAAGCAGCACGATATCGCCAGCCTTCATGTCCACCGTGCCGGTGCCAAGAGCTCGATTGCCGTCGCGCTTAAACTTCTCACCACTCAAAACGGTATCGATGTGGCCCAACAAGAGCACACGCTTGCCTTTTGTACCTTTTGTTTGCGCCAGCAAATGGCCGGCGCGTTTCATCTCGGCCGGCATGTCGATCCATCTCGCAGTCATGCCCAGCGACTCGAGCTGACTCTTAAAGACCATACCAACCTGCTTCACGCCAGCGATGTTTTCGGTCGGACTTTTCAGGTTGACCACTTTTTCCAGCAAAGCAACCTGTTCCGACTGATGGGCATCGATGTAACTTGCAATTTTTTGTTCTGCGGGCGACAGCGTCTGCGAGCCTGCACAAACAAAAAGAGATACGATCGTTAACGACGCAAAGGTTATTCGGCAGATTAGTTTGTTCATTTTGTGTTTCCGGGCTTCGCCAATGTAAAGCAAACTGTTAGTTTGCGGTGGCTCGTTACCCACTCAACTTTTATTGGCCGGCGACCAACGCAAACTAACAGTTTGCTTTACGCGAAAGAAATTACGATGATTTTTGGAGACCATTTTCAAGATCCTAAGGCCATGATTCGTATTGCCATGGTGTGTTTCCTGCTCGCCAGCCTCTCGCGTTGGTTCCTGCATCCAGCAACAGGGCGTCTAGGTGACCTGGTTGATGGAGTTACTGGGTTGCTTTACGGTATCTTCATCGCTCTGAGTCTGCTCGCAATTCGGTTGAATGTCCGCCGTAATCGCGGCGATGACAGTCCCTGCTAGCAAGGACTTAAATCTCATACTTACGCTTCCTGCTTTTGCGTCGCCGTTGCCGTTTCGCGCGCGGCGGTGCGCGCGGGCCGCGCGTATTTGTCCAGCCCGAAGCCAAGAAAAATCGTCGCCACAATGAACGCCGCTGAGAAAAACCACGGCGACGAGACCCCCAGCCTATCAAACGCCCAGCCAAAAAATAGCGGCGCGATGATGCGTGAGACACCGCCATACGTTTGCTGCAATCCCATATAAAGACCGCGCTCTCTTTGACTAATAACCCGCGACAGAAGTGCAGTGACACAGGGAAAAGTAAAGGCCGTCCCCAACGGAATCAACGCTACTGCGATTGCCAGCATCCACAGGTTTCGCGACAACGGCATGCCCACCACGCCAGTCGCTAACAGCACCAGGCCCAACCGAGAAAGATTTGCCTCGCCCAGCCAGTCGACGGCCCGTCCCAGCAGCAACACGCGCGCGAAGACCGAGATCGAACCGACGTACATGAAGAAGTAACCAATTGTTTGTTCGGTGACTTGAAAGCGCGCGTTTAAGAAAAGCGCGAGCACTGAAAAACTTCCTTGAAAAGCGCCGATAGCAATCGCATAGATCCAGATAAGACGCGACGAAGGCTCAGTCGCATGCGAGATGACCCGCCAGATAGCCTGCCGCGAAGTCTGAAGTATTTCTCCAGGCTGCGCCTGTTCGTTGAAATCACGCGACTCCTTTAGATAGCGCGCAACAAAGATCATGTTCAGCAGACACAGGGCCGCTGCCATGATGCCCGGCGCGGCATGGCCCATCTCCAGCGTGCGCGCTCCCGGCATCAGGTCGCGTTTGCCTAATGCAAGCGCAAAAGAGCCGAGCACCGGCCCCAGCGCCACCCCAAGATTGGTTGTCGCCGAAAGCCATCCGAGCGCGCGCGCACGATCCTTGGGATCGGTCGAGTCGGCCACGTAAGCCTGAATCACGCCGACGGTGCCGCCGCCTGCTCCCTGCACAATGCGCGAGAGAAACAACAACAGTAACGAGTGAGCAAAACCAAAAATCAGATATGCAATCCCGGCTGCTCCTAACGCAATGAGCAGTGTTGGCCGGCGCCCAACGCGATCGGAAAAGCGGCCCCACATTGGCGCGCTTAAGAGTTGGGCGACGGTGAATGCGGACACGATAAAACCAATAATGATGCCGATGCCAAAGTGCATCCCCAGTAGATCGACTCCCGATCCGCCCAAACTCTTCACATAAAAAGGCAGCAGCGGAATGATCATTAACAGCCCAAGCATGTCCACAAATGCCGTGGCCATCAGGGTAAAGAGCTTGGCTGGAATCTTTCGCACCTCGCGCCAAAGTACGTAGAGCAATCCACACGCGATTGCGCCCAGCGCTAGCAACACAATTGGAGAATGGAGGGATTGAGCGATGTTCTGTTGGATCAGCATTTCAGGTCGTGGCGTGGAGACAGGTCACTGGTAGCATCGAAGACAGCGGTTTCTAATTGTTCGAGTTTCTGGCTGTTCACACATCATACACCAGAGCCCGTAACTGGCTTAGATCGGATGCTGAACTTACAACGACCCGGTCGCTACCGCTTCCGGTTCTGACTTTGTTTGGGCGCTCGCCACATTTCAGCCTCGCAACTTCCTCATTCAATCCTGCCTATCGAAATGCCGGCTTTGCCAAAATTCTTGCATCGTGGGTCGACAAATACAGAACCGGGAGCGGTAGCGACCGGGTCGAACCTGCGATATAGAACTACCACAATGAGCTGCGAATTCCCCAACGAACAGATTCCACTGGGTTACCTAATCACCTTTCGCAGCTATGGCACCTGGCTTCATGGTGATAAGCGTGGCTCCGTTGATCGGTTTCACAAACGCTTTGGTACGCCCCGAATTCCTCACAACGAACAGTGGAAAAAATATAATCGAAATTTACTCAGCCAGTCACCGGTGAAATTGAGTCGTCCCCAGAGAGTAACGATCGAGGAAGCAATTCGCCAGACTTGCAAATTTCGCAAATGGGAGTTTTGGGTAACGAATATAAGAACTAGCCACGTTCACACGGTGGTGTCAGCGCCGTGCAAACCAGAAAAGATCCTTGCCGCTTTCAAAGCGAACGCAACTCAAAAATTGAGGGAAGCGGGATGTTGGAATTCAAGCAAAAGCCCGTGGGTTGAGCGCGGTAAGTAAGAGATATCTGTGGGCCGAACAGGACCTCATCAATGCCATAGCGTACGTAGAGTATGAGCAAGGCGAACCGCTGCCCTGAAATTAGGCTTCCTGGTTGTTTGATGCTGAACTTACAACGACCCGGTCGCTACCGCTTCCGGTTCTGTATTCGTCAACCCACAATGGTGGAATGCTAGACACGGTCGCTTCGACCTGCGTTGCAAGAGTTTTGTTTAAGGAGGCTGGAACGCGGATCATTGCTCACACAAATACGGAACCGGGAGCGGTAGCGGTAGCGACCTGGTCACACTCAACGCGGAAATTTGTTGACCCACAATAGTGAGTTGTAGGCCCGGTCGCTACCGCTCCCGGTTCCGTATTAGTCGACCCACAATGTCATTGACTCGGTGACTAGCTAAGTGCAGAACCCGATGCGCTAGCGACCGGGTAAAACCTGCAACATAAAAGCAGGTCAATGACTGGCGAATTCCACGAAGCACACCTGTGGTTACCCATTCAAAAGCGCAGGGACAAACAGCTCAACCCGCCATCCATTTTTTGAAACTCGCTCATCTCGAGTGTGATCGTTTCATAGCCGAGGTCTCGCAACTTTCCTGTAAAGGCAGGATAGCCGGCGGCCACCAACACCTGATTGTTGACCCTGACACAGTTGGCCGCATACTGTTCGCCGGAACTCACGACAACCAGGTCGTAACCGGCAAACTCGGCGCGGCCAGCCAATGATTCAGCTACCACCAAACGATTATCACCCAAGTACGCGAGTCCGCTTTTCAAGTGCAGCAAACCGCTTTCGTCTCGGATATCCACCGAACTGCAGGGATGACCAAGTGGCTCGAGCAATTCGGCCAACTGTTGCGCGCCTGCTTCGTTTGTTCGTTCAGAAATGCCGATGAAGAAATTCCTGCCTGTTTCACACACGTCGCCGCCGTCCACAGTTCCTGGGGGTTCAATGGACATGAAAGCCGGAAAGAAATCGGCGAGCGTGTTGCGTATGCTCTCTATTTCGCCGCGCCGGCTGGACGCACCGGGCTGCGCGAGCACGGCGCAACGATTAGTGACTATCGCCGTGTCTTCAACGAAAGTGGAGTCCGGATAATCCGGATCGGGCGCCAGCCTGGTTAGGGTCAAGCCGCATCGGGTCAAGGCAGCGCAATAAGCTTCATGCTGTTTGCACGCGCGTTTGTAATCGGGAGCGCCGAGCCCGGACGTGGTTAGACCTTGAGAAAAGTTTGGCGCCGGAGGACGTGCGATGGCTTTCGTGAACATTGCGAGAGATCGTAGCGCACAAGCTCTTTACCCGTCACCGTGGACAGCGCACCGCTCACCGCCTTCTGCTTTCTGCCTTCTGCATTCGTCTTCTCTGATCCGCGTTTATCCGCGCAAATCTGCGGCTGATTAATCTGTTGCTTAACTCAAGACCCGTCCCCCTGGTCACCGCTCTTCCTATTTACGCTTCACGATTTACGATTTACGATTGGTCCCATGAAACTAACAGGATTCTTACTAGCAGAGCTGGACCGAGAGGTGGAGCGCTCGCGCTACGCATTGGAGCAGGTGCCTGAGGGCAAGTATGACTGGAAGCCGCACGAGAAGTCGATGATCCTCGGCTATCTGGCAAACATGGTGGCGACGATTCCGATGTGGATAACCATGCAGATCAATCAGGACGAGCTGGACGTAGCGCCGGCGCCTGGTGAGTCGAAGATGGAACAAAAGCGGATGGACACAAGCGCCGAGTTAGTTGCGGCCCTCGACAAGTCTGCGGCCGGCGCGCGTTCCGCTTTTGAGCAGACGACCGACGAGCACTTGGAAACTAACTGGCGTTTACTCGCCCGCGGAAATGTTGTTATGGAAGCGCCGCGCTACCAGATGATTCAGGACACCATCAATCATTGGGCGCATCATCGCGGTCAGATGACCGTCTACCTGCGTTTGCTGGGTGCAAAGGTACCTGCCATCTATGGACCATCCGCCGACGACAACCAGTTTCGGTAGGATTGAATCCGCAGATTACTGCCCCCGATTAGCCTACGGTTGAGTGGGACTCAGAATTTCATCCGGATGATCAGGATTGCGATAGCCGCCAACGGTGCCATCGTACCTTTCCAAAGGCATGTTGTAGTATTGGCCGGTTGTTGGTGAGACCATGCGCTCGTAGCCCATCATGCCTTCACGCTGGGCCTTGGAGATGCGATCCTG
>DATNOG010000038.1:0-4875 GCA_035601415.1 Pyrinomonadaceae bacterium | reverse complement strand
GTCTCAGTTCTCATCGAGCATGCCGGTCAGTCGGTTTTAATTGACACCTCGTCCGATTTTCGCCAGCAGGCACTGCGCTATGGATTGAAACGGCTCGATGCAGTTTTGATTACCCACTGTCATGCGGACCACATTTTTGGTCTTGACGATATTCGTCCGCTGAATTTTCGCTATGGCGCGCTTGGGCTTTACGCCAACGAGCGCGCGTGGATCGATATACGACGCATCTTCAAATACATCTTCGAGCCTTCGCATTTTGGCGGCGGCCTGCCGCAAGTTATCCCGCATACGGTTGCCGGCGGCGCGCAATTTTGCCTTGCAGAAGATCTGCTGATCACGCCGCTCGAGGTAATCCATGGGCGGCTGCCCGTGATGGCTTATCGTCTCAACGATTTTGCTTATGCAACGGATCTCAGCGAGATTCCTAAGGCAACCATGGACCAGATGCGCGATCTTGACGCGCTGGTGCTCGATTGCCTGCGTTTTAAGGAACATCCCACGCATCTCTGGGTTGATAAGGCGCTGGAGTATGTTGAAAAACTAAAACCGCGGCGCGCTTATCTGACGCACATCGCGCACGATGTTAAGCACGCGAGAGATTCCGCGAAACTGCCCAACGGTGTGCAATGGGCGTATGACGGATTGACTGTTAGTGATGAGTGAGGATGATTCGTGATTATGAAGCGGGAATTTTGATCTTTGCGAGTGCCCTGTTAGTTGTATCAGGTGCGCTGGACGCAGCGATGACGGCCCAGACTCGACTGTCAAGCAGAGGACTTCCGAAAGGATCGATGATTGACAACATTAAGGATATTGGCGTTGTGCAGGATTGCGGCTGCTACTTTAGCTTGCCGGGGGAAGAAAGGAAGAAACTCCCCAAATGGATTTTCCTAGCCGAACTAAATGAAGAAAGTGCATGGATGAACCTTCACGGCCAGGACGTAAAGCTAAGGTTAACGTATTCGACGGATCGGGGCAGAGCAGGAGTTGGAAACCGGTTGACTCGAACATATGTGGCGGACGGAGTCAAAGTTTCCGTTTTGTACATCTCGACCAGAGTGTGCAAGCCCGACGATGAGCAGTGCGAATCAATCGACTACAATGCCACCTTCACGGTTACTAAAGGGCCACGTAAACAAATCCTTAAATTGAAAGGCGGCTGTGGCTGCTGAGGGTCTGATCCTCGGATTATCAGCACCGCTTCGTGATGCGCTTATTTCACGGAACTGACAACGCTGAAATTCAACGACCAACTGTCCTGACGCTGGGCGTGTTTGATGGCCTGCACCTGGGCCATCAGTTGATTATGCGCACCGTCGTGGAAAGAGCCCGTGCCACTGGCGCCGTGCCGACAGTGATAACTTTCGATCCACACCCGCGCGCGGTGCTGCACCCTGAATCCGCTCCGCCGCTGCTGCAAACTCTCGATCAAAAAGTCGAAGGCTTTGGCGTGCTGGGAATCGAGCAAACGATTGTCATTCGCTTTACGCCCGAGTTTTCGATGATTCGCGCGGAAGATTTTCTGCGTGATGTCGTCAAGGAACGCTTGCACGCAAAAGAGGTTTACCTGGGACGCGGTTTTGCTTTTGGTCACAACCGGGAGGGGAACATCGAATTGCTGCGCCGCGTCAGCAAGGATCTTGGTTTCATTGCCGATGAAGTGCCGGAGGTGCGGTTGCGCAACCAGCGTGTCAGCTCGAGTCGTATTCGCCATCTGCTGACGGATGGAAATGTAAATCTCGCGCGTCGCTTGTTGGGGCGCCCCTACGGTGTAGAAGGACTGATTGAACGAGGCGCGCAACGGGGCGCCACGCTTGGGTTTCCCACGGCCAACCTGCACCCCCACAATCGCGTCATACCCCGCAACGGTGTGTATGTCACGGGCGCGTTGATTGATGGCCAATGGCGTCGCAGCTTAACAAATGTAGGGTTGCGGCCGACATTTGGCGGCGATGCGGAACCTTCAGTCGAGACTTTCGTAATGGATTGGGCGGGTGATCTATACGGTGACGTCCTGCGCGTCCGCTTTTTGCACCGGCTGCGCGACGAGCGAAAGTTTAGTTCCGTTAATGAATTGACAGCGCAGATTAAAAAAGACGTGCGCACGGCGCAAAGTTATTTTGCGCGGCAACCAGTGAAGTGCTCGTTATCCATGGTTTAGAGTTGCAGTAGTTTAGAGGTGGGCATTGCCCGCCGCCGGTCTCGTTCACAGACATTATGAAGATTGAACAACTAATTCCAGCGCCGGTCGTCAAGGCGACTCGGGACCATAATCCTGGTAGCGGTCCTTTGACCGAAAGTACGCACGGCCCAAACAGTGCTGCGCCGCTCACCGACGAACTGGTGGATAACATTCTCGCCGGTCGTGGTTTGCGCGGCTGGTTACGAGCAGTGCGAGTTGCCGAAGTCCTGGGATTATTTGCGCTCTATCTTTTTCTCGACACTTACGATATTCGCGCCAGCTTCAATCGCCGCATGGAAGCGCGCAAGCGCGACATGATTTCTCTTCATGGCTGGCTGGCAGGTTTAAAAGCACGGACCCGAGCGTTTGTCTTCGCTAGTTTAGACAAAACCATTCGACTGCTGCGTTTGCTTATGTTTCGCGGTCGCGAGGGCTCGGTCAACAAAACAGCGAGGCTTGAGCAGCAAGCGGCGTGGCTGCGGAAAAGTTTGATCGACCTCGGGCCGACCTTCATCAAGATTGGCCAAACCCTCGGCACGCGAGCCGACCTGCTGCCGCTTGCTTACGTGAAAGAGCTGGCGACGCTTCAGGATAACGTGCCTGCGTTTCCTACCGCCGAAGCCTTCGCGCGTATTGAAGCCGAGCTGGGAAAGACTTTAAGTGAGTGTTACGCCGAAATTGATAACGAACCAATTGCGTCGGCCTCCCTGGGCCAGGTTTACCGCGCGCGCTTGTTCTCCGGTGAAGAGGTTGCCGTCAAGGTCCAGCGTCCTGACCTCGAACGCATCATCAGTTTCGACGTTGCCATACTCTATCGCCTCATCAAGTTTGTGAACCGTGTCTTTCCGAAAGCGAATGAAAACGCCGATTGGGAAGGCATGCTGCGCGAGTTTCACGCCACCGTTTTTGAAGAGATGGACTACGTCAAGGAAGGGCGGAACGCAGATCGCTTTCGCTATAACTTCAAAACGTGGCGAGCGGTTCGCGTTCCGAAGATTTACTGGTCACACACCAGCACAAAAGTGTTAACGCTTGAATTCATACGCGGAACCAAAGTTGTCGATATCGATGCCTTGCGCGCGCGCCGCGTCTCGCCGGTTAAAGTTAATCGGCTGCTGGTGCGCACCTATCTGAAGCAACTGCTTGAGGACGGATTCTTTCACGCTGATCCACACCCGGGAAATCTCCTCGTGATGGATTCCGGGCATTTGGCATTTTTCGATTTCGGCATGGTCGGCCGCATCGATGCGAAGCTCCAGTCGCAGGTGATCGATGCCTTCTTTCATGTGATCGAACGCAACGTGCAGGGGTTGGGCCAGGACATCATTGATCTAAACTTCCTGAAGCCGGGAGTTGATGCCGAAACAGTGCGTCCGGTGGTCGAAAGGCTTTTCAAGGTTTATCTCAACTTGAAGCTTGGCGAAGTAAACTTCAAGGAGCTCACCTACGATTTGGCGGAGGTGGTTTACGAATATCCATTCCGGCTGCCGGCTAACTTTACTTACATCATGCGGGCGCTGATGACGCTCGAAGGCATCGGCATTGTTACCGATCCCGCGTTCAGCTTTTTCGAGACGGCGAAACCTTATGCGAGAGAGTTTATGCTGCGGCGTGAAGGTCGCAAGTTCGGCAAGTTGATCTTCGATACGATTACCGGCCGTGAAAACGGCAACGGCGGCGTGCAATGGTCGCGCGTCTGGAAACTCACCAAGATGGCCGCGCAGATGTACCTTCAGTAACACTCAAGCAAACTACTGGGACCGCGGGCGCCCCGCCCGCAATGAGCGCGAAGCGCGAACAAGAATCCTTGCATTGAATTGAATCTCGCAGTAACTGCGCGGTCCTCGGTAACCACGTAACGCCTGCCTTAGTATCGCGCGCATGACGCTGTTTGAGGATCGTCACCAAAACGAACTACGAGTGGCCGGTTGGCATAGTCGAGGCTATCTACCCCACTTCGATGGACGAGCTTTGCCGCAGTTCATTACATTTCATCTCGCTGACTCCATCCCCCGAAAAGTTATCCAAGGCTGGCGGCAAGAATTAAGGTCCCTCACATACGAGCAGGAAAGAATCGTGCTGCAGAAGCGCATTGAGAAGTATTTGGATCAAGGGTACGGCGCCGCTTTTCTCAAAGTTCCCCAAGTGGCCAGGATGGTTCAGAATTCGCTGCTTAAGTTTGACGGCATAAGATATCGTCTTTTCTCGTGGGTAGTGATGCCAAACCACGTTCATTCCTTACTGACACGATTCGACCAATACGAGTTGAGCGATATTCTGCATTCGCTTAAGTCTTATACTTCGCATGAGGCAAACAAAATATTGCATCGTGACGGGCAGTTTTGGATCGAAGATTATTTCGACCGCTATATTCGCAGTGAAGAGCATTTTGAAAGGACTGTTAAGTATATTGAAAACAATCCAGTGAAAGCTGGGCTGTGTCGACGGCCCGAAGATTGGCCATACGGTAGTGCTTGGTTTAAGAAACAGAAACTTCTTTAGTGGCGTAGTTTTCGCGCTTCGCGCTCATTGCGGGCGGGACGCCCGCGGTCCCAGTATTTGCGTTGAATCTATTTCGCGCTGATGGCGTTGAAGAAGAGCGGGTAAGTGGCCAGCGACTGGCCGCGGTATTGTGGCCGAAAGCCAAAGAGAATAATACGGCCCTTGCCCATCGTGACTTCAACAAGTGCGGC
>DATNOG010000037.1:0-20573 GCA_035601415.1 Pyrinomonadaceae bacterium | reverse complement strand
GGCGCGCCATGGCTTGTAAGTCACAGCCAAGTTTCGCCGCTTAGCTCATTTCTTTGTCACTTTGGTGTGAAGGAGTTTTCCGATTTGGTTGGCGAGTTTGGGGTCGAGGTTATTCTTTGCCGCAAGTTGCAATGAATGAAGGCCGAGTAGTTTGTAAACCTCCAAAGCTTCCGCGAGTTGTTTTGTTGACAACGCTTTTAGATGGCGCTTGACGGTTGCCAGGTCGCCGCGCGCAAACGTTCCAGTTAGCGCTCTTTCCGGCGAAGTGCGCGTCAGATTGTTAACTGTGCTTTGGACCAATGGCGCTAAAACATTCCGCGCTTCTTTGCGCTTGAGGCCGCAGTAAACCAACATTTCAGTTGCGAGATCAAACAGCGCGACCATGTGCGGCGAAGCCATGACAGCCGCCGCGTGATAAAGGGCTTTGCTTTCGGGTTTGATAGTGAACGCAGTCCCGTTCAAATCCCGCACAATTATCTTTGCGAATCGCATCGCAACGCCATCGCCTTCGACACAATAAAAGGCGCCGCGCAATGCGCTGGCGCCAGCGCGGGCCGCGCTGATGGAAACAAGCGGATGCATTGAACCGGTGTGGAAGCCGGCCTTGGCGAGCGGCGACAAAACCGCGGAGGAAAGCGCGCCGCTGGTGTGCAGAAACGTGGCGCGATGACGCGTGCTGCGTCGAAGCTTTGCAAAGTTTCGTGCGATGTCCGCAATGACGTCATCGGGAGTGGTTATCAGAACGAGGTCGCTCGGTGGTAGTTGTTCGAGTTGATCGGCGCCCAAGGCAAGAGTTTGTGAAGGCAAATCGGAAAGCGCGATCGCTTTGCGAGCGTGTGACTGGCGGCGGGCCGCGAGCGCGCGAATTGGATAACCCCTCGTCGCAAGGGCCAACGCCAAAGCGGTGCCCAGACGGCCGGCGCCGATGATTGAGATTGTGGGTTTGGGTTTTTGGGAACTGGGTTTCGTCATCTGCCGCAGGTTGATCGGATATCGTAGATTGATAAACAGGATCAAGAATACTTACGGGTCATCGCAGTCTGCCGCCCGCTTGCGGGCTGGGGGATAACTCCTTGCGATGACCCAGGGTTCGCTTCGCTCCACCCTGGGCTTTATGCTTCCGCCTGCTCCGCAGGCTCAGTGACGCCTAATCTCCGCAACGCATTACTCCGAATCGACCACCCACCCGCTACCGCGTGGTGGTACTGACCTCGTGTCAGCAAATCGCTAGGTTTTTAGGCTTTTCCGCGCGCAGGCATTATAATGGCCGCGTTCCCGCTTATGCCAAAGCCAGCCTCTTGAACCGGGGAGATTAAGAATTGACAGGCAAAGGAAGGCCTGTCCTCCGGCCGAAGCGATTCGAAGTGTTCCCCAAATTGCCGGCAAACCATTTAGCGGCAAACCAGGCGCAACCATGCAGCCAGAGTCGGGCATCATAGACTGCGCGTTTGAAAATAGCTAAAACAGCTTCCGTGCAAACTGCGCATTCAGTTATTTAATTTGTTGCGCAGAACCCCTCAATCCGTGTGACTGGAAGGCTTTTTCCCCGGAATCCTTGTCAGCCCGACATGTCGTGAAGTTTCTGGAGGTTTTTAAGATGACCAGCATCTCCCGCATTACTACCGCATTCATTTTAGTTTCCGCATTAAGCCTAAGTTCAATTGCCGGCTTCGCACAGACGACCCAGACAAGCCCGTCGACTGATAAGACCAAAACGAGCACCCCGTCGCAGGATCAAACCGCGACCACGACCACTGCGAAGAACGACACCAGTAAGGCTCTGCCACCACTGCCCGCGGGCTCGAATAAGCCACTTCCAGTGAACGACGACCCGAACATGATCGGGAAGCGCAACATCAATAAAGGCATCATCGCCAAGATGAGCGGCTCAACGGAAAAGGAAGTGAGATTGGGCCGCGAGCTGGCAGCGGAAGTGGATCGCCAGGCAAAGTTTATCGACGACCCGATGATTACCGAGTATGTAAATCGCGTCGGCCAGAACATTGTGTTGCACTCTGACGCGAAGGTCCCCTTCACGATCAAAGTGATCGATTCCGATGAAGTTAATGCTTTCGCGCTGCCCGGCGGATTCTTTTACGTCAATAAAGGTTTGATACTGGTCGCTGACAACGAGGCCGAGCTGGCAGGCGTGATGGCCCATGAAACCGGCCACGTGGCTGCACGTCACGCAATGGAAAATCAGACCAAGGCCACACTTTTGGAATATCTCGCCCTGGGCGGATCGATTTTCCTCGGCGGCATCCCGGGAATGATTTACCAGAACACTGCGGGGCTCGGATTGTTAGGCATCTTCATGAAGTTTAGTCGCAGCGCGGAAGAAGAGGCCGACCGGCTTGGCGTTCAATATATGTGGGCGGCGGGTTACGATCCGACAGCTATGGCCACAATGTTTGAAAAGCTGGAAGCAAAGAACAAAAAGAAGCCAGGACTCATCTCACGCGCTTTCGCCTCGCATCCCGCTCCGCCCGAACGGCGCGCCTCAGCGCTGGCTTTGGCCGCGAGATTTCCAGAGCATGACGAGTATGTGATTAGTACTTCGGATTTTCAGCGCGTAAAGGCGAAGCTGTTACGGCTTTCAAATGCAAGAGCGACAACGGCCGGAGTGCTGCCAAGTGGAGATGAGGGCGCGCCGGGACGCCCGACCCTGAAGCGGCGCCAGCCGACGCCTGACGATTCGACTACGAATCCAGACGGCAGCGAGCAGAAGCCTGCTGAAAAGCGGGAGCCGCCAAAGTTAAAGAGAAACGATGGCACGACGACGCCACCGCCTCAGGAATAGGTGTCGGGTATCAGGTGTCAGGTCTCAGGTGCGGGATGTCGATGATGTCCCGCACCTATTCGTTTGCTCCCGCGGTGAAAATGCAAGGCTCGTCACCTGTCACCTGTCACCTGTCACCTGTCACCTGTTTTCCCGCCCTCGCCTTGACACCTTTTTAGCCGTTCGGTATTCTAACCGTTCGCGTTTTATTCACTGAAAACAGAGATAGTTAACCATGTCAACATACTTTCCCAGCGGCAAGGATCTCGCTGGTCAACGAAAATGGTACGTAGTGGATGCGGCGGGTCAAACCGTCGGGCATTTGGCATCCGAAATCGCCTCCATCCTGTCGGGCAAGCGCAGTCCGCGTTGGACTCCCTTCATGGACGTTGGCGACCACGTGATTGTGATCAATGCGCGCAAGGCTGTGTTGAAGGGCGCGAAAGCGCAGCAGAAACTGTATCGCCGCCACACGCTCTATCCCGGCGGCTTGCGTGAGGTGACTGCCGAAGAGATGTTTGCAAAGCGGCCCGACCGCGTGATTAGTCTTGCCGTCCAGGGCATGCTGCCGAAGACAAAACTCGGCAAGGCGATGGCAAAGAAACTAAAAGTTTACGCTGACGCCGATCATCCGCACACCGCCCAACGCCCGCAGGTTCACTCGCTCGCCAACCAATCATAAGAGAAATACCAAAAGGATAAGATATAGCTGTGGCTGATATTCAATACTACGGAACCGGACGACGAAAGTCAGCGACTGCGCGCGTTTACCTGCGCGCTGGCGACGGCGCTGTGAAAATTAATCGCAAGGCGTTTGAGCAGTACTTTCCCAACGAAACGCTGCGCATGATCATTCGTCAACCATTGCAGTTGACGGAAACGACGGGCAAGTTTGACTTGCTAATCAATGTCAAGGGCGGCGGTCCGGCGGGACAGGCCGGCGCAATTCGTCACGGTATTACGAGAGCGCTGATGGAGTACAACAGCGATCTGCGTCCAGCTTTGAAGCAGGCAGGACTGATCACTCGCGACCCGCGCATCAAAGAGCGTAAGAAGTATGGGCAGAAAGGCGCTCGCAAGCGCTTCCAGTTCTCAAAGAGATAACCGTGAAGAGTGACAGGTGAAAAGTGAAAGGTAGAGCGTGTTTAACTTTTCACTCTTTACTTTTCACTTATTACTGTTCTTAGTCCATTGCCACAACTCGGATTGGTTGCTCTTAACAAATAAGGGCCCACAGTTGTGGTGAGTACATTAAACCAGTTCATTGCAAAGGAGATTACAGTTTGGTTTCGGTTACGATGAAAGAATTGCTGGAGGCCGGCGTCCATTTTGGCCACCAGGTACGGCGCTGGAATCCGAAGATGAAGGAATACATCTTTGGCGAGCGCAACGGCATTTACATCATTGATCTGCAAAAGACGCAGCGTATGTTTCGCGACGCGATCGCGTTTGTGACGAACGCCATCGCCGAAGACAAAGGCAAGACGGTGCTCTTCGTGGGCACAAAGCGACAAGCCCAGGAGGCGGTGCGCGAAGAAGCGGAACGCTGCGGTCAATACCACGTCAATCAGCGTTGGCTGGGCGGCCTGCTGACAAACTTCCAAACAGTCCAGAAGTCGATCAAGCGCCTCAAAGATCTGGAAGCGATGGAAACTGATGGGCGCTACGAGAAGCTGACCAAGAAAGAACGCATTAAGCTGGACCGCGAACGCGAAAGTCTGAACAAGAACTTGTCAGGAATTAAGTCGATGAACCGGCTGCCTGACATAGTTTTTGTTATTGACGTGCGCAAGGAAGAGATTGCGGTCGCCGAAGCTAATCGTTTGGGAATCCCGATCGTCGCCGTGGTAGACACCAACTGTTCGCCTGAAGGCATCGACTACGTCATCCCCGGCAACGACGATGCGCTGCGCGCGGTGCGCTTGTTCGCTTCCCGCATTGCCGACGCAATCGTGGAAGGTCAACAGATAGCAACCGAAGGCGGCGTGGTGGAGCAAACCGGAGAAGAAACCGCAGGCGGTGAAGCAGCGACAAGCGAAGTAACTGATCAAAGTTTGCCAGCGCCTGCCGCGGAGACAGCGGAAGAGGCAACGCCCGAGGCGACCAACTCGCCCGAAGCCGTCGAGCCTGCTGAAACTGGCGAGACTGCCGCCGCTCCGGCTGCCGAAGCTGCAGTGAATGCGCCACAGCCCGATGCGGACACGCCGGTTGACGCCAGTGCGGAATCGGTCGTCGCCGGCTGAACGACGAGAACTAATTATTTACTTAACGGCGAGCGCAGCCTTCAAAGCGGGACTCCCGCCGGGCTGCGTTTTTTGTTGAAACGTGCGAGGTCCCTTCCCCTCCCTTTGGGAGAGGGTTAGGGGAGGGTGCGAAGCTTGAAGCACACAAGCCCTCTCCCCAACCCTCTCCCAAAGGGAGAGGGAGAAAGACTCAAACTGAAGTTTGTCGGACACATGAAGAATCGGAGAAATTTGTAATCATGGCAGACATAACGGCCGCAGCTGTAAAGCAACTGCGAGAAAAAACAGGCGCGGGAATGATGGAATGCAAGAACGCGCTGGTCGAAGCTGAAGGCAATGAGGAGCGCGCCGTCGACATTCTGCGCAAGCGCGGATTGGCGTCGGCAAAGAAGCGTGAGGGTCGTATCGCCGCCGAAGGCATCGTCGGTTCATACATTCATATGGGCGGCAAGGTCGGCGTGTTGGTGGAAGTCAACTGCGAAACAGATTTCGTGGCGCGTGGCGATGAGTTTCAGCAGTTGGTCAAGGACATTGCGATGCACGTCGCAGCAGCCGAGCCGCGTTATGTTTCGCGCAATGATGTCGCGGCGGGCGATCTCGAAAAGGAACGCGAGATTGCGCGCGCGCAGGCCAAAAACGATCCGAAGAACGCAACTAAACCGGACCAGGTGATCGATAAGATCGTTGAAGGCCGTCTTAACAAGTTTTACGAAGAGTCGGTTTTGCTGGATCAGCCTTTCGTCAAAGATCCTGCTAAAACTGTTGCTGAGCTGGTAACCGAGAAGGTTGCGAAAACTGGCGAGAAGATTACAATTCGGCGGTTCACTCGCTACAAGATGGGCGAAGGGCTGGATCGGCGCGATGAAGACTTTGGCAGCGAAGTAGCATCGCTGGTGAGTTAGCACGAAGTGCTGAGTGGGACAGCTTTGCGCAAAAAGTCCGTGGGTTGACGCGGAGCGTTCTCATTAGCACCGTGGCTTTAGCCCGGTGATAAGGAGGCTTCCACTTCCTTAACCGTTTTAACGGTTTACCCGGACGCCGAAAACCGTTGAAACGGTTGGACAGTTCATGATCACCGGCCGTGGTCACCGGGCTAAAGCCACGGTGCTAATGAGAACGCTTCGCGTGATGAGTGTTACGCGAATGTTGTGAACGGTAGCCGCCAGTCATGGATGATTTTTGTGCAAGCCGAGTGGGACGCAAAACGCTGGCAAGGATGCTTAAAGAAACTGACGACCAATGAGCGCTACCGAAACCAAATCTGACAGATCCGCGCTTGCTTATCGCCGCGTGCTGCTGAAGATCTCGGGCGAAGCCCTGATGGGCGAACAGAACTATGGCATCGACGTTGACGTCGCGCGCATGGTCGCCGAACAACTGAAGGCCGTGCACGAAATGGGCGTCGAGATCGCGGTCGTCGTGGGCGGCGGAAACATTTTTCGCGGTGTCTCCAAGAGCGCCGGCAACATGGATCGCTCGGCCGCCGACTACATTGGTATGCTGGCGACGGTCATGAACGCGGTAGTGTTGCAGGATGCGCTCGAGAAACTAGACGTGCACACGCGCGTGATGTCGGCCATTGACATCCCGCAGTTGGCAGAGCCTTTCATCCGCAGACGCGCCGTGCGTCATCTGGAAAAAGCTCGCGTCGTAATTTTCGCTGCCGGCACCGGCAATCCCTATTTCACTACCGACTCCGCCGCCGCGTTGCGCGCGCTGGAGATCAAGGCTGACATCATTCTGAAAGCAACGAAGGTCGAAGGCGTCTACTCGGCTGATCCAATGCTGGACTCGACTGCGACTCGTTACGATTGCATAACCTATCAGGAAGTGCTCGAACGACAGTTGAAAGTGATGGATGCATCGGCAATCTCGCTTTGCATGGACAACAACCTGCCGATCATAGTCTTCAACATGCGACAGCCGGGCAACATCATTCGCGTTCTTACTGGTGAGATGGGCGTCGGTACGCGAGTATCCGTAAATAAATAGTGCTGAGTACTGAGTGCTGAGTACTGAGTACTCGGCACTTCCTTAACTACTGCACTTACTCAGCACTCAGTACTCAGCACTCAGCACTTCTTTGGAGACGACATGAGCGAAAAGGACGTTATCAAAGACACCAAGCCGCGCATGGACACGGTCATCGAAGATTTTCGCCGCAAGCTATCAACCGTGCGCACCGGGCGCGCCGCCACTAGTTTGCTCGACTCGGTGATGGTTGATTACTACGGCACGATGACGCCGCTTAACCAGATGGCGTCGGTGCACGCGCCTGAGCCGCAGATGTTGACTGTCCAACCATGGGATCAAACACAAGTGGCGGCAATTGAGAAGGCGGTCCGCGCTTCTGATCTGGGTTTGAATCCTTCAAACGACGGGAAGCTCGTACGCATTCCTATTCCGCCGCTGACTGAAGAGCGCCGCAAGCAACTTGCCAAGCAGGTCCACGAGATTGCTGAAGATCACCGCACCGCAGTCCGCAATATTCGCCGAGATGCCAACGAGCGTCTGAAGAAGATGCTGAAAGACAAGCAGATTTCGGAAGACAACGAGCGCGATGGATTGGAAGAAGTGCAGAAACTCACCAACACTTACATCACCAGGATCGACGACCTCAGCAAGTCGAAAGAACACGAAATCACCAGCGTGTAACCGGAGAAACAAAACAAAAAACCAGGGCCGCCTCTTCATTGGGTGGCCCTGGTTTTTTCATAGTGGCAAGACGGCCAAGCGTGTCCAGTAATCAATTCGGTATTGCGAAGGCGTCGTCGCCAAGCGGTTGATTGATCTTTATTTCCTTCGCATTGAACTCAGCGAAGGCGGCTCCTTGAGGCATTTCGATTCGCTGAGTAAAGCTACTGGGAACCAGAACGCCGTCTACTTCTTTGAATTTCCTGTTTTCTGTGCCGAAGTTGTAACCATTGAAAGTAAAGGTGTAGTTCATCACGCGGCCGGTTGCCGGGTCTAGATAAAAGTCCGTGGCATTTCCTTCCGAGCCCGCGATGCGGAACCCACGTAGTTTTTTCTTGTCGGGAAGCGCAGTCACGGTGTAGCCGGGCTGATCAAAGTTAGCCAGCACCCTCATCCCGAATTTACTTGCCGGCGGCATCTCGGCGCCTGGAAGAGAACTGTAAGACTGCTGGCCGTCGAAAATCTGCTTAAAAGTGAAAAGGGGACGCGCATCAACCTCCATGCGCATCTTGTCGCCGGCATTCGCCAGCACGAAGCCGCCGGGAATCGACTGCGTGGAGTTGGGCCCGTAGAGGTCGACCGAACCGCGCAGCACAATGCTCTTGAGAGATTTGAACTTATCCCCACCCTGAGCCACCACTGCCGCTCGCGCCAGATCGGTTGGCGAACTGGCACTCGTGATCGCCACGACCGGGGCTGCCGCGATAGGGTTAACAGCTTTCGCATTGGTTTCTGTTTGTGACTGAACAGATGCTGCCGCGACAAGCGCCACGGCGATGAGTGAAAAAGACATAGACAAAATTCTCTTCATGGGGGTAATCCTTTTTAGGTTGTCAGATCCAATTGCCCTAAGCGAAATTCTCGCGCGTATTGATTTGACTAATTAAAAGTTGAAACGGATTTGCGCCGTAACTTTCCTGTTGCCCGCGCCAATACCGCCGCCGCCACCGCCACCACCGCCCGGTCCAAAGCCACCGAACCCACCATTCAGTGCGAGGCTCTGGCCAAAGAACGGCGAAGACAAGTTGCCGACTGGTGGCGCGAGATTGACGTGATTGAAAAGGTTTTGAAAGTTTAGCGAAAACTGCATGCTGTATCGCTTGGCTTCAGCTCCGCCGCCAGTTGGTGGGCCACCGAGACCCGCAAGAGCACCGCCGCCGCGCGGTCCACCGCCGCCACCGCCGCCCGGAATCTGCGGGATGCCAGCACCACCCGCGCCGCCGCCTCGACTGCCACCACCGCCGTCTCTGCTACCTCCGGCGCCCTGTCGCTGTCCTTCGTTAGTGCGATTCGCCGCAGATGCGGAATGCAGGTCGCCAAAGTTCCAGGTCTTGCTAATGCGCATGTTAACCGAAAAAAATGACGGACCTTCGCCGAAGTTGCGGGGGATTAGTGCTTCTCCCGGCGCTGGACGGAGATTGAAATTCCCAAAGGGAGTGCAAACGATATTCGCCGGCGGACTACTGCAGTTCGTGCCGGCTGGCGCGAATGACGGCCGCTCGGTAAACAGCCGATCGCCGTTCGTGTCCTGGCCCGTCGTAATGTTAAAGGGCCGCCCGGAGCTGGCGATGATGAAGGGATTCAAACTCAACTGCCACCAGGGCAGATTGATGGTTCCGGCAAACGTGAATCGATGCCTAACATCAAACGCGGCGCGCCCAAACTCTCCGCTCAGATCGTAGGAGTTTGCCGGGAACAACGAACCACCCTGACCGTCGGTATCGTTTGTGGTCTTGCTCAACACATAACTCGAAAAGAAAGTTATTTTGCGGCTGAAGCGATTGTTGAAGCCAATAAACAACTGGTTCTGATTAAAGCGACCGCTCGACTCATACTGATAGATGTCGCCGATGTTTCCAAACGGACGCACGCCGTTCGTTCCCGGAATAGGCGCGTTGACGTCGCGCGCGCGAATGACGTGTTGAATGTGAATGCTGAATACACCCGCAAACAGCGTGAAATGGTAGGGCAGTTGACGTTCAACCTGTGTGCCGCCGAGGTAAAGAACCGGGGCGCGCAGATCGTCTGCCACGCGCCAGGTAATCTGCCGCGTTATCGCACTGAGGCTGCTCGACGGCGGCACGTTGGGGAATGTATCCAACGGCGACGCCGAAGGGTCAACAAACTGTCCACTGGCGTTATAGAGTGGCGCTTCACTGACGAAGAACTGCTGCTGGTTTACGCCATTGAAGCGATTTGCTTGCAGCGTGTTGCCTTCGCCGAACCGGTTATAGAAGACGCCACCACCCGCACGTATCACCATCTTCGGTGGCTTGGTACTATTTGCCGCGCCGGGCGACCAGGCCATGGCGAGGCGCGGTGCAAAGTTGAAGTTGCTTTTGATGTTTGTCTGGTTTTCGTAACGCAAGCCGTAGCTGAACGTCAGATTCGGCCGCACCCGCCAGTCGTCCTGAGCGTACACGCCAAAGTCCACCTGTGAAACGCTTGCCTGCGGATTACCGCTGGCGATGTTGAACTGCGAAGCGCCGCCGCCCCGGCGGCGCACTTCCAACGGCGACAGATTGAAGGGTGCACCGCTGAACAGTATTGTGCGGCGATACCGTTCAAGACTGTCAGCAAAAACCGGTTGGGTGAAAATAGGATTGTTGTTCGCATCCAATGCGGGCACCAACCCGCCCGTAAAAGTAAACGAACCGCCAAAATTATTGGGATTGCTATCGGTGATCGAAACCCCGCGCACACGCCCGCCAAATTTCAAAGCGTGCGTACCGCGCTGCCAGGCAAGAAAATTCTGTATTTCCCAACGCTGGTCTGTATTCGTGACCATACCTACCTGAGACCCGCCGCTGATAAACGAGCTGCTGACGTTGATTGTTGGTCGCGTTATGTCACCACTGCTTTCAGAACGCTGGCGCGTAAACTGAAATCGCGTTTCGTCAATAATCGAGGCATTCAGGACGGCGGTTTCCGTAAGCTGAATGTTCTGCTGCGTCGAAGACGACGTATAGGCCCGCTCGGGCAAGGAGAAACCACCGACGCCATTATTGTCGATGCTCGAATGATTGAAGCTGTAGCGCATAATCAGCGTGTTATTGGTATTGAGCTGATAATCCACGCGCGGGCTGAAGGTAATAGTTCGCCGCGGCACGACAACACCAAAACCAAGCTGCAGCGGATTCAGATTTGCGTCCAGAACAGTCGCCGTAACCAACTCGTTGTCATCAGTCTCGCGCCGCTCGAAATCAAAGAAGTACGAAGCCTTCTTCTTAACTAATGGACCACCGAGGTTGCCGCCATACTGCCGGACTTGATAAGGCGAGCGCTTGGCGGCGAAAGGATTCCGCGAGTTAAGACTCTCGTCCTGAAAGTTCAAGAACATGCTGCCACGCAGCTTGTCGGTGCCGGGCCGCGTGAGAATGTCGATGCGTCCCGACGGCTGATCGTTCTCCGCAGCGAAGGGATTCTGATTGATGCGAATCTCGCGAATCGATTCTTTCGGCGGCAGCCGCCCGCCCGAAAAACCGTCAACGAAAATCTGCCCGCCATTTGGTCCAACTGATGGTCCCGCGAGTGCCTGCAAGGCCGCCGCCAGTTCGTCCGGATCATCGGGCAGCGCATCAAGATCTTTCCCGGTAATTAAAGTTTGATTGGCGTTATTGGTTGATTCGGTGCTCAGCGGTGTCTCGGCTGCGATCGTCACCTTTTGCTCTTCAATCGTAACTTTCAAAGTAAGATCTACGGACTGACGTTGCCCTGCGCTAATATCGACGGAGGTGTCGTCGGAAATAGCAAAACCCTGCGCCGACGCCTTCACGACATACTTACCCGGCGCAAGACCGCTAATCGTGTAGACACCTTCTCCGTTGGTGACCACTGTCTTTTGAACACCAGCGGCGTCCGTAACGGTTACAGTTGCGCCGACAATCGCGGCGCCGAATTCATCCGAAACTACACCCCGCAACGTGCCGCGCGTTTGTTGGCCAAGTGCAATCGCCGCTGACAAAACAACAATTAGTACCGCGCCAAAACTCTGTCGTAGAAAATTCCTGGAGACGTTCATAATTAGGACCTGGTCGCAAACCTCTCACTTGAATATTTATTAAGGCAAGCCAATTCCAAACTGAATGCCACTGCCCAGACCCGCGGAAGGATTTGGCGCTGTTTGCCCGGCTGTCTGCTGTCGTGCTGCCATCATGTTGAGCAACGTATCGGCGCCGGAAATAACGCTGATCGCTGTCAAACGAGTGGCGTCGGCGCCTTTGGTGCTGGACACAATGATCGTATCGCCAACTTTGACATCTGCAAGGGCAATCGTCGGTAATCGTTCGAGCATGTCCTGGATGTTCATGCCGCCGCCGCCCATGCGACCGCCGCCCCCGCCTGGTCCGCCGCCTCGTGGTGGACCACCTTGTCCGCCATTTGGCCGGTTACCACCCTGACCCGCCGGAGCCTGACCACCGCCGTTGGCGCCTTGTCCACCGCGCCCCATCATCGACATCATGCCACCCATCTCTGCGGCGGAAGGAAAACGGCGCAATACTGCGTCCTGCTTAACAACAATCGTCAGGAGCTGCTTCGTTTGTAGATCATTGATTTTCACTTCGCCGGTCGCCTTATCAACAGCAGTAACTGTGCCTGCCACATTTCGAAAGGCGCCCGTGACAACTTTCTCAGGTGTGAAAGACAGCCCGTCAGCGCTGCGTTCCCCCAGGGCGCGTAGTTGATCGCCAACCTTGAGTTCCGCAAAATCCGCCGGCTTAGCATCAGCAAACTTGATCGAGTCGGGAGCGTAACGACGCATTTCCACTTTGTCGCTAACCGGAATCGTGACTGCCTGTTGGCCCATCAACGATCGGCTCGAGATAGTTATCTCTTTGGACTCAGGTTTCAACGCAGTGATGATGCCGAGTATGCCGCGACGTTTCCATTCAGCGCGTTCGGCTTCCTGTTTCTTGGCGAGGTCCGCCTTGTTCATAACGATCAGGGCAACGGCCGGAACCGACTTGTGATCGTCAGCCACTTTGCCGCGAGCCCACACACGATCGCCTTCGCCAACATCGCCAAAAGTAATTTTCGTTGCGTTGGTCAGGGTCTTTTCGCCGGGCGCCAGTCGCATATAAACGGTCTTGTCGCCGAGCGCGACTGTCACCAACGAACCGGCGTCAGTCTTGACGATCAACTGCCGGCCGGCGGCGTCAATAACCTTGACTTCACCAATAGCCCCGTTGGCTGTTATGCCGGGATCGCCCGGCCGCTGGGCAGCGGCGGTCGGGCTGGTCTGGGCGTTAGCAGCGGGACCAGCGATTAGAAAAACCTGAATAAGCGCGAATGCAAGAAAAAGCGCCTTCATTACCCCTCCAAACTTTGCTATGAGAACAACGCAGTTAACTATTTCGAATCGAATAGAACGCCGAGGACCGGCGACTGAAACTTGCGCTTGTCCTCAGGTGTTACGCATAGAACCGGATGATTGTTCTACCTAAGTAGTTGCGCTTCTCGCTCGATCAGGCATGTTAGTCCACGATGGTCACGCCCCGTGTTCGAAAAAGTTGCACAAATCCCACACTTCGGCCATGGGGAAAGCTTTTGATGCGCGAGACCTCTGATTCGTTGATATTTTTTCCCTGTATTCGATGAAAATTCAGCTAGCTTCCTGCGATCGTCGCCAGCCAACCTTGTAACGTGCGGTGAGGGCCAAACCCAGGCTGGTTACCAAAATCAAGGCAACTACGAACGGCCAAATGTAAGGCAATGATGAGAGAGTGATCCAGAAGACGGTACCAGTAAGCAGCGCGACTGCTTCGGAATTTCTACCAACCTTTAGAAACTTTCGTTGCAGCCAACGACCGGTGGCAGCATAAATCATGACTCGTCCAAAAAGCGCTGCAATCAATATCAACAGCAGGGCCATCAGCCCGAGCAAAATGCTGATCGGGGCAGGCAGATAATGGAGCGCGGTTGGCACGCCGATGCTGATTACGACCGCGCCAACGAAACCAATCACGGCTACTCGCAAACTGGTTAGTTGAAGGCGCGCGATCCCGCGACTGATTGTTCCCGGCATGGCGGCTGTTAAAGCCAACGACACAATGAACCAGAACAACACTGCTAACAGGCGGAAACCAATGTATGCCGCCGACCACTTCGGCGCCAGCAAATCTTTGGGATTGCGCATTATGTTTCGCAGTTCTTGTTCGTAGCCGGCATACATGAGTGTCATCGCCTGAGGATTACGATTCGGGATCTGATCGACGTGGTGGTAGGCGCCGCCGACCACCATCACGTCACCACCGATGCGCGCACCTTCAAGTTGGATCACGGACCCGCCGATAGCCGCCACGTCTTCTTCGACCACACCGCGAACAATTACATCGCCACCCAAAGCAATCGCTCCCTTTTTTACAGTGCCGTTTATTTGCAATGAATGTCCTAATGCATAAACATCCGTGTCCGATACCCCCTCCATAATGTAGGGAGAATCGGTCGGCTGGGGCACTGGCGGATTTTGCGCCTGAGTTGCGTATTGCATGCAGCCAAGCACGACTAGCAATGAACAGGACTGCAAAACCATTCTCAAGCGGGAAGGATTGAAGCAGCGCCAGGAAAGCGACACAATCCCCATCGATGATTTGAATAGGTACATGCGAACTGCGCTTAGTCGAGCACGCGAGTTCGGTGGTAGCGTGATATCAGGAGCGTAAGGAGGCCAATAGCAAAGGCAAATAGCAGTAGCGCAAGTAAATCCGCCCGGCTCGCATCGCCAATAAGCCCGCGCCGAAACACGCGCGCGAGCACCGAAAACCCAGCCATTGCATCGTAAATCGTCTTTCCGAAGAGCCCTATTATTCCAAATGTCGCCTTAAAAAATGATTGCACACTGGCAAAAACGGTGCGACTCGACGCGACTCCCAACAAAGCAAATGCAACCAACCCCAGAACTATGCAGTAGCGCAAAGCTCTGCGGTGTTCCGAGCGATCGCGCACGCCGCGCATATCATTCTCGGCGTGCACGGCCACAACTTTTGCAAAGTCCGGCGGCACTTCCAAATCAAAACGACCGGCCAGCGCCGTATCCAGCTCACGCATGAAGGTGCGATGGGCGCGCAACTCGGTCGCGCAACGATCACAGATCAGCACATGCTGTTCAACCGCTAATCGATCGACGGGCTTTAGTTCGTCGTCAACGAACGCGGCGATCTGGTCGCTCTGACAATTGTTATTGTCGTTAGTCATTGAACTCGAAAACTAAACTCCGGTAATGCCACGCAGCAAAAACTGCTGACGCATCATTTCGCGCGCGCGAAAGAGTCGATTCTTGACCGTGCCAAGTGGCAAGCCAGTCACTTCGACGATCTCCTCATAAGTAAGATCCTGCGAATGGCGCAAGACGATGAGCTCGCGATAGGCCGTCGGCAAGAGATGAACGACTGACTCGATCTCCAACCGGCGCTCTGCGCGCTCACTTTGTTGTTCCGGGCTAAGGCCCTTACTTTCAATGGTAAGTTGCTGCGGCTCGCTTTCAGTTCCGTTGCTAAGGGATCGTTCGCGGCCGGCATTGCGGCGCAGATGATCGATAGCGGCATTATGCGCAATCTTGTAGATCCAGGTAGAAAACTTGAACTCCGGCCGGTAACGCGACAGCGATGCATAGATCTTGATGAAGATTTCCTGAGTCAGATCGAGCGCGCAGTCGTAGTCTCCAACCATGCGGTAGACATAAGCAGAGATCGGTCGCTGATAACGCCGGACCAGTTCTTCGAAACCGCCTTCAAGACCCTGCGCCGCAGTTGCAACCAACTCGCGATCGGCAGCACTGCTGAAACTATAAACATTAGGAGATGCTGGCATACTCATTATGCGAGGGTATTACGTTTAAGAAATCGCAGATGTTTCAAGCCGACTAAAGCTCACTGCCACGACAAGGTGGCCAGCCCGGCGGGAGCGGCGATGGAGTCAAAGCTTACCTGGCGGGTGGAAAGCTGTAAACCAAGGTCTTCGGCTTCCAGCGGTCGCAGATCTATGCCGAGCGTGTCGCGCAAGATGCTGCTAATGCGTTCCTTGCTCATTGCGTCGCCAACCACCAATAGCCGACTAAGCAGGCTCGCCGTTTGTTCGCCATCGCCGGCCCGCTTGTCACGATAGAAAAGAAGCAAGCGATACAACTCATCTTCACATTCATCAGGCTCACAAATTACAGTGCGAATTATCAACGGCTGCTTGCCGCGAAAAACTACCGCCGTAAAACCGGTGTCGGACGAACTGAGCAATAGCGCGTCATCTCTTGAGCCATCTAACGTGAGCCAGCGGCCTTCAGCCACGTGGCGCGGCAGCACCAAACCGGCGCGCCAGCCAAGCATATCCAGGACGCTTTCATACTCAGCGAGAACGGCTGCGCGCGTGGCTACCATCAGATAACGATCTCTCCCCTGTGCGTCAGGCGGCAAGCGCTCGCGAGATAGCGACAGTTCTTCCGACGGCACACCGAAACCGCGCTCAACTTTCCAGGTGAGCACTTCCTCGAGCTCTGCGCGCGAACCCGGATTCGACTCCAAAGTCATGATCAGGCTGCGACTGGAGGCGTCGGGCAAGCTTGCTGACCAACGCTTGCGCTGCAAGAGACCGGCGCTAGTCGCCAGGTCGGTGAGCACCGCGGCCAGTTCGGACAAATCGGAAATGTTTGGTTCATCAAAGCTGGGACGAATCAGGGATTCCGGCAGCGAGACTGTAGCCGCGCGCTTCAGAGTGCTCGCGCCCTTGCCGCGCTCGAGTTGGACCATAGTGAGCAGGCCCTTTTCAAACCCGATCGCGTTTGACGGATACCAGGGATGGATTAGTTTTGAAAGCGGGTTAGCCATTGATCATTTCCGATTGCCGAATGCCGATTGCCGATTTTGCCTGCTGCTATCGTCGCAAGTTTCCTCATGCGCCAACCGGAAATTGGCAATCCGAAATCGGCAATGACATCACCATTCTGAGTACTGCGTCCCTTCCGACGAAACGTCACTTGATGCGCTGTGCACGTCGGTTACCCCCTGCTCGCCGGAACTCGCGTTCGGATCGTCCCCGGTCGTTACGGTCCAGTCCGCTTGTCCGGTAATCGGGTCCTTGGGTAACTCGCGCATGTACCCACCGCTAACCAGATCGTCGAGTGATTGCGGAAGCTTTTGTTTGTCGGCGGCGTATTGGTCAATCAGACTGCGTAATTTGGAAAGATCGTCGCGCAAGACTGCTTCGCGCGTGGCCAGTATTGTCTTCTGATATTGCGGCAAGACAATGGCCGCAAGAATGATGATCACCGTGATTACGACCATCAACTCGAGCAGGGTAAAGCCCCTCGAGTGCGGATTGCAGATTGGGGATTTCGGAGTGCGTGGATTCTGCTTTGAATCCGAAATCCGAAATCCGAAATCCGAAATTGGCTCACCAGTCACTGTACTTCTCTCCGTTCAGTGCCGTATCTTTCGACTTTGAGCGCACGTCAAAAATATTTTCCCCGCCCCACGAACCTGAATCAGCGCTGTCATAGCACGAGCGCAGGTCCCATTCTGCTTTACCGGTGATTGGATCGATTGGGATGCTGCGCAGATAAACCTTCTTCTTGGTGGAGAGCTGGCTGCCCAACACGCTATCGCTGTTACCACTCGACGTGCCGGTGCTTTCTAATCCTCGTCCACCGACATTGGCAGCGCCGCGCGGCACCACGTTTACGCCGCTAACCAATGTATCCAAATCCGGCGGGTAACGGTCGGGATTATCAACGCCAAAGACGGTGCAGTCGGATATTACTACTTTGCTCCTTGGATCGACGTAAGTTGAGCCGCCCGTGCCAGTCACGCCGGTGCCAGTGCCTGTACCCGTCGTCCCCGTTCCCGTTCCCGTGCAGTTCATACCCACAGTATCGCGATGAAACTCATCGATGGAGGTGCGCATCTCGCGCAGGGCGTCGTGGAGCCGTTGTTCCTTTTGGCGTTTGACGGAAAGTTTCAGCAGCGGCACAACGCCCATGGTCATTATCGTCAGCACCGTAATCGTGATGACGAGCTCAATCAAAGTGAAACCGCACTGGCGCTTTTTCAGCATCGAATTTGAAACCGACATGACTACGCGGCGACCGGAAAGCTGAACTGCCTTCATCTCGTCGCCGCGTGTTGAATTGCTAACACCTTGCACTGCGTGCATCAACTCACGTTTCTTACTATTTGACTATTGCGTGGATCGGTGACAAGTCAAGCGTGACGTTGGCTGCATCGATCGCCATTAAGTAGGTAGCACTCGCGTCGAAAACCAGGCCCGCGTCTCCGGCGGACAAGGCTTGTACATCGATGAAGAGCCACAGGCCCGAATCTTTCAACGATGCGGCGCTGCGAAGATTTGCAAGCGAGATCAGGCACATGCCGCTCGCATCGATCGACTGGGTCATGCCCGGCGCGTTTTCCTTGTTGCCATTATCGGCGGCCAACGCAGTACCAGCCACCAGACCCTTGATCCTGATCACCTTTGGATCAAAACGCAAAGCAAGAATCGCGATTGCTAATGAAGCATCGGATTTCAGCTCCAGAGCGAAGCGTCGCGTCTCGCCAACCTTCATCACCGCATCAGACGGCGCCAATATCAACTGTGCTGACCTGGTGTTGGCGCTCATCGAAGTTAATGCCGTCTCAATCGGTTTGGGCATGCTGGTAAGTACCGCCTGCGCATTTGTATTGAGATTTGTATTCACCGCCGCAACCTGCGACGCTTCCGAACTGCTTACCAACGACTTCGGCGCAGGCACGAAGGCCGGCAGCTCTTCCGCCGCGGCCTGCGTTTTTGCGACTTGAGAACTATTAGCAGGCGCTGGTTGTGCTGCGACGGCATCTTTTGGCGTGTTATTTGTGGCCACCGTACTTGTAGTGACATTCGTAGCCAGAGGCGTAATGGTAGTCGTGTTCGCAGCTGCTGTTGCTGCACCATTGTTAGTTACTGGCGCGATAGTTGCCGGCTCGAATGAAGCATTCGGACGAACCCTTGCGTTTTTCTGTTGCTGGCGCGCGGCTGCTATTTGGTCTTCCTGATCGGCCTCGCGCAGCATCGCTTCGAGCGAACCGGTTGTCGGCGATTGCAGGGTGCCACTGGGACGCATTTCTTCGTCACGCGGTGTTACTGCCGGCGCGCGCAACACGCGCGGCGTGACGGCAATGACAATGTCTACGCGGCGGTTCTCACGAGTCGGTGAAGTAAACAAGCGGCCCAGCACCGGAATTAATCCCAATAACGGCAGTCCTGCGCGCCCATTGCTCTGCACATCCTGAGCGACGCTGGCGAGCATCATGGTGCGATTATTTTGCACTCGAGCAGTTCCGGTTATGGTTCGCTCAGTGAAGGTCGGCGTCAGCGTACGGGCGCCGAGCACGTCTTTGGATTCAATCGACATCTTCACCTGAACGTCCTGATTGGGAAAAACCTGGGGCGTAAACTTAAGCGTCAAACCAGTCGGCTCGTAGTTGATTACCGGAAAGCCGCCGGTGGGAAATCCGTTGTTTGAAGTTGAAGTACCGGTTTGGATTCCAAAAGGATAGGCCTGCGCCGTTTGCACCGGAACGCGTTGGCCGATGCGTGCGCTCGACTCTTCACCATTGAAGGCGTGTACCTGAGTTGAAGCGATAAGCTTCGTGTTGTCTTTAGCTTGAAACGCCGTAAACACTGAAGGCGGAATCAGCAGGGCCGCCGCTGCGGCAGTGGGGGCGCCCCCGATAATGCTCGCCAGATTCACGCCCGTTTGCGTCGAGTTGAGCGCGCCATTGGCAGTTGGAAGAGCCAGGCCGGGCGAGCCTCCAAGAGTGATTCGGTTATCCGACGACGCAGAACCGATTTGATTGCCTAATTGCAGCAGATCGCTTTTCGAAACCTCATAGATGTTTACATCCATCACCACTTCAGCGCGATCTTTGTCGATACTCTGTATAAGCTCGCCGATCAAGCGGACGTTTTCGGCTGTATCTCGGACCGTCAAGCTGTTGGTGGCCGGATCAGAAACAACGATCGTTTGTGGACGCCCGACAGACGGCGGTATTGCCTGTTGGACCAGGCCTTTTACTTTTTCCGGATCGCTGTTGGCCAGATAGAAAGTCCGCAGCACAAGTTGTTGATATTGAGGACGACGTGTCTGGTCGGCAACGACGATAGTGCGGCGACTCAACTTTTGAAAAAACAGTCCTTCCTGCAAGAAGACATAGTCGAGCGCCTGGGAAGTGCTGACGTCACGCAGATTAATATCGATCTGGCGCGGTTGCACAAACGATTGCCGATCGAAAATGACATTGAGGTTAAGCTGCTCAGCAAGACTGCGAATGAAAGCTTTCAGATCGCCGCTATAACTTATGACCCGCAACTGTTCGGTGCGCGCGGAAGGCAGCGGCGCGTCCGTCGCTGTAGCGACTTGGGCTGCGTCCACCGTTTCCCCGGGGCGCAACCCGTTTCCGTTGCTGGTGCCTTCTTTTACTCCCTGGAGCTGTAGCATCCGCTCCATCTCAGACACGGCGAGTTGATTTACCGGATCGTAACCATATGCCTGCCGAAACGCGTTATAGGCCCCAACGAAATCACGTTGCTCCGCAAGCGCGCGACCCTGCTGCATATAGGTCTGGGAAGCATTGAAACTCGCTCGCCGGAAATGGAGCTGGTACTCCAGGTTGGAAGGGTCGGCAGCAACCGCCAGCGTAAATTCCTGAGCAGCCTTTTCCCACTGCTGGTCATTTTCATATTGCATGCCTTGCTTGAAGTTACGGTCGCCCTTCTTGGCCAATGCAGTTGCCGGTAAAAGCAACAAACAAAAGGTAACAAGAAGTGAAACCAGGACGCGGGCTTCGGTATTTTTTCTCATTTTTAGTCTCTCTTCAGGGAGGATGGCGGTCCGA
>DATNOG010000036.1:0-5670 GCA_035601415.1 Pyrinomonadaceae bacterium | reverse complement strand
AGATCCAACCGCCCGCGCGGTGATCCATTGTCATGGCAAGAAGTTATGGGCGGCGCTTCTGGACGAAGCTCCGACGACGCCGAAGAGGGTTGAATATGGGACACCCGAAATGGCCTACGCGGTGCGGCGTCTTTTCGAAGCCACAGATGTGAAAAGGAGAAAGATTTTTGTGATGGCGGCGCATGATGGAGGGCTTGTGACGTTTGGGAGAGATCTGCAAGAAGCGTTTGGAATCTTGAAGAACGAGATGGGGTCGCATCTAAACTCCGAACTCCGAAAGTGTTCGCGAGCAGGGAGCGTTCGCCCGCCACGGTCGCCACGGCGACCAGGACGGGCAGGCTGAGCAGGCTATTTGACATTCGGCGCTGAGAGAAAACTGAAAAACTGAAGAAGAAGTTGAGGCGTTGAGAAGTTGAGGTGTTGAGAAGAGGGGAAGCTGAAATGCTGAAAGACGGAAACGCTGAGGACAGAGCACGGAGATCAGAGGACGGAGGGCGGCCTCCGGCCCAGAGAGGGCCTACGCCCCGGTGGGAGATCAGTCGCCTCGCCACGGCGAGTCCGTCCATCGGCGGACACGGCGACTTCGTCCGTTGGCGAAGAGGACAGAGGGCAGAGGGCAGAGATCCATTGGCGCAAATCCATTTCTTTCTTCTGCGTACTTCATGGCGCAAGCTCGGTGAACTTGCGGACGCCGCAATCGTTCACCGCTTCGTAACTGCTCCCATGAGGCGCTCCCATTCGTCGAAACTTCCGCGAAAGCCAAGTTCGCATGCGGTGTTGAAACTCACCCGCGCGTTCATCTCGCGGCGCTTCCCGCCTTTCGTGTCGGCGACGTTTCGATAATTCCGACGTGCAACGAAAATGTGCAAGGCGAGCGGGTCGTGCTCCGTTTTCATTGTGGCGATCTCCGATTCAACATCGCGTATCGCGATGGTGAGTCGTTCCAATGCGCTTTGAAGCCGCGCAGCGTGTATGCTGTTCACTCGAACATAATGAGGTTGAAGGTCAAACCTGACCGCGCCCTGAATTTGGGAATCAGAATTGGAATTCGTGGCGAATCGAATTGTCTCGCCTAACGAATCTATTCCCGGACGGCGTTTAGATCGGCATCTATCTGTCGCACGAAGCATCGCAACGGGATTAGAAATCATAGGCAACTGTGCCGTAGAAGCCGCGCCGCTGGCCAAATTGCGGGGCGAAGACGCCGATGCCGCAGCCGCTTAACTTTCCAATTGTTGAATGGTCTGGTTCGCGCGGCGAAGCCTTTTGCTGAGCTCGCGCCCCAGACCCGAAAGCAGCTTGATGGCAACGCTGGGCGCATCCTTTGCAAGCGCGGCGAATTGTGTTTCGCCGAGCACATAACAGGTGACTTCATCGTCGGCGACCAGGGAGGCGGAGCGCGGTTTCGCATCGAGGATGGCCAGCTCGCCGAAGACGGCGCCCGGCGCGAACGTAGCGAGACGAATGTTCCGACCGTTGACTTGGTCGAGGTAGGCACTGGCGTACCCCTTGGTGACGATGAAAAGTTCTTTCCCGGAATCGCCTTCGCTGAAAATAACTTTACCACGGTGAAACGTTTCGCGCCGCGTATGGTTTTTTATGGACTTTACTTCCGAGGACGTCAGGCTCGCGAGCAAATCGAGGTGTTCAAACGGAATCTCATCGTCTTTGTTAATCTGGGTGTTACTACGAACTATATCGTCTTCTGCCCACTCGATGGCGCGATCGATGTCTTCAAAAATGCAATCGGCGCCTATCGCCTCAATGATGCCAGCCTCAGAAAGACGTGCGGCGGCTTCACTGTTGTTCGCGACCGCGAGCGCAAGACGCTGATTTTTTCGAGTTAGTATGGCGTGAATATCGGCTAATATCCGCGCCCCGGTCGCATCGATTTCGGTTACGCGTCGCATGTCAAGAATGATCGTGCGCGTAGCGGCGATGGCCGCGCGCTCGACGTCGTCGCTCAGCATCTCCGCGCTGCCGAAAAAAAGCACGCCGTGGAGTTCAAGCACCAGAATATCCGCGCCGCGCTTCTCAAGTAGCGCAAGCTCGACAGGTGTGCGCGTCTTGCGCGAGTGGATATTGTCGCAACGGTAACTACGACGAATAATCGAGCGGCTCATGCGCACAAGGAACAATGCTATTGCTATGATGACCCCCAGGAAGACCGCGAGTACAATATTGATTGTAACAGAAAGAACGGCAACGACCGCTATCACCAGCAGATCTAGAAGCATCAAACTGCGCTGCTGTGGTGCGCTAGTGCCTATGCGGTGTACAAGATCTATCGACCACCGGTCAACATGCTGGACCGCAATGACCATGATCGCCGCCGATAGCACAACGCGAGGTATGTAGCTTACGATAGGAAACAAAACGCTGCTGAACAAAAGTAGTATGACGGCATTGACCACAACTGAAAGCGGTGTCTTAGCTCCAAAAGCTCGATTGGTAAGGCTGGGCCCGATGTTGATACCGCCTGTGATTCCACCAAAGCAGGCCGACAGCACATTGCCAACACCCAGGCGCATCAGGAGCCGGTCGCCATCAACTTTTTTTCTTGTTCCGGGAGGCGTGACAAGTTTGGTGCAAAGGAGCGCATCCATTGCAGCAACAAACGCCAGTGCGAGCGCGCCTCCGACGATAAATGGCAAAAGCCCGGCAAACTCCGTCATGTGCGGCAGATCTCCGATAGCCCTGTAGGGCGTTGGACTTTCCACTGCGACCGGCAGGCCGATGACAGGGCCAAGTCGTGGCCCAAACCCCACTAGAACGAGAACAAAATAGAGCAGTGTGCCGATGCCAAGACCGATCAGCAGCGGGGGGATTTTCGTCGTGATGACGCGCGCGTTCCACATCACCATGAAAGTAATAAGTGCCACTGCTAAACTGATAGGTTTCACCTCTGCAAGATGACCAAAGACCGCTTTGAATGGGATGTTATGATCGAAACCGCACACATTACTCAACTGCACGAGAAACAGGAGCGCCGCTGCCGCATTTTGAAGGCCAGCCATAACGGGATGCGGCGTGAATCGGATCAGTGACCCAAGGCGCACCAAGCCAAATAATCCCTGAAAGACGCCGCCTAGAAGTATGATCGAGAAAAAGGCGAGGACAACAATGTGTACATTGCCGCTGCGCAGAAGCTCCATGTCAGAATGCGCCAAGTGGTACAGCAACGCACCAAGCAGAAAGGTCGTGGTAATGCGCGGCGCGTAAACCGTAGTGGTGCGATCGCCCAAAACAACGCAAACGACACCAACTCCAATTGCCGCGTAGAGGCCCGCAAGCGCGCCGTGGGCAAAATAGCTATCACCAAGAGCGGTGTAGGCAAACATGCCGTATCCCATGGCGAGCGGAATTGCGAGGACACCAGAAACAAGCCCGCCTAAGAAATCATCGCGAACTTTCGATTGTACGAAGTCTTCCATGCAGCAATCTTTTGAAACGGCCTTCTTTCGCCTGTATATCTGCTTCCTGCGCAAAAATAAAGAACGAGTAGCGAGCCCGCGACGTAATTCCCAGGAAGTGCCTCAACTCCGCCCGGCAGGCGCTAACCATGATCACTCGACCAACTCCACGCGCGCGCGAGGCAGCTTGCGGGCTTAAATCCCCAAGGGGACGAGTGAATGCGACCGTTTGACGTTATTTAGCCGCGGCTGATGACTGAGGCCACCAAAGAAAAATAGAAGCCAGTATAAAGAAACACCGGCCCTTTATTGCCCAACCGATCTTTCAAAATATGGGCGATGTTCAACGGAAATTGGTGAATTTCGGCGGACTTGTTGTCAGTGCTGTTGTCAGTAGCGGATTCTAGAGGCAATTTACCTATGAGGCTGGAGGCGAGGGGAGTTGAACCCCTGCCTTTTACTCTGAGGATCCTACCGGTTGGGCCCAGTAGACACCCCTTGCCGGCGGCTTGTAGTGGCGGTGCAGATTGCACGCAAAGCCGACCAAGACCCTCCGATTCCGGGTTGACGGTTGACACCCCCAGCTCGGACCCTACTTGTCCGATTTCCAGCCGGCACTTACCTCGGTAAAAGGGTGTCAACCCAATTCCGGACATATCCATTTTTTCCGGACAAGTTGATACGCCTCATTTATGAGGCAGCCCGATTTGTAAGTCGCTACTCCTCAAGCCCTTAAATACCTCCTTACACTTATTTTCACCTGATTCCACCTATTTATTATTTCGGACAATTATCCGACCCAGCGACACACCTGAAGGATTTGGTGCTCGGGGCGGGACTTGAACCCGCATGCCTTTCGGCATACGCCCCTCAAACGTACGTGTCTGCCATTCCACCACCCGAGCGCGTCCGGCAAATCTAATCAGGAACGCAGGAAAGCAAGAAACTGAGGCAAAGGAAAGCAGCCTGAATTTTCCTGGATTTCTGGTTTCCAGATTTAATCCGCGCAAATCTGCGTAATCTGTGGATGAATGCCTGACGAAGACTGGATCAAACTCGATCTGCACATCCACACCCTCGACGATCCAAAGGACGTAATCGATTATTCGGCGCCTCAACTTCTCAAGCGCGCGAAAGAGCTCGGCCTCGGAGTGCTCGCGATTACGTTGCATGACGCGGTGTTCGATCGCGCGGAAGTTTTCGCTGACGCTGCGGCATTGGGAATTTTGCTAATCCCGGCGGCGGAAGTGCGTTTGCAAGGCGCGGATGCGATTTTGCTGAACGTGACCGCAGCCGAGGTTGCGGGATTAAAAAATTTTGACGACCTCCGTCAGCTTCGCGCCCGCCGCGGATTGTCGATTTTCACCATCGCGCCGCATCCGTTTTACGTGCTTGGTGGTTCGATCGGCGAACGTCTTCTCGACGAGATCGATTGTTTTGACGCGATCGAGCTCTGTCATTTTCACAAAGGACTGCTCAACCCAAATCGGCGCGCGGCGAAAGTGGCCGCTCAATTTGGCAAACCGCTGATCGCCACTTCCGACGCGCATCAATTGCATGCTTTTGGGCGTCATTACACGAGCATTCCGCGTCCGAGTGGATTGACAGTCGAGAATGTGTTTGCCGCTTTGCGAGAGGGCCCACTGCGCCTAACGAGTCCATCGGCGTCGATTGTTGATCTTGCCAGCGCGATTTACTGGATCTTCCTCGCACACCCGTTCAAGCTCCGACAAACGCAACGCCAGGGCGGAACGCCTGCGACACATTCTCATACGTCCAACCTTGAATCCAAATCACAAACGTGACAGACGTTACGCTGATGAGAATTCTGCTGGTCGTTTCCCTAGCATTCGCGTTCGTCGTTGGGGGCTGCCAAACGCCTGAGAAAAAAAAGGAAAAACTCAAGCAGGCCGAACTCAAGAAAGAAGCCAAAGCAGATCTCCGCGAGGAAAGCAGCGATGTCGATTTTCAGGCGTTCCTTGGCCGCCTTCGCAAAGCCGTGGCGAAACGTGATGTGGAGACGCTCAAATCGATGATGACGGATGATTTCGGTTACAAACTCGAGCCGCCCATGTCCGGTCCCGGTGTTTTTCAATATTGGGAACAGGAAAACCTCTGGCCCGAGTTGGACGGCATTTTGTCGGAGCGATTTGTCAAGAAAGGCGCTTTCATGGTCTCGCCGCCGCAATTTGCCGATCCGTCGCTCAATTACGACGGCTACCGGATCGGGATCGCACGGGTCAGGGGAAGTTGGAAG
>DATNOG010000035.1:0-5146 GCA_035601415.1 Pyrinomonadaceae bacterium | reverse complement strand
TACACTGCGGACCTGGCCGCCCTGGTATTGTGGGCACTGAAATTCAGGAACGGATCAAACGCTGTTGCCGGGTCTGTATCCAGTAAGGCCGCGCGCAAACCGGGCTGGCTAACTTCTCCAACCGACAGGTTCGAGCCTTCGTCACGTGCCCACCGGAAACCAGTCTCCCAACTCCAGGTCTTGAAAAAGTCGGCAATCCATCCCATCTCACCTCTAAGGCCGATATCAAAAATGTAATCGTTATAGGTGAACTTTTCGTGCCGCGGACCGGTGTCATTGATGCCTCGGAACCGAACACCGGTGGTCACAGGAATTGGCTCTCCGTTAACAATCACAGTGTTATCTGCGACCGTGAACGGGTTCCACGGGTTGCTGATTGGCACGCTAATCCCGGTAGGGCTGAATACGGTTCCGTTGAGCTTCTTGAATGGATCGGGCGTAAACGGCACAGCTGCCAGAGAGGAATCAAAGAACGACCGCGAGATTTTGAAATCCGTAAACACCGTCAGGTATTTGTCGCACAAATCGCGCGTAAACGACCCATAGAAGTTCTGCCGGTCTGCCGGCGGCAGGGCCGGCGTAAACGCGGCAAAGTTAAAGAAGAAGTAATCCCCACCGCCTTTGTAGTCAGTGCCAAACTGCGGTTGGGATACCCTCGGGTTGTTTATGCCCGGTGCGCCGGGATACGCATTCGGAGCAATGGCAAACGGGTTCTTATAAAACGGAGAAGTTAGCCGGTTCGGAGCTGAATGCGGCGGCGGCGTGTTCACACCGGGCTCTGGAATCCCACCCGGGCCGAAAAACATGCTCGGGACCAACCGTCGATTTGCAACGCGGCCAGGGAAATTGCCGCTGCGGCCTTCGAATCCTCCCCACGGAATTCTGAAGGCGTTGCCGGAAATGTCGCGGTCCCGGCTAAAGATCCCGTTGAGACGCTCGTAGAAGTCGGCAATGACGACGATGTCGGTTTTATCGTCGCCAGTGCCCGCTTTGATCCATGCCTCCCACTCGCCCATCTCGTTCGAGGCTCCCAAGTTCGTATTCCCATAGCTGCCGCCAACTTCCAAACCACGGAATTTGTGGATTAAGAAGAAGTTCACCACGCCGGCCACTGCATCCGCTCCGTAAACCGCCGAGGCACCGTCCTTCAGAATGTCGAGGTGATCGATCATCGAGAAGGGAATCAGATCGATATTGTAGCCGCCGAACAATGCAGCGGGGGCGAAGCGCTTTCCGTCGATCAGAACCAGCGTCTCCTTTGGCAACAGGCCGCGCAGGTTAATTTGCGTCGTGCCATCACCGCCGTTGGCAATGTTCTGGTTAACCGTTCCGCCCGCCTCCTGCGGTATAAAAGTGGTCAGGTCAGTGGCATTGCGGATACCCAGTTTCTCAATGTCCTGTGGCCGATACGTGTCCACGGGGTTCGGACCGGTCTCTTCCGCCGTGGGAATGTTCGAACCGGTCACAACGACGCGCTCGACCTCAGCTGAGGGTGCTGCACCCTGCGCGCTAGGCACGGCCGGAGCCGGCAATTGCGCGAATGCGTTGGACGCCAGAATGAAGGGAAATCCGACGCTCGCCATTACGGCGAGACGAACGAATCTAAACGTTGTTAGTGCGTTTTGTGTCATTAGTTTCTCCATTGGTTTGGTTAGGTTTCGGCAGGCTTATTAAATTTCTAACGCGCTGACAAGCTTTTTTTTCACTTTTTTCAAAGTTTTTTTGAACGGCGGATTAGGCCTATTTGTCCTCGCGGTTCCCGGTTTATTGGAGCAGAAAAGGCCTGACAAGCTTTTTTTTCATTTTTTTAAAAGTTTTTTTGAGGCGGTTTGGAACCATGGTTTTCCGGGGTATCATGTCCGGCCCGACCGCGATTGGCTCTTTCGCGTGCCCGACCGGCTTTAGAAATCGGCCCGGCTCAAATGAAAAAAGTTGTACGCGCTTGAGAACGCCGGCCAGTTCACAACCGATTGTGAAACTACGATGAAAAGTAAGATCGCCCCAAACACAAGCGTCCGCAGCCACTGCAGGGGAATCCACGAGAGAACGCGACCTACCGCGTAGCAATACAGTAAGAAGAACGGAACAGCCGCAGCGGAAACCAGTCTTCCAGAAGTGAAGTACGGGTGCTCACGCGAGGGATAAACGCACTTCCCGAAATCAAACGCGACCGACAGGACCACAAGCAGCAATACCAGAACGCTGACGCTCGACAAAGCCAGCCAAAGACTTTCCTGCTGAAATGCAGTCAATCGCCCACGCTGCCAGATCAAAGCGATCACGGTAAGAAAGATTACGAGCGTGGAAGAAATCCAGTAGAACCCGTCGGTGAGCTGCAACCCAAGCCGGTGCCCATGCCAAACGAATTCGCCGCGCCAAAAACTGGCGATCGATTGTGGCCAGAATTCTGTTAGGCCGTTCAGTGTGAAAATTGGATGCGGCAACCAGTCGCTGAGAGGTTTGCGGGTCCAATCTAAGAAATCGATCTTCGATGCTGTCGCAGTCAGATCGCCAAACGTGTGAACGTTCCAAGCAAACCAAACCGCGATCGGGACAGCGGCAGATCCTATCAACATGCAAACCGGCGCGAAGTCGCGGCGCAATGTCCCCCGTTTTCTGAAATTTCTGATCGCGTCGACCAAAGCCAGCCCGGCGACGAACAGCAACGCGATATTTGTTGCTTTGACTAAGCACGTCACGGCGAGAGCGAAACCGGTCCAAATTGCGAGTGTCAGACTCGGTCGTTCCAGCGCGAGTACCTTGAGCAATCCAAGGAACGCTATTCCAAAGCAAAGCGGCGAGAGTGAGTCGCTGGTTATCGAGTAGAGCGTGGTCTGAGGCCAAATTGCCAGGAGCAGCGGAGTACCTATATAAATGAATTGGTTTCCGGGGAACACCAGCTTTGCAACGACAAAACCGATCCATACCAGAACCGCCGTGACAAACACATTCAAAAAACGAAGCCAATATTACACCCAAGCACCCTGAAGACCGACCGCACGGCCAAGATTTAGCCAGACACCCCCGACAGCATAATAAAGCGGCGGTTCACCTGATTCGTGGTTTTCGTTCGCTTCCCACCAAGCCGCAGCCTTGTTTACCGCTGCCTCGCGCTCGCCGCTCGGCAGCGTCCAGTTTGGCGGTGGAAATCTTCCGGAACGGAATTGCTGTGGAGGCGTGAAGTACTCCGGGGACTGGTAAAGCGAGAAGTATTGCGCCGACTCGGGACTGTAATGACCCAAATCGTGCGGCACTTCGCCCCGGGAGTATTTCATCACCAAATCTACGTGCGCCTGTTCATCGACGTTGTTGAAGAGCGGGAATGCCGCGGAAAACATGAACACGCGAACCGCCGCTACGGCGCAAAACAACAAAATCAATTTTCGCTCGTGTTGTGCTGGACTGATCTGTGCGTTGGGGCGCAAGATCGTTCGCGACTTAGTACCCATTGTCGCCGCTGTCCCGAGCGCTCGCCGGTCTCATCGTCGCACAATCCAGGGACAACTCATTTTCGAGGTGCGGTAATTTTTGATCTACCACGGTGGATGAAATCCAAAGTCGGTTTCTAATTTCTCCCATAGCCAATCAACAAACGAGTCTTTTTCAATTGATCGGGCATTGTTCGCCGCCAGCGCTTCGGCTTTATCCACGTTGCCGTTTAAACAGTAAAGATAGGTGAGCAGAAGCGTGTCGTTCAAAACAAAAGCGCCACGATCTTGCAGATTTTCCAAAAGGCGAATCGCGCCGGAAATGTCCCGGTGCGCCAGCGCTCCCGCAATCAAATCGTGCATGATCTCCAAGGGAGGGGTCTCGGAGTCCCTGGCAAGTCTCTCGGCAATCGACACCCGAAACGCGTCACTGCCGAGGACTTCCAGGACAGGTATTCGCAAACGTGAATCGCGCAGGTAAAGGTCCAGCTCCTGCAGCTTGTTGCTCCCAATGGTGTCGGAAAGGTATCGTGACTCGCGCACCACAAAGAAAGGTTCCATCGATTTGTTTAATGTGTCGGGCCAGATTGTGGTAATCAGCGGAGAGTGAATAAAATGCTGAAGCGCGGGAAACGTTTCCATGTAGCTCAAAGCGAAGCGCTGCGTCGCTTCCTCGTCCCAGCCCGCGTCCGTCAATCGCTTCGGATAATTGTCGGTAAGCGGCGCGACGTCATTTGTGATCCGGTCGATCTCCTCACCATCCATTAAAAACAGTGCGCCCAGTTGTTGCGGGACCTCAATACCGACACGCCGCAAATCCGCGCCCGAATCCGGACGACTCCAGAGTTGCCGAAGTTCCTCTTCGCTCACTTTTCGCCCCGGCCCTTTCACGCCCATCATGATCCACTCTTGATCAGCGCCAGCCCAGACTGAGGCGTTGGAGAACGCGTTGTGGAACGCGTGCAGGATGGCCTTTGCTTCTTCCACCTTCAACTGATTAATCGGCAGCCAAAAAGTTGCGATTCCGCCTTCCTTCAGGCGATTTTCCATCAGTTTGAAGAATTCTTGAGTATAGAGATTAACTGAGCCGGCCACCTTTGGCGGAGGGGGTTCGCCCGAAATTACGTCGTACTGACGCGGGCTAGCCTGAAGAAAGAACCGGCCGTCCTGGATGACTGTGTGCACCCGCGGATCACGAAGCGGATTGTGATAATCGATTGTCGAATAAGAATCAGCGAAAGCGAATACTTCCTTGGAAATGTCCACGATGTCCATGCGCTTGACATTCGGGCCATGCAAAAGCGCGTCAGCTGTTACTCCGCATCCATAGCAAAGCAGCAGTACGTCGTTTGACTCAGGGCGAAACGCCAGTGGCAGATAAGCAAACAACCGCATATAGCGTTGCGACCGCGGCGTTGTGGCCGACATGGAAAAGGCGTTCGCGATGAGGCGGTAATAGTACGGCTCACCAACAAGATCGCGCCGTAGCAATTGCCAGGTATCGGCCGTTCCCTCCATTCGTTTTACAACCCGCGCCATAACTTCTCCCTGGTTGTCGCGTTCATAAACCCGACTCGCGTGTTCGAAATGCACTTCAGAGCGCCGATATGGAAAAAATATTAGAACAAGAATGATTGCTGCCCACAAGCCGACGACGGCTAAAGAAGCTGGCGCGAGCTTTCGGACGAACCTCAACAAGTCGCGTTCAGTTACGAGAA
>DATNOG010000034.1:0-14931 GCA_035601415.1 Pyrinomonadaceae bacterium | reverse complement strand
CGCCTACGACAAACTAGCTGTTCAGCTTCGCGATTCGTCCGGTGCGGTGCTGGCCACTTTGGCAAACTACTCGAACCTCAGTCCCAGGTTCCCTTATGCGCAGGCTTCTTTCGATCTCAGCTCCTACAAAGGGCAAACCATTCAAGTCTATTTGATCGGCACCGAAGACCAGGGACTGCAAACTTCTTTCATCATCGATGACTTTTCTCTCGACGTGAATCAGTAGGATTGAAGATATGCGTTATGGCTTCCTAATTGTGAGTTTATTATTCATCGGCGGAACTGCTCGGGCGCAGCAGCCTGAAGAGAAAGCGCCGGTCAACGAAGCGGTGCAGGCCGTGATCGACGACGATGGCGGACGGGCGTTCATCGTCAACTCAAAATTGAAATCTTTGACCGAGCTTCGTCGACTACCAGGCGTGACAACTTTAATAGCGCCGCAACAGTACACGATATTTCTTGGCAGTCGTTGGGCCACCCCATTTTTACGCGCGCGCGAATCAAAACTGAACAAACTGCTGTCGTCAATTCAAAATCAGCCGGACATCAGCAAGCTGAATAATCTCGGAATCAACAACCTCTTTGGTCCTACCTATAGCCAGGAGGTGCTGACGCCGTTCAACGACGACGAAAAAGTTTCCGACATCAACGTTCGGATGATTTTGGCGGGATTGGTTAGTGAGGGTTCACTGCCGAGACCGGAGCGCGCGACGATCTACATAATATTTCTTCAACCCGACCTTCGCTCCACTCTCGGAACCTTGACCGGGCGCAAACATTACTTGGCTTATCATCAGTTTCTCAATATTGGCGGCGATCGGTTGCACTATGTGGTCGTTCCATTCGAGCCAGACTTAAATACAGCGAGAGCAATCGCCTTGCGCGCCTTAGTTGCCGCGGCATTGAATCCTACCGGAAACTAATTTTCACCCAGTTGGCAAAGCCGGCACCACGATCTTCTGGCCGGGTAAAATCGTCGCCCAATTCGTCACTTGCGGATTGAGCTCGCGCAGGCGGTCCGGCGTCGCGTTGTACTTGGTAGCAAGTCGATTCAACGAATCGCCCGGAACCACCGTGATTTCTGTTGTCTTGGGCGGCGAGCCGGCAGGGCTTGGCTGGTTTGAAGGAGAAGAAACCGGCGAAGCCATCAGCGGCAGCGGCGGCGTTGGCGACGCGGGCACGATAATCCTCTGCCCGATGCGGACCGTGGGCCAACGCGTGATCGTCGGATTTAAGGACATTATTTTCTCAGGCGGCACGTTGTACTGTTGCGCAAGTTTCTTCAGCGAGTCGCCTGGTTTGACCGTAATTTCAGTGACTGCTTCGGCCGGTTTATTTTCGGCAGTTGGAGTAACCGCGGTGGCAGGAGACGCACCCGAATTATTTTGCGCAATGGTATCGATATATCGCTTGGCGTCTGCAAAGGACGAGAACCTTTGTTCACCGGTCGCGTTTACGGGCTGAGCAACATTCAACGTGACCGTCGCAGGTTCGGCGTCCAAGCGGCTAATGGTGATTTGATTGCCGGCCGTTTTAACCGACCAAACCTCCGCACTTTTTTTCATGACGCGCGACTGCATCCAGGCGCCCACGAAGGAACCGACTAGAGCAGCGCCGAGAACCAGCAGCGCGATGATCATGATCGGAATCCGTGTCCGCCGGTTCTCCGCGCCTGCCTCGGACCCGACGGATCGCGTTTCGGTCGTAACGTCTGCGATGTTTTCTTTTGATAACCGGTCGCTCAGACCTTTCACTCTCTCATCAAGTTCCAGCAAATCGATTTTGGCGGCCTTGCCTCTTAAATCATCTCTCAAGACTTCCAGTTGCTGTGCGATTCGCTGGTCCGCTGGGCCTTGATTTGAACTCCCTGATTGGTCTTCACTCAGTGCTTCCATTCTGGATTCAAGTGCCGCCACCGCTTTGCTCAAATCGGCGAACACTGGATCGACATATTTCTCGTACGGCCCACCCATCACCACCAGGCTCCGGTCCTCACGCGCAGAAGCGCCTGACTTCATCAAGGCCTCGCAAATTACTTTCGGATCGGTTGAGCCCACAGCGGCGATCTCATCGGCCAGCTTTCTGCCTGCAAACACTTCATGCAGACCACGAGTCATCAATAGAACCAGGTCAGCATCCTGCAAAGTAAACGATTGCACTACGTCGGTTAAAGGCGCTTCCTGATTACGCGCGCCAAGTCGTTCGATTCCCGCATTCGCATCGGTGGTTGCGCCTGAGTCTCCGGCCGCTGGCCCAAACAAAGGCAGCAGCCGTCCATTGTTGATAACGTTTAGTTGCAGGTCGCCGCACAGGAAATACGTCAGGCGATTACCGTTTACCAGGCACAATGCACCGCTTGCCAGCAAATCCGGACCACCGGATTGTTCGCCGAGATTGTGCAGGAAGTTATTAATTTCCTTGGCCAGAAAACCAAGAAACAGCTCGGCCGAGAATCTGGATAACGAAACGAACGAGCCGACGATCGTTTCAAGTTTGCCTTTCAGAGTGGCGTTGAGATTTGCGTAATCGTGCGAGCCAAAATCGAGCACTGCGAAGAAGTGTCCTCGCGGCGTCTCGAGGTCGAAACAAAAGTCTTCGTTTTGAGCTTTTGATCTGAGCTTTATCGAATCCGACGAAAATTTCATGGGGCGCGTCCTCCGTCCTCGCGCAACTTATCACGAACCAACTAAGATCCGGAATAAACTTTTTCTCGCTAGCCGCGCCGTTAGCGCTTTCCAACTTGATCGATGACCGGCGAGGACAAGGATGGACGGGACCGCGATCATCGACTACTTCGCTCCACTGAAAACATGGTTGGACGAACAAAACAAAGCGCAGTAACGAGTCCTCTTAATCACCGAACACAAAGAAATGCCGCGACTTTCAAGGTCGCGGCATTTTCTACTTAGACACTCAACCGCAAACTAACAGTTTGCTTTACCTTGGGGTTACCACGGCCAGCGACGGCTGTAGTTTCCGTTACGGTTGTATCCTCCGTACTGCTGAAATCCCTGCTGATAGCCTTGCAGAAATCCCTGACGATAAGCCTGTTGATACTGGCCTCGATTGCCGTACGAAGAGTTGTAGCCAGTGTTCGGGTTTCGATAGTAGTGAGATCGTTGCGGGTCGTAACTCTGACCGCGCTGAGCATCGCTCGCGCCGGTGTTCAGTCCATCCTGATAGCCTTGCTGTTGTGCTACCTGGTAGATGTTATTGTAGCCGTTGTTGCCATAACCGCCCTGGCCGCGACCGTATCGGCCGTTGTTGCCATAAACACCGCCATATTGGCCGTTGTTCCGATTCCACCGGCCATTGTTTCGATTCCATTGGCCATTATTCCTATCGCCATCACGGTCCTGATCACTCCGGTTCCGATCGTGGCGATGTCGACGGTTGTTGTCGTTCTGATCACCTCCTTGCTGATTCTGGTCCCAACCGCGGTCTTGCGCCTGAGTTGCCGAAGCAGCGGTTAGGCCGACTCCCACCAATAAAGAAAATGCCAGAAGTGTTCCCCAAAAACGTTTTCTTGTTTTGCTTGAATACATAGGTTGCTCCCTCCGCTGCGGATGGAAAGCAAGCCGCGGGCCGAACTGGTCGGAAAGCCAAATGATCTACTTTGCAGTTTGTTTGCGATCTATTCTGTTTAAGCGCCAACCGAGATCGTGTAGCCAGAATTCGTTATCGTTTGTTTATAGAAGATCGCGTTCAAGAAGAGATTGTACGCATCGTGGAAGACAACAGCCCGTCCGCAATGTGCTTAAGTGGAAGTCTTTTCCTTGCGGATCACTTCTGCGGCGAGAAACTGAGCGACTACGTCCGGAGGCCAATGGCGGTGGTCAGTGCTTTCACGCACAGTCGCACGGTTGAGGCGCACGATTTCGGTTGAACTGATGGGACGGTGTCGATAACCCAAATGCCGCTGCGGGGCCTTGAGGGTTTGCTGTTTTGAAAGTGCAGGCACGACGGAGTCCAGCCAGCCACCAAAGAAATCTTTGAGTGAGTCAGCGGAATCCCGACCGCCGACCTCGGGCGCGGACGCAGGTGGGACAATCGAAAGCTGATGAGTTTTTCGTGCGGCTTGTTTCATAATTCAGGGGACAATATAGACAAGTGCGAATGCTGCATGGATTCCAATTACCGAGAGGGATTGAGCTAGTCAACGGTTTTCGCCCTCCTGACGTCTCGTCTCCAGCCCCTCATGTTTGGCTCGCAGCCGGCTGAATTCACTTTGCAACGATTCAAGCTCTTCGTCGCTGAGGTTTTCCAGATCAACCAGATGCGTGCGAGCTCCTTCGACGCCCTTGATGAGCTCATCGAGCTTCAAATGGATCGCCTTTGCATCGCGGTTCTGGGTGTTTTGAATGAGAAATACCGCCAGGTAAGTGAAAACCGTCGTAGCGGTATTCACCAGTAACTGCCAGGTGTCGGAATACTTGAAGAATGGCCCACTGGCCAGGCAGACGACAAGCCAGAAGATGTTTGCAATAAACATCCACGACGAGCCGAGCGCATTTGCTGCGCCCACAGAAAAATTTCTAAACCATTGATTCACACAGCACTCCCTTTTGCGACTGTCTCATGACAAAAGCCGCGCGGCTGTTCTCGAATGATCTCTTTAGACGAGAACCTCCACCACGCGGCCTGCGAACGAAAATTCAACTACTCCCTGGTCAGGCAGTAGAACCAGGAGCACTCCACGGCCCACTCCGCAATCCTTTCCAGAACGAAGCGTCCGCACACCGGGAACTCCACGTCCCGAGGGATGCAGCTATCGCGCAAACTTGTTACCGTGACGGCGTGGTCACGTTCCGTCTCCCATAAACTTTTCCTCCTGTGCAGAGTGAAGATCCAAAAGCGTCAAGCTGCGGTGGTTTCGCCACCGAGCAAAGTTAAAACTTCTCCAGTTACATAACTCGAATCAATTTCCGATGCGAAGTAAACGAACGCCGGCGCTACTTCTTCCTGGAAGACGACTTCTTCGAAGACTTCTTGCCAGCTTTCTTGCCGCCCTTCTTTGAAGAGCTCTTGTTTCCTTTTTTGCCCCATCCGGACCCACTCTTCTTGCCGCCGCCAGACTCTTTGTTCACCGTGGCCCATGCGCGCGCTTTCGCCGTCTTACTGGAAACCCCGCGGTCTTCATAGCCCTCTTCAATATGTTCCGCCTGTCTCTTCTGCTTGTCGGTGTACGCACGCTTGTCTCCCCTTGGCATTACGCATCTCCTTTCGACAAATCATTTTTCGAGTTGACTCTGCAAATACTGAGCCCCATCAGATCAACGAAACCCGAATTGCTCGTTTGTGAATTTGAACGCCACAACTAACAAGGCAAAAAAAAACTGGCACTGCGCTTGCCGCCGACTCCTCTTGATTCATCGTCAAGCACAAAAGGTGGTCTGTTACTAAACAAATCGCTTCGCGTGATGTACAGGAAGCCTACACAAAATCAAGGAGACCGATATGGCGAGCAAGACGGGAAACGGCAAGCGCGAATTGATGGACACAGGATCGGACAAACGTTACGCAAGGCGCGACGCAAAAGGACAATTCAAGGAGTCAGACGATCAGGGACGTTCTTTAGCGCAGGATGTAAAAGTTAAGGCTAAGACCAGGGTGAAATCGGGCCAGGGTGATCGCGGCGATCAAAAAAGAAAGTAGCAGAGACAAGTTTTCATCGATCTTACATTCCGATTTTTCTGCAGCTGCTGGTATCACGGTGAATGATGCGCCCAGCAATTAGCAAATTCATTTTCGCCTCGCCGGAAACTTACGGCAGATTGCTTCTAAACCCTAAATGACAAGACTTCAGCAATTGCAGCAGAGCGGAATAAGGCGTCTGGGAAGTGTAAACCGCGGTTTCCGTTACAAGCATGCTGACGGAAAAAAGGTAAGTGCTGCGGATTTAGAAAGAATTCAGAGCCTGAAAATTCCGCCGGCATGGACCGAGGTCGCCGTCAACACTCGCGCCGGTGGTGCGTTGCAGGTAGTCGGCAAGGACGCCGCCGGACGTTGGCAGTATCTCTATCACGACAATCATACGCGCCGGCAGGGCACGAAAAAGTTTCAACGCATAATCGCTTTCGCTGAGGCGCTGCCAAAGATGCGGGCGACAGTTGCGTCGCACCTGCGGCAACCCGACCTGAGACGCGAACGCGTGATGGCTTCGATCATGCGCATCCTTTCAACCTGTTTCATTCGCCCCGGCAGCCAGGTTTACGCCAGCGAGAATGGCAGTTATGGCATCGCCACGCTGCGACCAAAACACGTGAAGGTTAAGGGAGACATGGTCGAGTTTGATTTTCCCGGCAAGTCAGGTGTGCGCCAAATTCGGCGAATAAGAGATCGGCAAGTGGCGAAGGTCGTTAAGAGTTTGCTGAAACAGCCGGCGCGCGAGGTTTTCAAATTCCAGAACGGCAACGGGGAATTTGTTGACGTAAAGCGACGTCACATCACCGAATACATTCGCGAAGTGATGGGTGAAAAATTCAGCGCCAAGGATTTCCGCACCTGGGCCGGGACACTTGTATGCGCCTGTGCGTTGGCGCGAGCGGGAACGGAGATCGTTGAGAAGAAGACAGCGCGCAAGCGAAAGGTGGTGGCTGCGATTAAAGAAACTGCGGAAGCGCTGGGCAACACTCCCGCTGTGTGCCGTAGTTCATACATCTGTCCCGAAATCATAAATAGTTTCGAGACCGGAAAAATCATCGATCGTTATTTCAACACGCTTAACGAATTGATTACCTATCGCGGAAAGAAACTTCACGCAGCAGAGAAATCGCTGCTGCGGTTCATGAAGAAAAGCATCGCCAAATGAAAAGTTTTCGTGCCAATTAGCTTTGCACAAAGACTATTCTCGCAATGCAAGATGCGACCATAGCTTCGTCGTGCCGGAACTCTACCTTGTTGTGGGTCGACGAATACAGAACCGGGAGCGGTAGCGACCGGGTCTGCGAAGTGCGGAGTTCACCGTCATTGTAAGCTAGCGTTCTCGCGATCCATGAAATGGAGATGTTGTTGATCGCAAGTCCGACCCGGTCGGCTATGTGCGCTGTTAGATTGCGGAAGCAGCGGCGCGATCGACCAGGCACTCTAGTATTCCATTCACCGGCTTGATTTTTCGTGCCGGCAATTCTTCATCCGCAGACTCGCTGCGCAACACGCGTGCGAGCATCGCGGCCTTGTCTTTTCCCCTCACCATAAATGTCACGCGCGCTGCGTGATTGATAACCGGCAACGTCAACGTGATGCGATCCTGTCCGGTTTGCGGCTGCCGGGTTGCGAGAACCCACCTCGTTTCTTCCTGCAAGGCATTGCTTCCGGGAAACAGCGAAGCCGTGTGACCATCTGCGCCCATGCCGAGCCACACCAGATCAAAACGCGGCCAATCAACTTTTCGAAAAAAGCCTTTCAATTCAGCTTCGTATGATGCGGCGCTTTGAGTTGGTTCAGTCTCGCCGATTATCCGGTGTACATTCTCGGCGGGTATCGCGACTCGCGAGATCAGGGCGTCATTCACCATGCGGTAATTGCTTTGCGGATCGTCAGGAGGAACCGCGCGCTCATCTCCAAAGAAAAGGTGTACGCGCGGCCAGTTAATGCGGCCCTTGAACTCGTCCGTCGCCAGTAGTTCGTATGCCCGTCGCGGAGTCGACCCTCCGGCAAGCGCTACCGCAAATGAGTCGTGATCGCCAATGCTGGCAGCGGCGTAGTCAACAAATCTTTCCGCTCCGGCTTGTGCAACCTGTTCTGGTGTGTCGAAGACTAAAACGTTTGGATCTGGGTTCATGCGCTCTGAAATGAGGTCAGTACCACCACGCGGTAGCGGGTGGGTCCTAGATTCGGTGTTCGGCTCAGCTGAGGTCCAGCATTAACATATGAAGGCGCACGGAACCCACCCGCTACCGCGTGGTGGTACTGACCTCATGCCACGCAGGCGATGGAGTTCTAATTTTCCTTTTGCTTCTCCAGCAGTTCTTCCCACTCGGTGTGAATAAAACCCTGTTCGGGTTTGTCGACGCGCTCGTAAGTGTGCGAGCCGAAAAAGTCGCGCTGCGCCTGCGTCAGGTTAAGCGGCAGATTCGCCGAGCGATAGAGATCGAAATAACTCAAGCTCGCGGCGAATGCCGGAATGGGCAAGCCGCTTTGAATCGCGTGCGTGGCAATCATGCGCCACGAAGACTGCGTGCGATCGATTCGCGATTTGAATTCATTATCAAGCAGCAGGTTTACCAGGTCGGGCTGGCGCAGATACGCCTCTTTGATTCGGCCCAGGAACTTCGCGCGAATGATGCAGCCGCCCTGCCAGATGCGTGCCGTCTCGCTAAGATTAATTTTCCAGCCAAACTGATCTGAAGCGGCCTTGATAACGTTCATGCCCTGCGCATATGAACAAATCTTGGACGCATAGAGCGCCTCACGCACCGCGTCAATCATGTCCTGCTTGTTCGCTGCCGGCGGCGATGATTGTGGCGCACTGAATTGTTGGGCAGCCGCAACGCGTTCGCCTTTCTGCGCAGAAATATTTCGCGCCACGATTGCGGCGTCGATGGTGGGAATTGCCACGCCGAGGTCCAACGCGATTTGACTGGCCCACTTGCCAGTTCCCTTTTGTCCGGCTTTATCGAGGACGAGATCGAGTAGCGGCTTGCCGGTTTCCGGATCCTTCACGCGCAAAATCTCGGCTGTGATCTCGATCAGATATGACTCAAGGTCGCCGTGGTTCCACTCGTCAAAGATGTCAGCCAGCTCGTTTACCTCGAGCCCGAGTCCGCGATGCAGGATCCAGTAAGCCTCGGCGATGAGCTGCATGTCGCCATACTCGATGCCGTTGTGGATCATCTTCACAAAGTGGCCCGAGCCACCCGGTCCAATGTAAGTCACGCACGGGCCATCCGGAACTTTTGCCGCGATTGCTTCCCAAATCGGCCGAATTTGTTCGTAAGCTTTGCGGTCGCCGCCCGGCATCAGACTTGGACCAAGCAACGCGCCTTTTTCGCCGCCCGATGTGCCCGAGCCAATCATGAACATGCCCGAAGCCTGGAGTTCTTTTTCGCGCCGCTCCGTGTCTTTGAAATAGGAGTTGCCGCCATCGATGACGATGTCGCCTGCTTCAAGGCCGGGCTTGATCAAGTTGATAGTCCAGTCAACCGGATCGCCCGCCTTAACCAAAAGAATTATTTTGCGCGGACGTTCCAGCGAAGTGACAAACTCTTGCGGTGAATGAAAGCCAAAAATCTGCTGGTCCGGGTGGCGCGCAATGAAAGCGTCAAGCACCGGCGGCTCGCGATCGTAAACCGCGACGGAGTAACCGTTGCGCTCAATATTCAGCGCCAGGTTCTGGCCCATCACGCCGAGACCAATCATTCCAATGTTTGCAGTGGCCATAAGAATCCTGAAAATGAATCTTGCCGCGGATTTACGCGGATAAACGCGAATCAGAAAAGTTCAAAACCAATTTCCTGGTTTTGTATTCCTAATTTTATGCTCCTACTTTTGTATTCCTGTTTTTGTCAGATCCGCGCTTATCCGCGGCAAATTCATTTCAGCGCGTCCATTAACATTTGCTGCAGGCTCTGCAATCCCGCCAATACGTCATCACCAATATCAACGCGGATAGCTCTACGTCCATGCGCCAGCAGCGACTGAAAATCCCCAAGCGCCTGCGCGTCCTTGAGAATACCAAACGTGTATGGTTCTCCGGGAATTGGGAAGTCAACTTTGTCAGGCGCGGTAATTTGAATGAAGACTCCCGAGTCTGGCCCACCTTTGTGTAACTGTCCCGTTGAATGAAGGAAACGTGGTCCATAACCCATCGTCGTGGCCGTCTTAGTTGCATCGCGAACACTCGCGCGAATTCCCTGTAACGCCGCCGAATGTTCTGGCGTCTCTTCAAGGTATGCCAACAGCGCAACGTAATCGCCCGGCTTTATCCTCGCGCAGTGTGCTCGTAAAACTTCTTCAACTGATCCCGCAGAAGACGCCGCAGCCTCCCCGCCCGCATAGACAGTCAATTGGCCATCTCTTGCTGACGCTGGCTGCTCGGGAAGTTTTCCTGCGCTCTTATATTTCTCCAGCAAAGCTTTGGTTGCGTCTTTCGACTCCTGCACATTCGGTTGGTCAAATGGATTAATCCCCAGCCGCCAGCCGGCAAACGCAGTGGCCATTTCCCAAATAAAAAACTCGGCGCCTAAATCGTAAACATCGTTGAGTTGGCGATAGACCACGGGATGGCCGGCCGCTTCGAGTGCTTTCAATTGCGGATCCTCACCGGCGCCCTGTTCGCTTATTGAAACGAACAGTCGATCGTCGCCATAACTTGCCGGCGCAGCGAGCGGCTCGCCGGCGATCGGAATGATTCCCTTCCCTTCCTTGCCGGTGCTTTCGGCAATCAACTGCTCAATCCATAAACCGAGGCTGGCGAGCTTTTCGTCAGTAACAATTGTCAGTTTGTCGCGACCCGCAAGCGCGCATTCGGCCATCGTCGCTCCCAACAACGCCCCCGGATTCTCATCGATTGGCACAGTCGCGTCGCATGCCTCAGACGCGGCGACGGAGCGCTTCAACAATTCAGAAACGTCCAATCCCATTAAAGCGGCGGGCGCCATTCCGAAATAAGAAAGCGCCGAATAGCGCCCGCCGATGTCCGGTTGATTGAGAAAGATTTTCCGGAAGTGATCCGCTTGCGCCGCTTTCACCATCTGCGTGCCCGGATCAGTTATGGCGACGAACGAGTCGCCGGCCCTGGCGCCGGTTTGTGCCAAACGGTCGTACCAGAATTTGTGAAAGACGATTGGTTCGGTGGTGGTTCCCGACTTCGAGGCGACAATGAACAGACAATGCTGCACATCGATCTGCTGTGCAAAATTATTAATCGTGTCCGGGTCGGTTGAGTCCAACACCAGCAGCTCCGGAAAATCATCCTGCCGTCCAAAAGTTTGGCGCAACACTTCGGGACATAAAGAAGAACCGCCCATACCGCAGACCATGAGGTGGCGAAACTGCTGCGAAGCGCGCAGCCTGTCCGCAAAAGTCTTGAGCTCTTCAGCGTCCGCGAGCATTTGGCGCGGAACAGTCAGCCAGCCCAGCGCGTTGTTGATGATCTTCTGTTGTGCCGGTTCGCTTTTCCAAAGCGACGCATCTTTGGCCCAGATGCGCTCGATTACATCTATTTCTTCGGCGTCTGCGAGCGCGTCGCGCGCGGCATCGCGCAACTCGAGGGGAAGCGCTGCAGTTTGTCGGCTCGCCCCGTTGCCGCCAAGCTCCTGCTTGGCTTCGATTCCGGCATCATTCATAATCAGACCTCTAGCAATAACTAAAGATGACAAGAGCCTAGAGAAATTTGTATGAACGGAAATAGTCTAGCACGCTTACGTTATGTCGCCAGCGTGGGAAAGAAACTTGATAGGTTTGTGATTTAATCTCTTCTCTGTGCTGCCTTTGTGTTCTCTGTGCCTCGGTGGTGATTTAATCCTACAAACATCCAACACAGAGGCACAGAGAACACAGAGTATTCACAGAGGAACAAAAAACTTACGAGCGGCGAACTGCATCCAATATCGGGAGCAATAGATAAAGGCTTATGGCAAATCAAACAAAAAAGAGAGCCCTGCTGGTAGTTGATGTGCAGAACGACTTCTGCCCGGGTGGTTCGCTTGCGGTCGCGCACGGCGATGAAGTTGTACCTCCTCTTAACAAACTGATTGAAGAATTTCTCGAGCACGGCGAGCCGGTGTTTAAGAGTCGCGACTGGCATCCGGAGAAGACAAAACACTTCGCCGCGTTTGGCGGCACGTGGCCGGTGCATTGTGTGCAGAACACAAAGGGCGCCGAGTTTCATCCCGACCTTATCGATGACATTCACATTCGAACTATTTCGAAAGGTCTGGGCGACGAAGATTCTTACTCGGCATTCGACGGCACGGACCTGGCGCTGCAACTGCACCGGCTCGGCGTGGAGGAAGTTTGGGTTGGCGGACTCGCTACCGACTACTGCGTCAAGAACACTGTGCTCGATGGCTTGAAGGAAGGCTTTCGCGTTAAGGCCCTGGCAGATGCGATGCGCGCGGTGGAGGTACAACCCGGCGACGGCGAACGCGCGATCGCTGAGATGCGTGGAGCGGGAGCTGAGCTTATTGAAACCAACTCCATACACGCGAATGAAGCTCACGCCATCGACACGCAAATAGATGCTTTTCTGCCGGATGTCGACCGCAGCCTCATCCAGGAAAATCTTCGTCTGACCGTCACCGAGCGCTTTGAAAACCTCATGAGCTTGCAGCGGTTCGCAGTCGAGCTGCGCAGAGCGGGTAAGGAAGCGCGGCGTGCATGACTGAATACGACAAGATTCTTGGCGTGCTTGTTTCGGCCGGCGTTGAGTTCATTATCGTGGGAGGCGCGGCTGCTACAGCTCATGGCTCGGCTCAATTGACCGAGGACCTGGACATCGTTTACTCGCGGCGGAAAGAAAACATTAAGCGGCTTGTAGACGCATTGAAGCCATTTCAGCCTCGACTGCGTGGCGCGCCTGATAATCTGCCATTCGAGTGGGATGAAGAAACTATCAGGAAAGGTCTCAATTTCACCTTGACTACGTCGGCTGGCTGGCTTGACCTACTTGGTGAGATCACTTTGGGCGGAGGTTTTGAGCAACTGCTTCCTGACAGTATCGAACTGAACGTGTTTGGAAATAAATGCTTGTGTCTGGGACTTAAGCGGCTTATAGAAGTGAAACGCGCCACGGCAAGGCGAAAAGATTTTGAAGCAATAGCGGAACTGCAGATTATTCTCGAAGAGCAATCCAAGTAGGACAGACTTTCCAGTCTGTCCCTTTTCTCTTATTCTCATGTGGCGATAGACGAACTGTGGACAGGCAGGAATGCCTGTCCTACTTCAAATGGGAACTTTAAACATTGATCGCTATCACGCCGCGATGGGCGACGCGTCTTACAAAGACGTTGCGCGTTTGCACGAGCGTCCGCTTAGCGAAGCCGAAGCGACGTTTTATGTGACGCAGCGGAAACTGCCTTTTGCGCCGTGCCTGGGCCATGAGCGTTTGGTGCGGCTGTTGGTGGACAGCCAAATCGATCGGCCGCGGCTGCGCTTTCTCGAACAGGATCGCGGCGGCTTGCAGCGTTTCGCCAAAGCAATCGAAGACATCCAGTTCATCGGCCGCATCCGCGCCGTGCGGCCGGGCACAATCGTCTTCGCGCAACAACCGTTCGCCGACATCACCGGCGCCTTCGGATTAACGCAGGCGCAGGAAATAAAGTTTGAGCATGCGTTCGACTTGCCGATGACAACCGCGAGCACGGCGATGCAGTTTCGTATCGCTGTAGGCGAAAAGCGCTGGCTTTCCGATTTCTCGTTGCGTCGCAATGGCGACATCGAACGCGCCGTTGATATCGCTGTCTACGCTTTCATCGGCGGCTTCAACGACACGTCAAACATGGAAGCAGCTCATCGACTGGATATACCTGCAGTCGGCACCGAAGCTCACTATTGGCAACAGTCGTACATCGAATACATGTACGAGCCGGAGATAGAACCACGCACCGGCAAGCCAAAACATTTCGAGCAGGTCGCGTTTGAGCGCTGGCTCGATGCGAATCCGAACGGTACCACGCTGCTGGTCGACACAATTGACGCTTATATGGGCGCGGTCCACGCCGCGATGGCCGCCACTTCCACACCTGCGCGCCGCCGTGCGTTTAAGGGTTTCCGCGTCGATTCGGGCGATCTGGCGGAATTGGGCCAATGGTGCATGCGCTTTTTTGCAGCCAATGGTCTTCACGGCTTGCGCGCAAATTTGACCGGCGATCTCGACGTGGAAAGAGTGCGCCAGATTGTGGCTGAGTTTCCCGAAGTGGCGGGCTTCGGTATCGGCACCAAGCTTTCGAGCGAAGTGCGTTCAGTCGCCGGCGTGATCTTCAAACAATCCATGATCGATGAGCGGCCGACATTGAAAGCTTCAAACTCTTTGGAGAAGACCACCCTGCCCGGCCGGCTGCAACTCTTCCGCGGCATTGATGCTAAAGGAAATTTCGTCGGCGACGTGACCGGGCTTGATGATGAAGAGGTTGAAATTCCCTGCGCCGTGCGTGTCGAACGTTTGCTGGTTCCCTTTTGGGAAAACGGTCAACATGCCGCAATCCCTTCGATTGAGAAGCAGAAGGCATACGTCGAAGATCAGCGCCGCCGCTTTGTTGATAATACTCACTCTGTTGCTATCGAACGCTCGGTCGATCTTGATAACTATTCTGTCTTGCTCAGCGACAGACTGCGCAAGCTGCGCGACGATCTCACCGCGCAAATGCGCGCCGACAATTCCGGCTGGCAGGAAGTACTCACGATGCCCGAACAAGCCACCAACAAAGTCCCGCAAGCGAAGTAACCCAGCATCAAGGCTTGCAATCAGAAAGCAGTACCTATGCCACTTCGCGTGATTATTGACACGCGAGAGGCAAAGTCACATACTTCTGGTATCGCTCGAATCGATCGGAAAGACTCTTGATAAACCTCTGATAGGATTTATGCTGGACAAAGAAAGACAATATTTCGCCGATCATCTTGCTGAGTTACTCTCTCAGCATTTAGGGCAATTTGTTGTCGTAAAAGACGATGAACTAATCGGAGCATTTAATACCATCGAAGAAGCTCTTGCCGAGGGAGCCAGGCGTTTTGGCTTAAAGCCTTTTCTGGTGCGTCAAGTTTCCGCCGCCGACGAAAAAGAAATAAATATACCTGCTCTCACCTTAGGGTTACTCCATGCCGATTCTTCACGTCCAGTATGATGCCCAAGGCCAGACGCCTGACGGCAAGACAGTTCAAGTTCCACCCGGCATTGCACTGCTGCAAAAGGGTCCTTGTGTTCAGGTAATAATTGGCCTCGCTCAAAGTTTTGCGGAGCAGATTATCCAACAAGGACAAGCGGTTCCG
>DATNOG010000033.1:0-2652 GCA_035601415.1 Pyrinomonadaceae bacterium | reverse complement strand
TAGCCGTGCTTTATCTTATCAGTGTCGTAGGCATCTAAATTTAACAGCTTACTTCGCATGGCACCAGCCCGTTGGTCCGGGCAACTCAGCCAAGGCAACTACTGTATCTTTTGCGTCAAGCGGATCCCGCCACGGCGTTTCGGCCTAACGAGAAAGAGCTCAGCCAGCGCTTTGGGAGCGAGGCTGCGTTGCAATTGAGGGTACAGTAATCAAAATGGACATCGACGCGCAACGCCAAAGAGCGGTTGGCTGGAGCGAATGGTTAGATGGTTTGCCCGTATCGGCAGAACGCGTCGCCCTTGGGAAAGGCGCGCACCGGCGCAATGGCCGTCGTCATCAGTGTTTTCTCGAGCCTTTCTCGGCCTTGCCGACCTTCTCGATCTTGTGGACAATCGGTCTCCCCAAATGATCACGTTGAGAAATATCGTAATACACCGTCACCCTGTCACCTACTTTCGGTTGATAACGCTGGTCCCCCAGCTCGCCGAGATTAAACATGATTTGTTCCTTTTTGCTGTTTTCGATTGTCAGATAACCGAGGGGACATTCCACAACAGTGCCGATCATTTGCTGCTTTTTCACATCGGCGGCGAAGACCGCATTGCTCAGTGCCACACTCACTATCACTGCCAAACTGCATATTAGTGTTTTCATAGTTGGAGTCATCATGTGTGCCGCTGAAATTCTCTTCAAGAAATCTTCAAAGTTTGTCAACGTATTGCTCGTGTCATCTAACGAGAATAAGCTTAGCGACCGCCGACGGAAACGCGCTGTGCTGCGGATTTCAATGTTGAAGTTGTCATGTGGAAATTTTCTCGCCGGTCGGCGGTTCGCTAGAGTGCATGGTTAGATGTTTCGGTAGCACAAGAGGTCGTTGAGGTCGCGCTTCAATTGTGCTGCGTCACGAAATAACAGGGCCTGCCAACCCGCAGCTTTTGCTCGATCCACGTTTAACGGCGTGTCATCGACAAGCAAGCACTCCGACATCTGGATGTTCAGAGCGCGCGCTACAAACAGAAAAGATTCCTTCTCCGGTTTCGCGCACTTAATCAGATGAGAAGCAAAGAGATGCTCAAAAAGTGCAAAAGACGGATACTCAGTTGCTGACCGTAACTTATCCCAGTGAAGAGGAATTGTGTTGGACAGCACGCAACAGATAAGACCTGCTCGTTTCAGCTCCTCGACGATCGCGAATACATTTGCGCGCTCTTGGCCAACAACAGAGAGGCGATTGAGTCTGAGTGCCTCCAGATTCTTGACGCCGCATTCGTGCAAAAATGCGGCTAGGTACTCACTGGTTCCGACGCTTCCGATCATTGCCAATTCGGTGATGCTTCTGGGATGCGATTCAAAAGAGCAGCGGGTAAGTTTCGCGAATCTCTGCGACACAAATCCGCATTTTTCAATCAGTTCGCGCCGCGCGCCTTCGGCGTGCAAGTCAATCAGTACGCCGCCTACATCGAAGACGACAGCCTTTGTGTTGGAACGCAGCGGATTATGCAAGGCGGGTATGTTGTGACGACGCCAAACTGGAGCAGCTGCTCATCTAACGAGAACAAGTTGAGCGACCGCCACTGAGAACGAGCATGTCTTCGACTAAGAAGATTTTTATCATCTGAAATGTGAACACGCGCCGGGTGGCGGTTCGCTCCATCGTCTGGTTAGGCCTATTGGGTGGGTTGGTGAAAGCCTTTCTCTTGTATCTGAAGAAACTTCTGTGCGTTGAGCAGCGCAACGACTTTGCCACCGCTCCGGACCCACACACGATCTCCGCTCTGGTCGGAGACCAACTTCCAACTAGCACCGGGCGCTAAACTGAGCGCAAGAATCTGCTGAACGTCCGCGTCTGACAATCGCGGTACGTCGGGCCGAGCAAATCCCTCGCTCTTGCAGACGCCGCCGACGTAGCTGACGCCAACCATGAATCCGCGATAGCCGTAGCCGAGCTCGCGAAAACTACCGTGCTCATGAAGAACTCGCTGTGGCTTGCCATAGCGCGCCTCAACCTGCTTCACGGTCTCGCCCACACGCGCGTGTGCGTGCGTGGCAAGAATGAGCACAAATGCGATGACGACGAGTGACGTTTTCATAGGCCTAACGAGAAAGAGATAAGCCACGGCAGGGTGTCGTGGCAAACACGCTAAAGTTATTTCGCCATGGGGCCGCCTGCCGCGTGTTTACGTTTACGCCGGTTGGCTTCATCGATTGGTTAGATGGTTCGTGTGGAATTACCCAGGACATCACCACCAGCGGAAGAGTCCAAGGAGAAAATGCCAGAATCGATCGCCCCAGTACGCCGCAACAAAACCGAAGATGATCGGACCTGGTAAAATCCAGAACCACCCGAGCAACGGCGACGCAAGAACACTCCACCAGAGCAAGAAGGCGAGCAGTGTGCCGAAGATAGAGCCACAAACGAACCGGACCCAAAACTCGAAGCTATCTGATGGAGGATCGTCGCTCACCATCTAACGAAACTAAGATCAGCCGCCGCTGGCGAGGGCGCGCATGGCGGCGGGAGGAAAGGTTGGAGTTACGGAAAGCTTGTTCGTACGCCGGCCAGCGGTTGGCTGCATCGTTTGGTTAGGCTTTTCGTGATCCATGCTTTCAACCGCCGCGATTGCCGCTTGGACGGCGACTGGATCAAGTGTG
>DATNOG010000032.1:0-5004 GCA_035601415.1 Pyrinomonadaceae bacterium | reverse complement strand
CAATTGAGGCACTTCGCGCGGAGTGAGACGAGCAAACAGCGAACAGCAGACAGCAAACAGCTAAAGGCCGGTTTCACGGAGGTAATTATTTTTGAGGTTATTTCAGGGTGAAAATGTTGTACTTGAATAATTGTGAGGGTAAGGACCACGCCGAGCTATATGGAGACGATGCCTTTTTCGATTTGTATATCGAAGACCGTCAGCCTAAAAAGTTAGTTCCGAAACAGGAATGTGTAGTTGCAACACGTACCAAGGACGGCCAGATAACGTTTTCCTGGTTCTCGTTTTCACATCGAAGCAAAAACGTATTTGCAGGTCGCGCTGCAAGATTTTTCACGGCGATCTAACCAAGAAATTGGGTCCCTACTCACAAGCCGAAGCTGCCAAGGTGGTACCGACATTCTTTACCAAAAATGGCAATTTCAAAAGGTGGAAGATTCATGAGGGATGAAGAATTAAGACATCAATATTCCAACAGAGCCTGAACAGAGTGAAAGCAGCACTTCACCGCTACTAGGCGCTGATTGGTGTCTGCTGTTTACTGTTTGCTGTTTACTAACCCATGCACCTGGACGACATCAAAGAATCCGCCCTGATGGCTTTCGACACGCTGCGCGCAAACAAGTTGCGCTCGTTGTTGACCATTCTTGGAGTCACTGTTGGCGTGGTGACAGTCATCTTCATGGTGTCGATCATCCAGGGCTTGAACAAAGCATTTGCCCAGCAGATTGAAGCCCTTGGCTCGAATGCGATCTGGGCCACGAAATTTGATCCCAGCTTTGGTCATCAGCCAACCTCGGAAGAACTACATCGCAAGGATCTGACACTTGAAGACGCCGAGGCCATTCGTAACGAAGCGCCTTCTGTGCTTAGTGTCTCACCAATTCATCGCAAGATCGCCGAGACCGTTCGCTACGCCGACAAACAATCCGACACGCCGATCGTTATTGGCGTCACGCCTTATTACGAGTTCACCCAATCGAGCTACGTGGGTCGGGGGCGTTTTATTACTGACGCGGACATGCGCGAGCGAGCCAACATCTGCGTGCTCGGCAAAGATCTCGTGAAGGCTTTGTTTCCATATGAAGAGCCAATCGACAAGGAGTTGAAGATAAACGGCAAGCCTTTCAAGGTGGTTGGCGTAATGGAGCCGCTGGGCAGTTTTCTGGGCCAATCACGCGACAATACCGCTTTCATCCCCATCACCACCTTCGACAAATACTATCCCGGCGAACAGCCGTTTCCGGAAGTTGTTTTCGTCATTATCGTGCGGCCAAAATCGAGGGCTTATGTAAAGTCCGCGATCGACGAAATTACAGACATCCTGCGGCGGCGGCGGCGTGACGCACCCGGCACTCCCAACACTTTCGGCATTTCATCGCAAGACGCGCTGCTGGATATTTACAATCAACTGACCGGCGCTACGGCTTTAGTGCTAACGGCAATTTCATTTGTCGCGCTGATGATCGGCGGCATTGGCGTGATGAACATCATGCTGGTTTCGGTTACCGAGCGCACCAAAGAAATTGGCATTAGAAAAGCGGTAGGCGCGACACGGCTGAACATACTCTCGCAATTTCTGATTGAGGCTGTGGTGCTAACAGCGTTTGGTGGCGTAATCGGTCTCGCGCTGGGCGAACTCGCGAGTTTACTAACTAACAAATACTCGCCGCTGCCTGCCTTTGTGCCGCTGTGGGCTATAGTCGTTGGCATAGGCATCTCGGCCGCGGTTGGAATCATCTTCGGTTTATGGCCGGCGTGGAAAGCTGCCAGATTGGATCCAATCGAAGCCCTGCGTTGGGAATAATGGTTTAAGATTCAAGACTTCGTTTGCTTGTTGCGAGTAAATCAGCGAAAGTTCTAACTTCACCGCTCCCCCTGCAACCAAACCACGGATCGAGCCGTAATACCTTGTAAGTGAAATTTATAGAGACTCTAAAACTTGCGGTCGCCGCCATTTGGGCGCATAAGCTCCGATCGGCGTTAACGCTGCTGGGAATGATTATTGGCGTCACGGCCTTTGTGGTCGTCGTCTCGCTCATCCAGGGATTTAACAAATACATCGACGAAAAGATTGCCGGCATCGGTTCGAAGTCCTTCACGGTGCAACGGTTCAACTTTGAAGACTTCAAAGATCTCGACACGATTGCCGTCGCGCAACGAAGAAACAAGGAATTAACACTCGATGACTACGAGTACTTGAAAGCACGCGCTACGCTCATCGACAAAATAGGCGCCAAGGCCCGCGCCAGTCGTTCGCTGGTTAAGCGTGGCTCGAAACTGGTGGAAGATGTTCCGGTTGACGGCTCGATGCCGGTTATTAGCGAGATCGACAACATCGATGTCGCTGAAGGCCGTTACATAACTGACGCCGAAAATGATGGCGGCGTGCGCGTCGCCTTCATTGGCATGGACGTCGCCAATGCGCTTTTCCCCGCGGGCTCGGGCACCGCTATCGGTGAAGAGATCAACGTGGCGGGTTTACCGTATCGAGTGATTGGCGTCGCGGTTGCGAAAGGTACGGTGTTTGGCGTTCCGCAGGACAATTTCGTGACGTTGCCGCTTAAAACTTACGGCAACAACTTTGGCGGCTTCACGCGCAATCGCCTGCTCTACTTCGAAGCAACCTCAAAGACTGACGATTCTTTTAAGGACGCCGTCGATGAAGCGCGGTTCTTGTTGCGTTCGCGCCGGCATATCAAAACCGATGAGAAAGACAATTTCGGCATCGTAACGCCGGATGCGATCACCGGTTTTCGCGATCGCTTACTTGGGCCAACCTACATCGTGGCGGTTGCAGTGCCGGGCATTGCGTTGGTAGTTGGGGCCATCGTTATTATGAACATCATGCTGGTGTCGGTTACGGAAAGAACAAAAGAGATCGGCATACGCAAGTCGCTCGGCGCGCGCAAGATCGATGTTCTCAAACAGTTTCTGGTTGAAGCGGTAACGCTGTCAGCGATCGGCGGGGCGGTGGGAGTACTGCTGGCATGGATCATTGGCATGATCATGACGGCCATCTTCTTCCCCACGTATTTATCGATTGGCGCGATTCTGTTTACGATATTTGTGTCCGGTGGCATTGGCATTCTGTCGGGTGTGTTCCCGGCATGGAAAGCAGCGCGGCTCGATCCGATTGAAGCGCTAAGGGCGGACTGAAAGTGCGACAGACATTCTTGTCTGTTGATTTGTTGAGATAGGCAGTACTTATGAAACTAATCCGCAGCGACATCTACGAAAATCTCAAGATGGCCCTGGCCACCTTGCGCGGCAACAAACTGCGTTCATTCCTGACCGTCTTTGGCGTGATGATTGGCGTGATCACCGTGATGCTGATCTCTTCGATCATTAGCGGCGTGGATACCGCGGTGAAGAAAGAACTCGAGTCATACGGCACCAACTCGATCTTCATAAGCAAGTATAATCCGGGCATTCACATTGGCCGTCTTTCGCGCGAAGAGCGAATGCGAAAGGATCTCACCTACGACGATGCGATGGCACTGACGCAGTTGCCGGCCGTTGAGCTTTCAGTTCCCTTTCTCGACATCGGCAATAACTTCTTCGGACAGAAAATCCTAGTATCGAGCCCGGGAAAGACTTCCGCTGCCGTAGCTTTGCAAGGCACGCTGCCTGATTTCGAACGTGCCGGAACGCAGATCATAAAAGAAGGCCGATTCTTCACCCAGTACGAAAATGATAACAACGAAGAGGTTGCCGTGATCGGCTCGTCTGTGGCGCAGGACTTTTTCTCTTTTGGCTCGCCGGTCGGCCAGGAGATTGCAATTGGCGGACGGCAGTTTCGGGTTGTTGGGGTCCTGGAAAAGCGTGAACAGTTTCTGCTAGGCGGCGGCGACGACGATCAGAACAACGTCATTTACGTGCCCTTCAATGTGGCGCGCAAACTCAAACCTGGTTCAAATGACGTCTACATTCAGGCCGTGGCACGCAAAGGCATGATGGACGAAGCACAGGATCAGATCACAGATCTCTTGCGCGTGCGCCGCCAGGTGCCTTTCGGAAAGCCCGATAACTTTGGACTGCAAACAGCGGAGCTGTTCCTTAGTAACTTTCGTTCGATCCTCAGCGGTGTGGCAATCGCGATGGTGGTTGTTTCCTCAGTTGGATTAATGGTTGGCGGCATCGGCGTGATGAATATCATGCTTGTTTCCGTTACCGAGCGGACCCGCGAGATTGGCGTGCGCAAAGCCATCGGCGCCCGCCGCAGCGATATCATGTGGCAGTTTCTGATTGAGGCGGCGACGCTTACCGGTTTCGGCGGGCTGGTTGGTCTATCAATTGGCTGGCTGCTGACTTTTCTATTGCGCCTATTGCTTCCCTCTTATGTACCGCTGTGGGCTCCCATCGGCGGCTTTGTGGCGAGCGTTGGTATTGGTTTGATCTTTGGGCTGTGGCCGGCATGGAAGGCAGCGAGGCTCGATCCTATAGAGTCGCTCCGGTACGAGTAGGACAGGCATTCCTGCCTGTCCTTAGTTTTTTACCCGAAACGGCCGTCGAAAGAGAAAAGCAGATTTTCCATTTATCATTTTCCAATTCTCATTTTCCATTTAAGAACTTCGCCCCGAATTAAATGGCAAATGAAAAATGTTAGATGAGATATGGAAACTTTTCTTTTTCTTAGTTAGTGCACCGGACAACTGGACAAAAGGACAGACAGGAATGTGTGTCCTACATCGCGCCGCCGGTAATGCCTGCGAAAGCGCAGCGCACGATCACTCCAATAATCCAAATCGTCAGCACAATTCCCCAGGCTGCGCCGGAAGACATCTTACCGACCTTCTTCAATCCCAAAGCCGCCAGGAACAAGCCGTAAAAAGCGAACAGGTCGATCGAACTCAAAAGCGTTCCCAGCACCGGCGCCGCTTTCATGTCAATCAACAATCCCAGATTTGCCTGCACCAGGCCGCGCCGCGACGCGCGCACAATGTCGTAGTCGTCCGGCGACTTCAGGAACAGCAGCACAATATTCAAAATCATTGAGACAAC
>DATNOG010000031.1:0-10196 GCA_035601415.1 Pyrinomonadaceae bacterium | reverse complement strand
CTGAGCACATTTCTCTGCTAAAGGAATGAACCTAATACTGGGAGCGCGGGCGTCTCGCCTGCAACGCGCCGCAGGCGCGCGATGTTTCGAAGGTATTTGTTTCCGTCATTTTTCGCGCTTCGCGCTCATTGCGGGCGGGACGCCCGCGCTCCCAGCAAAACTCTGAATGGCGAATCCCAAGATTTTTTCACCGCGTCGCCGCATCTCCCTATCTCCGCGTCTACTCTTGTTGTTCATCGTCGCCATCGTCCTGCTCTACGGCGTTATCTATCCCAACCTACATGTCGTCCTGCTGTCGTTCCAGCGCGATGGTACTTGGTCACTTCAGAACTATCGCGAAGTTCTGGCGCAGCGAATCGTACTAAGAGCAATTTTCTCGAGCGTCGCGATCTCAATCTTAACGGTAGTGTTCTGCGCGGCCATCGGTATTCCGCTCGCTTTTCTTTTTGAGCGCTTTACCTTTCCCGCGCGTCGTTTGTTTGCGACGCTCGCCGCGCTGCCACTGGTTTTACCGCCGCTGGTCGGCACAGTCGCGTTTATTTTTCTTTGCGGCGAGTCGGGCATCCTGGCGCGCGTCGCACAGTCCCTCTTTCACCTTGAACGCGCGCCCTGGTCGTTGCGCGGCTGGCCGGCCTTGCTGCTATTCCACGCCTACACGATGTATCCGTTTTTCTATGTCTTGACGGGAGCGGGACTTGGCCGCATCGATGCGGCGCTTGCCGAAGCGGGAAGAAGTTTGGGCGCACAGCGAGCGCGCGTGCTAACGCGAATTGTGTTGCCGCAACTAACGCCCTCGCTGGTAGCGGCAGCGCTGCTCACCTTCATGACTTCAATGGCTTCGTTTAGCGCGCCATTACTTTTCGGTGGCGGCGTGCGCGTGCTAACTCTGGAAATTTATACGGCGCGCCAGCGCGGCGATTTGACGCTCGCCTTAACCGAAACAGTCATCCTCGCTGTGATTTCGCTGAGCGCACTGGTGTTCTTTCAGCGCTATGAGGGAACGCGCCGCTTTGCCGCGGCCGCCATGAAGGGCACGGCGAAAACTCGCCGCAGCGTCGCAACCGGGCGCGCCCGCGCGGTAGCGATGGCTTTTGGCGTCTTGTTTTCAGTATTGCTGGTGTTGCCGGTGTTGACGCTGATCGTGGTGAGCTTTGCGCGCGAGGGAAGTTGGACCACACAGACTTTGCCGTCGTCGTACACGCTCGCAAACTACTCCCGCATTTTTGCTGACGACGCGGCGCGCGAAGTTTTTCTGAATAGCTTGTCGATGTCGGCGATTGCCGCAGTTGCTGCGCTGCTTTGGAGCTTCTGTGTCGCGGCATTGATCGTAAAAAAGCGCAGGCGCACATGGCATCGTCTTCTTTCGTGGCTGATACTTGTGCCCTGGGCGTTGCCGGGCACGGTGGTCGCCGTCTCACTCGCCGAAGCTTATGGCAAGCCTTCCGCACTGACCGGTTCGTTCATTCTCGTCGGCACGTTTTGGATTCTGCCGGTGGTCTATTTTCTGCGCTTCATGCCGCTGGTCGTGCGCGCTGTGCAGGCAAGCATGGAACAAATTGATGTGGCGCTCGACGAAGCGGGACGCAGTTTGGGCGCGCGTTGGCGGCAACGATTTTTCCGCCTCACACTGCCACTGGTTTGGCCGGGCGCGGTGGCGGGCACCTTGCTGGCTTTTGTAATCGCGCTGGGCGAATATGTGGCTTCAGTGTTGGTGTTTGTGCCGAGTAACCGGCCCATCTCGATTGCGATCGCATCGGAACTGCGCGATTTCAATCTCGGCGCGGCGGCCGCTTACGGCGTCGTGCTGATGACAATCATCGCCGTTAGCATGATGCTGGCGGGAAAATTAGAACGTCTGCGTTCGTGATAAGGAACTTAAACCGGGACATGTGACACCTCGTCGTGGGTCGACGAATACAGAACCGGGAGCAGTAGCGACCGGGTCTCCGAGGCATTGGGTTCAACGTCATAATAAGCTAGCTTCTTCTGCGACCTCATGAAAACGGAGATGTTGTTCTTCGCAAGTCCGACCCGGTCGCTACCGCTTCCGGTTCTGTATTTGGCGACCCACAATACAAGTAGCTCGGTGGACTAATATTCCCATCGACGATTCCTATTTCGTTCAGAGCAGATTTATGACCAAACTCTTCAAAACACGCCGGCGGCTCAGTTCTCTCTTTATCGTCGCTATTTTATCGCTTGGATTCTTTCCTACGCGGGCGCAGGAACCTGTTCCCGCGCCAACTCCTGCCATCCCAGCGAATCACAAAGCAGAGTTGCACCAGGCGCTGCTGGATCTGACAAATCCTTTTACGGTGATGTGTGTAGCCGCGCATCCGGATGATGAAGATGGGACGACGCTGACAATGTTGCGTCGAAAATTCGGCGTGCACACAGTCAGTTTGTTTTCCACTTACGGCGAAGGCGGGCAGAACGCGGTCGGGCCGGAACTGTACGAAGAGCTAGGCGTGATTCGCGCGCGCGAAACTATGGCGGCGGCGCGCATCCAGGGTTCAGAACCATACTTTCTTGGTCTCAAGGATTTTGGGTATTCGAAATCAGCTGACGAAGCATTTCGCGTCTGGGGGCACGACGAAGCATTGCGTCGCATGGTGCTGAAGATTCGCGAGTTGCGTCCCGATGTAATAATTACTAACCATTCGGTGACTAACAACGATCACGGCCATCATCAGGCGACGGCCCGACTCATACTGGAAGCGTTTGATGCCGCCGCCGATCCAAAGCGCTTTCCCGAACAATTCGGCCAATTGAAACCCTGGCAGGCACAGAGACTCTTTGTGCGGATTTTCGGAGGCGCTAACACCAAGCCCGCTGCCACCGATAAAGTCGTGGCTATCGATCCGAATGAAGTTGACCCGGTGCGCAATAGTTCGTTTGCGGAACAAGCATTGGACGCGCTTCAGGAACACGCGACGCAAGGCCCATGGCCGAAGACAACTGAAGACTTGATGCGGATGCGTGGGAGTAGCGGAGGAAAGTTGCCGCCAATTCGTTATCAAATGGTCCGCGAAACGCCGAACGCCGCGCCGCTTGCGGCTGATTCGATTCCGCTGCTTGCCGGATTGAAAGTCGCTGATTCGTTCGCTTATCACATCACGCCGTTCAAAACTCAGGATGCGGTCTTGACGGACTTTTTGGATCAGCCCGTTGTCGTGCTCGAGAGTTTGATTGAATGGCGGAAAAGTAATCCGGCGGTTGAAGCTTCCTCGCCCGATCCACAACGTGCGCAAATGATGAAGGCGCGTTTCGACCATGCCCTCGCCGCCGCCGCAAATATTTCCCTGGAGATAACGCCCGACGAGGAAGTGCTTATACCGGGAAACAAAAACACCTTCACTGTGAATTTGGAAAACAACGGCGACCGATCAGTCGAAATCGACAAGGTATCGTTTACGGGTTGGGGGAAAGAGGTACTGGTGAAGAGTGCTGATCAGCTTTTGCCGGGCACTGAAGCCGCTGGATTAGTTGAGATGGTTACACCCGCGAGCGCGAAGATCACCGTTCCGAGCGCAAAGCATCTCTATGACGGGCTTCTTTTTGGGAATAATTTTGTGGCGACCGCGGAAATTGAAATCGATGGCGTTCGTTTTGATTTGCGCAGCGAAAGACAACTTGAAGTCGTGCCGGCAATTGAGATTCTCGGCGTTTCTCCGTCGCCCTGCGTGCGCACCGAGGAGATGTTGGGCCGCTGCGAAGCGTTTGAATTGCAAATCGTTAATCATTTATCAACTCCGTTTCGGGGAGTTACGCGGATGGAAACCTCAGACGCGCCCGGACATAACGTAGCTTTGGAGCTTCCGTTGGTAATGGCGCCCGGCGAGACACGAGCTGAAAAGATTGCCAAGGGTCCTCTTCCCGGTCGGAAAACTCTTCCAGAACTGCGACGCTCCGGCTCGGTGCAAATTTCAATACTCAATAAAGACAAAGCTTCAATTACCGAGGTCACTGTTCCGGTTGTATATAGCGACGCACACGTTGCGCCCGGTTTGCAGGTTGGATACGTGCCCAGCTTTGATCAAACGATCGAACGGTCACTCGCGGCACTTGGAGTGGCAGCTAAAGTACTAACCGCTGACGACATCAAGACTGCTGACCTCACAACGTACAACACTATCATCATCGACAATCGCGGCTACGTAGCCCACCCGGAATTGATTGCTGCAAATTCGCGGCTGCTTGATTTTGTTAACAATGGCGGGACGCTGATCGTTTTCTATCACAAGTCGAATGAGTGGAACCCTGATGCAAAACGAAATCGCCCGCAGTTGGCGCCCTATCCGATTCTACTTGGCGACGAGCGGGTCACGGACGAAACAGCGCCGGTTAAGTTTCTGCAACCGGCCCATCCGCTGCTTAACTTTCCCAACAAGATCAGGCTAAGTGACTTTGATAATTGGATTCAGGAGCGTGGGCTTTACTATCCGAAAGAATGGGACAACCACTTCGCGGCATTGTTTTCCATGAACGACCCGGGTGAGAAGCCGTTGACCGGGGGCTTGCTGGTCGCCAAATACGGCAAGGGAAACTACATCTACACGAGCATGGTTTGGTACCGGCAATTGCGCGCCGGTGTGCCGGGCGGCTATCGGATGTTAGCGAATATGATTAGCTACGGTAAGAAGTAGGACAGGCATTCCTGCCTGTCCATGGTGAGTGGAAACTCTGGTAAAAGAATAAAGAGATTTTCCATTTGCCATTTTTCATTTCTCATTTTTCATTTCAGAACATCGCAACTACTTATGAGATTGTGGCTCCGTGGGAGCGGGATATTTACAGCAAGCAGTTTACTAAAAATGAAAGGCTCCTAACGGAGCCCCTCGAGATGCGAAATGCTGGCGATGAAAAATGAAAAATGGTAAATGGAAAATCGTCTTTTGTTCCGTAGGAACGCTAGGCTTCCTGTTCCAGCGATGATTCGCCTTCCAGCTTCACACGCGCTCGCTCGAGAAAAGTCTTAATCATCTCCCCAACGCGCTTCTGCATTTCGGAACTGATTGCGCCCTCACCTACCAGCGCGGCGAAGCGATGCAAATCCCGCGCGTGCGGCCGGCGCAGCTCGACATGTTGCGAAACCTTTATCAGGACGTTGTGGCCACGCACTTCAAAATTAGCAGCATAGCGAAGATAGTTCTTCATCTCAGAGCCGGCCGGTGACCATTCAAGCCGCTCAGGCCGATCTTCAGTCTTGCGCACGGCAAAGCTTGCCTGCACCGAGCCTATTACCGGCACCTCGGCGCGCACGATCCAGCGAGCAATGCCGCCACTCTCTTTACGAATGCCCTCGATACCCGGCATTAAGTCGGCAAAATTTTTGAAGTCGCCAAAAAATTCGCGCGCGCGTTCGAGCGTGGTTCTTAATTCCAGCTGACCTGTGTATGAAGCTTTGATACGAAACATTTCCCGGTCCTTATTCGTGTTCTCAACTTTACTGATGCGGCGCTGAGGGGCTTTGTTGCTCGACAATGCCATGGTTGTCCGACAAACTTTAGTTTGCCGTATCAACGACAAGCTCAAGCTTGTCGGACATAGATTAAGTTACACGATTGGGCGAACGTCGTAAATAAGCAATTTTTGTCAGGTTTGTCGGAAAGGAGTTGCGGCAAATATGAGCAGGAGATGTCCCAAGTGCGGTGAGGAACAGCTTAAGACCTGGGATGAGCTTAAGGATGATGAGCGCGAAATAGTCCGTCGCTTGCCAGGCTCTGCCGATTACGAAACTGGTGAACGCAAATCAATGCATCGCTGGTGCACGCGTTGTTGGCATGAAGAGGCCGGCGCGGAAGAGAGGGCGTAAGATGGCTCAGCTCTTTGGAGTGCGGTGGCCTGGCACCGCTTTGGTCCGTGAACGGCTTGTGGCCGCTTATAGTTAAGCAGTCAACGTCATAAGCGAAAGAATTCTGTATGTCACCGGGGGCCAAAGCAGCGCCAGGCCGCCGCACTCCAAGGAGTTGAACCCTTACGCCCTACTCCGTAATGCGATCGTAAGTCGCGCGAATTGCCTGCATCCGCGCAGTCAACGCTTCGTGCAGCGCCCCCGCGTTCTGGAAACCAAGCTTGGTTGCAATCTCTTCGGACTCGGAATGATCAATGCGAGGCAAGGTTGTGACCTTGCCCACAATCAGACGCAGATGATGATCTACTGAGCGAAGCAGTTCGTAGCCGTTGCTCAAAGCTTCGTAGTCTTGAGCTTCCAGCGATCCGGCGGCGGCAAGCCTGTCCAGCGTGGCGCGTGTCGAGCGGTCGTCACCTTCGTCTGAGATATCGTCGCGCAGTTGCAAATAGCGGACTGCAAAGTAGACGTCGAGCATGCCGCCCGCCCCAAACTTAATGTCGACTGCATCCGTTCGCCGCCCTCTCGTCTTCTCTTTCTCAAGCCGCTCGCGCATGTGACGCGCCTCGTGCTTCAACTCGTCGGCATCCATCGCCACAGCCTTTTCGTGGACCGCATGCCGGGCGTGAGTTTCGATCATCTTGCCAAGCTCTAAATCACCGGCAACGGCCCTGAGTTTGACGTATGCCAGCCACTCCCAAACGGCGCTGCGCTGTTTCAAATATTCGAGAAAAGTTTCTGAACTCGTCACCAGTGGTCCGTTCTTTCCGTCGGGACGCAGGCGCAGATCAACTCGATACAAATAGCCTTCGCGCGTCACGCTGGAGAGAGCGGCAATCAGCAATTCGCAAAGGCGCGCATAAGCTTCATCGCGAGTCAGCGAACTGATCGGCGAACCAACCAGCGAATCGTAGAGGATGATGATGTCGAGGTCGGAAGCATAATCGACGCCGCCGCTCGCGAGCCGGCCGAGCGCCAACACCGCGATGCGCGGACCTGCATCGATGCGGCCGTAGCGACGCCCGAGCTCGCGCCTGGCGATTAGATAGGCAACGTTTACGCTGGCGATCGCCAGTTCAGTCTGATGACGATTCGACTCAGCAACTGAAATTTCGCCCGCTGCGTCCTGCGCGCCGATTTCAATCCGCAGTTTGGACCACTCGCGCCGAAACGCAGACAATTCCGCCGGGAAAGTTTTTTCCGCATCGACGCAAGCGCGTAACTGGCCGCGATAGTCTCGCTGCTGTAGTTTGCGGGCCGGGGCGCTCAACACCGCGAGCAACGCGGGATTGGCCGCGACCATTTCGCCGAATAATTCGGATGCGCCGCAAAGCTGGACCAGCGCACGCAGACCATCGCGGGACATTTCGATCTTGTCTTCAGCCTTGGCGACAGAGGCAGCGACCCGGGCCGTCAATGCCAACGCGCGTTTTGGATTTGCTGAGTCGTGCGCCGTGTCAGTTAAGAACTGCGCCACCGATTCCGCATCAATGAAAGTCTTTTGTCCGCTGCCTTTATGAAGCTGTATAGCAAACACCGCTGCTGCATGTTGAATAATTGTTCCTTCGCGAGCAGTGGCGGTCACGCTTTCGCCGGCCCGGACAGTAGCGGAAAGACCTGCTCCGGAATCTTCAGCGCTTTCGGCAAAAACGCGATCATAGGCGCGACGAACATTCGTCGTATGCAGCTTCAGCGCCTGGTTGAAATCTTCCAGCGCAGATGAGCCTGAGAATCCCATTCGTCTGGCAACCAAACTTCGTTGCGCATCGCTATCCGGGACCGTGTGCGTTTGTAGACCATGCTCCATTTGCAAGCGATGCTCGAGCACGCGCAGAAACACATATGCTTCGGAGAGCTGCGTGCGTTCCTCCTCCGAGATCAAATTGCGATCGGCTAAACGGCCGAGGCTTATTAACGTGTGGGCATCGCGCAACCATTCGTCCAAGCCACCATGGGCCAACTGAAGGGCTTGAGCGATGAACTCGATTTCGCGTATTCCACCGCGTTGCAGTTTCACGTTGAAGCCGGTCGCGCGGCGCTCGACCTGCCGATCGATCTTTTGTTTGGCCAGCCGCACGCTGGCCAGCGCGTCTTTTACGGAAACCTGAGGACGATAAATGTGTTTCTGTACGGCAACCGCAAATTGTGAAAAGAGTTGGTTGGAGCCCGCCGCCGCGCGACTGCGAATCAAAGCCTGGCGTTCCCAGGCCTGCGCAGTTTTGTCGTAGTACTTCAATGCTTCATCAAGCGAACACGCCAGCGCCCCGTCGCGCCCGTGGGGCCGCAAACGCAAGTCGACGCGATAAGCAGGCGATTCCCCGGCGGGCTGCCCCACTAACTTGCTGATCGCCTCCGCTAACTTGATGAAGTATTCGCGATTGCTGACTTTGTCGCGTTCGCCCGAGCCTGCCGTCATTCCGTCATCTGAATAAATGAAAACGAGATCAATGTCGGAAGCGTAATTGAGTTCGCGAGAACCAAGCTTGCCCAGCGCCACCACGCAAAAATCGGCTGTGGCAATGCGGCCATGCGCGTCATCGCAACGTGGGGCGCCATATTTGTTATCAAGCGACTGCCGCGCCACGCTCAGCGCATGATCAAGAATTGCGTCGGCCAGGTTGGATAGTTCTTCCGTTGTCTCTACCAGCGTGTGGGCGCGCCGCACGTCGTGCAAATAGATGCGCTGCAGTTCGCGACGACGAAAGCGTGCAAACAAAACAGCAGGCGTTAACGATGAATTTGTGAGTGCAAATCTGGCGAGGGACTCTCTCAACTGTTCAGGCGTACGAACTCGCGTATCGGCGCGTTCTCGGGCGAGCCAGGGAATGTAGTCCGGATTCTGTTCAAGGGTAGTAGCGAGCAGCGGGCTGTAAGCCGCCAAGGCGAGCGCGTCGGAAAGCAGGCCCGTTTCTTTAACCAGCTTTTGGTGTGTGCGCGGTCGCTCTTTTATCAGATTTTCCAGGAACAGACGCGCGCCTTGCGGGTCGGGAAGATCACGAATTAGTGATTCAATCTCTGCGTTGGAAGCCACGAAGACATTGTACGCGGGGCGTGCCGTGTCCGATAAGCTTTAGCTTGTCGAAAAGCTGCGACAAACTAAAGGAACGTCTGAACCCGCTGTTGAAACGTGCTTGGCTCCCCTTCCGTTTGGGAGGGATAGGTCAGGGTGCGAAGCTTGACGCACACTAACGCCCTCTCCCCAACCCTCTCCCAAAGGGAGTGGGAGAAAGACTTCAAACTATAAAGGTTATCGGACATCTGCAACGGGTGACCCACTACATCACTATTGCCAACAAACGCCGAAAGGAATATTCTCTGACGCACCCAAAGTCCAACGCTTTTTTCAAAACAAGCGATTAGGGAATTTCCCAAAAGCTGATTCATCTTCCCAGAAATGGGATATCTGCCAAAAGTTGATAGAGGAGGCGAAAATGAGACGTTCGTTTCGTGTGATTCTCATGCTTGTCATGATGTTACTTGTTGCACAGATCGCTTCGGCACAATTTAAGATACCCAAATTCCCGAAGCCAAAACCGCAGCCAACTCCTACCGAAACTGCCCAGCCTGAGCCCACTGACTCGCAACCATCCCAGCCGCACCCGGAGAGTCGAAACACGTCGACCGCTGCACCGCGGGGTGGCGGGCCGTATCTGGCCGAACCTGAGGCGCCGATGACGCCGCAGTTTCTGCCGGACACTATGGAAGTTCAGGTTGAGACGTGGGATTACTACTGGAAGATTCCCAATGATAATCACAACACCAGTTGGGCCCCGCGGCTCAGGTTTGACGTCGTTTATGGAGGCTCAAGCCGAATACGTTTTAAAGCCGACTACTACATGCCGGATGGTTCGCTCTGGTTCAGTGAACCTTTAGACCAACGCGGCATCACCGACGAACGTCATCACATCGTCGGTATGTATAGCCAGGATGATTCAAACAGGGACAAGAAAACAATCGTAGTCGGCGGTGTGTTTCCGTTCAAGATTACGAACATCAAAGACAACTCGACCGTTTTCCAGGGCAAGTTCAAAGTGGTGAGATACAAACCACAGTACTCCGATGCTCGTTACCGTAACGAAGTCGATTACTACGTCGATTACGACTGGAAACTTCCAATCGCGCTGGCCGATCTCGATTACGAGCGAGACTACGCCGTGCCGACAATTCGCATGTGGTTCAAAGGCGATCTGCCAAATGAGAATTTTGAGGCGCGGCTGTTTCATAACGGACAACAGATTGCCACCACCGATGACGATGAAAACAGAGGCGGCATCCAGCATGGCGAGGATTACTATGCGAAAAAGCGCGGCGATGATAAGTCGCTTTTTTGGCGCGAGTTTAGTTT
>DATNOG010000030.1:0-5908 GCA_035601415.1 Pyrinomonadaceae bacterium | reverse complement strand
CAGCCGCCGCGCTCGGTCACTTTCTCGGCTTCAAAATCGAGATAACCAAATGATGAGAGCACGCGCGCGCGTTGAGCAAACGGTTGCCAAACCTCTTCGCGCATGCGCTCTGTGCGACGAGTGGCGCGCTCGAGATCTTCTGCATCACTAAGTAGCCCCCAAAGCGTCTCGGTACAACTCGATCGCTTCTGCGCGTCAAAATCTGCCGGAAATATTTTTTCAATTAATTGGTCCAGCAGGTTAAGTGCCTCGCTTTCAGCGTCATGCGCGTCGCGCAATCGTGGTTCAGCAAGCACAAGCTCTTTCCCACGACGCCGAATCTCTTCGAACGCCTCTTCGATTAGTTCTTCTTTCAGACGATAAACCTGCGAGTAGACGCGACCAATTCGTTCAAGGGCAAAGCTGGCGCTGCGACCGTCTTCACGCAGCCCGCGCACATTTCCATCGCGCTTCTCCGTGACTAAGACGAGGCGCTTGCCACTTCGCCCAATAGCGACAACTCGACCTGGTTGCACCACCTCATCCAACCAGCGGTGCAGAACTTCCGCGCGGGTTTGTGGTTTTGAATCCTGCAACTGCGCGCGGGCACTGATCAGTCGCTCAAAGCCTCTCACCGTGTGAAGGGACAGATCGCAACTAGCTTCGCGCAATCGCAACCGGATTCGCTGTTCAGTTTCGACGGTTGCTTTTTCCAGCGCGGCAATCTGGCGCGCTGCTTCGCGGTGCGCAAAACTCTTCTCAACGATCTCGCGCACCTGCGCAAAGTTTCCGTAAGCGTCCAGCAGATTAAGCAGCGTGTTGTAAGTAGCCCGAAACTGACTAACCAGAGGATCGGGCGACGAACGCAACAGCGACGCGATTCTCTCCGGGTCTTGATGCATTCCCGGCGCGGCAACTATGAAACCAACGTTATCGCGTCCGCGCCGGCCGGCGCGGCCGGTCATCTGTTGCACCTCGGAAGCAGTCAACTGTCGCCAGCCGTTTCCGGTGCGCGCTTCGGCGCCAGTCAACACGACGGTACGGGCCGGAAAATCAACTCCCGCGGCGACGGTGGCGGTCGCGAAGATCGCATCGAGCAAACCTGCGCTCATCATTTTTTCGATCACCAGTTTCCACGCCGGCATGTGCCCCGCATGATGCGCCGCAACGCCACCACGCACGATCGTCTCCCAATGGCGATGGTTGCGAATCTCGGGAAACTGCTCGACAAAGCTGCGTATGAAATCGCGCCGCTGATCGCGCCGTTGATCGTTTGCGTCACGCCGCATAAACGCGGCTTCCGACGCAGCCTGATCGCAACGGCGTCGCGTCGGCAGGAACACGATAGCAGGAAGCAAATTGTAAGAGCCGAGCGCCATCAGCAACGTGGCCGGCGGCATCTCTGGCATACTCAGTTTCATAAGGAAAAAGGCAAAAGGAAAAAGGCAAAAAGAAAGCGCCTACCTCCGTTCGCCGCAACGCCCTTTTCAAAGATGGGAAAAGCGCACGAGAACCTTCGATTGGTGTTGCGCATTTATTTCTCCCCTTTCTTCGCAGAGACAATGATCGCACCGATTATTCGAGCCAGTTCGTCCGCCTCGCCTAGAAGTGGAGATAGGCGATCTTTTAGAATTGCATTGGAAGCGCCGACTAATCGCAACCAGTAAATTGTTTCGCGTGCCTCTTTTAGAGCAATCGCGTTCTTACTAATGAAGTCCAGTTTGCTTTGGCCCGCTTGTGCCTCCTCAACGTTTGCCCCGATCGATGTTCCCGACCGTAACAATTGCCAGCCAAGGGTTCGACCTACCCCACCTTCTTCCTCCAATTGCTGACACAACTTAATTATTCTGAGGGCAAAGGCGAACGTGCGTTCTCTGATATCTTTCATGTCGTGGCGCTTCTCCTCACCTTTGCCTTTTTCCTTTTTCCTTTTGACTTAACAACGCGCCAATCTCAGGATTCAGTTTCCCGTGCTCATTCAACAACGGCAGCAGTCGCTTGTCAGGCAGCAGCATTGCCGCGCGCAACGGAACCGGGCGCGCGCCCGGTCGCGTTACCACTCCGCAGCGCACGCCGCGCACTTCTTCAATCCAAGCAGCGAATTGATCGGCGTTGCCGATTGTCGCCGACAACAACAGCAGTCGAATCCGCGGAGGCGTCAGAATGATCGCCTCCTCCCAAACGTGACCGCGATCTTCATCGGCGAGATAATGTGCCTCGTCGAGCACGACCAGGTCCGCATCGACGTCGCTGCCACCACGCAAAGAATCAAAAAGCTGGTTGCGAAAAATCTCAGTGGTGCCGACGATCAACGGTGCGTCGGTATTTTCTTTGCGATCGCCGGTAAGGATTCCAACTTGTGCCGCACCAAACTCGTCAGCGAATTCCTGATACTTCGAGTTAGTCAACGCCTTCAGCGGCGTCGTGTACCAGGCGCGCCTGCCGGCCTCGAGCAAGCGCCGGATCTCTTCGCGTGCAATCCAGGTCTTGCCGCTGCCCGTGGGCGCGGTCACCAGTACATCTTCAAACTCGAGCGCAGCCAGAGCCTCAAGCTGAAAAGCATCGGGCTTGAAAGGTTGTGGGGTTGGGCTTCCAATTCCCGCGAGCAGTTGGCGCGCTTCGCGCAAACGAGATTGCGCTTTGTTGTCGTCGAAGGCTCCCGGCTTCGCTGCCTTTTTCTCCGGGCGGTGACTTCGGTCTTTCTCGTTGAATCGCTTTCCTCGGCCACTTCCTCGTGATTTGTCGCGTGGGCGCATTGCGGCATTCTACTCCAGGAGGTTGCTGTAGCTTTTAGTCACTAAATCACTGCGATAAAAATCGCACACTTTGGGCACTTGCTGGCCAAAGTGCTAACGTATACGGTTCAGGCTTGGGCCCAACTCGCAACGGATTGAGCCAACGGCGCGTCTAAGAGGAACCGGACGCCGCACAACGACGTTTCTATTGGAAAATGGCTGAGCTTTTCACAAATTTTGAGGTTGGGAACGAGCTGCGGTGGCCCATTATTTTGCGGCTGCTTGGCGGTTCGCTGGTTGCGCATCTGCTCGCGATTGCTTGTTTAATGTATGTGCCCGCATTCAGGGATGCCTTTAATTTGGCAAGCTTGATTGCCGACACAAACTTTGTTGACAAGCCGTATGCGCAAACCGAAATCGGTGGCGACGATGTACAGATCGTGGAATTGAGCAGCGAAAAGTTTCACTACCCCGAAGGTTACTTTGCTCTGGATCAATCCCAGGCGTTTCCTCCGGTTGCTCCCGCAGCGCAGCTTATATCGCAAGCGCAACCGCAAAGGTTCAGCACACCTGAGCCATCGCCTTTGCCCAGTCCCTCGCCGGCTCTCACGGCGTCACCTAGTCCGGTTAGTTCTCCTTCTTCTTCGGCGATAGCGCAAGCCAGCCCCAGTCCCGCAGCGAGTCCGGGAAGCGCAAAGCTGACGCCGGAAGAAGCCCAAAAGGAATTGGAAAAGACCGCGGCGCAGAACAATATTGAGTTGCCGAAAGAAAACGAAATCAACAAAAAGGCCCTGAAAGACTTCGCAATTTATGCCAACGACTTGAAGAACAAAGGCCAGCTCGATCTGAATAAGCCGTTTGAGATCGTGATTGAGGCGGAACTTGATAAGGACGGAAAATTAAAGGATCCGAAGTTTACCAAAAAGGAAGGCGATCAAAATCTCGTCGATCTGTTTGGACGCATGATTGCCGCACTGAACGATAGCGGCTTTCTTGTCTATCTGAAGCCGATAGACAAGGACAATCCCGGGACCAAAGTGGTGTTCACTATCAAGCAGGGCGAAACTGAGGTGCTTGCATCCGTCGAATCAGAAGCATCTTCTGACGACAGCGCGCGGGTGCTGGCGAAGGGATTTAATGCCGCACTAATGATTGGCGCGGAATCGCGCGCGGGAAAAGATGAAGAGATATTACTAAGAAACACCAGTGCATCTCCGAACGGGAAAAAGATTATTTTCAATTTTACAATGCCGCGTCAGGCAGTCGTGGATCTCATCAAGAAGCAGCTTGCGTCGTAGTGGTGTGCCGGAACGCTCGCTTGCCTAGCCTATCTACGCTCAACTAAAATCAAACAGAAAGCATAAAATCAAAGCTAAAGATGGCGGTTTTGCGCCACTTAATTTCAGATAACTATTATGAGTGTCGATAAATTACTTACTAAAGTTTTTGGTAGTAGCAATCAGCGGTTTCTTAAATCGGTCGAGTCTCTGGTCGCGGAAATCAACGCCCTCGAGCCTGCCGTAAAAAAACTTTCAGACGAACAACTTCGCAATCGCACCGCAGAATTCAAACAGCAATTACAAACAGCGGTGGCCGGGGCGAGGGATGCCGAGGATCGCAAACGTCTCGAACGAGAGGCGCTCGACGAGATTTTGCCGGAAGCTTTTGCGATTGTCAGAGAAGCAAGTGTACGTACCACCGGCATGCGCCATTTCGACGTGCAGTTGATCGGTGGCATTGTTTTACACCAGGGGAAAATTGCTGAGATGCGCACCGGCGAAGGCAAAACGCTGGTGGCCACCTTGCCTGCTTACCTCAACTCACTGACGGGCCGCGGCGGCGTTCACGTTATTACCGTGAATGATTATCTCGCTTCGCGCGATGCTGAGTGGATGGGCCAAATACATCGCTTTCTCGGCCTGGAAGTCGGCTGCATTCAGAACGACATGGACGATTTCGAGCGGCAAACCGCTTACGCTGCCGACATTACCTACGGCACGAATAACGAATTCGGTTTCGACTACCTGCGCGACAACATGAAGTTTGACCTCGCGACCTGCGTTCAGCGCGGTCACTACTTTGCGATCGTTGACGAGGTGGATTCGATCCTGATCGACGAAGCCCGTACGCCGCTAATTATTTCCGGTCCGTCTGACGAAGCGACCGACAAGTATTACAAAGCCGATGCCATTATTCCGCAGTTGCGCAAAGGCGAAGAAGTAGACGGCGTAAAGACCGGCGAGTATTTGGTGGACGAACGGCAACACACGGCAGTGCTGACTGAAGAAGGTGTGGACAAAGCTGAACGGTTGCTGGGCGTGGGCAATCTTTACGATCCCTCGAACATGGAATTGCTGCATTGCGTTGAGCAGGCTCTGAAAGCGCACACGCTCTACCGGCTGGACCATCAGTATGTGGTTCAGGACGGCGAAGTAATTATTGTTGACGATTTCACCGGGCGTTTGATGAAGGGTCGTCGCTGGTCAGATGGTCTGCACCAGGCAGTAGAAGCGAAAGAAGGCGTGAAGATTGAAAAGGAAAATCAGACGCTGGCGACCATCACGCTGCAAAACTATTTTCGTCTCTACGAGAAACTTTCCGGCATGACCGGTACTGCGGAAACTGAAGCGGCGGAGTTTCAGTCAACTTATAAGCTCGACGTAATAGTTATCCCGACGCACATGCCGATGGTCCGTAAGGATTTTTCCGACGTGATCTATCGCACGCTGCCTGAGAAATGGGACGCGGTAATTGAGGAGATAAAGGACTGCCACGATCGTGGCCAGCCGGCACTGGTCGGTACTGTTTCAGTTGAAAACTCCGAACTCATTGCGCGCCGGCTGCAACGCGAGGCCGTTCCGCACAACGTCTTGAATGCGAAGTACCACGAGCGCGAAGCCGAGATTGTGGCGCAAGCCGGCCGCAAAGGCGCGGTGACGATTGCAACCAACATGGCCGGTCGCGGTACGGACATTCTCCTGGGCGGCAATCCGGACTTTATGGCGCGGGAGTTTCTCAAAAAGGAAGAGGTTGATCCCGATGAAGCGAGCGAGCAGGAATGGTCGCAGGCATTCGAACGCGCCAAACGCATCGTCGAAGCCGAGCATAAAGAAGTTGTCGGTATTGGTGGCCTGCATATTCTGGGCACTGAGCGCCACGAGTCGCGACGCATCGACAATCAGCTTCGTGGACGC
>DATNOG010000029.1:0-6037 GCA_035601415.1 Pyrinomonadaceae bacterium | reverse complement strand
TCCTATCCACTTGGAAGGTGATATTATCCGTTGAGGTTTTTGCGATTCTTTTCCGAAGAGAAAAGACTGCAGGGCGGCATAGACCGCCCTGCAGCCGCCATCAGACTAGATGACCATACGTTGAACCGGCTGGCTCCAGTCCGTGTAACCCAACTTGCCGAATGCACGAACCTGGAACACATAGGTCGTGCCTGGCGTCAGGCTAGCCACGGGAACTGGCTTCTTCGCGCTTGCGATCGTGATCGATGCAAACGTGGTGGGAAGCGTCCCGCCCGTGCCGACGGGCGCGTAATGTATTTCATAGATACGCGCTTTCAGCACAGCGATGAGAATTACCAGCAGTTCGCCCGTCTTGCCCTGATCGACACGGACAATCGTCGGTTGGGCAAGCGGTTGCGGTGGAACGCGGGTCGTCGACCGCATAGCGAACCCGCTGGATGTAAACGTCACGGGATCGTTATTGCATGTTGCTTCGACGTAATGGCCCAGTAACTCGGCCATTTTGACCAGCCCTTCGTGCTGCTTCTTCATGATCGCAATGGCTTGTTTACTGCCATCGAGAGTCACGACCGCGGAGGCCGCGAAGGTTGTAATGGCCGTCATAAAGGCGGCCATATCCACCGGCGGGTTGGGAAACGCCGTATTGCCGTGCATCTTGTCGTGTATCGCGGTCAAACGCGATACAAAAGCATCAGCCGGCAACGGCAAAAAATCGAACAACGCTTTTAACTTCTTCGGTTTTGTCATAGTTTTCACCTCCTTTCTTTGGCTTTACTGAATTTCCGGCCGTGTGAAACATGGCGAGCTGGAAAATGCAGCCGGACATCCTCCCCATCTTGTTAGTGGCTGCGCGATATTATTTGAAGTTTCGCGCTATCGCGCTCACGCTTCGCGCGCGCTTGCATTCGCAGCCGCTCATGCTTGTTGCTACAGCAAGTCGTAGTGATCCACGAAGAGCTGCTCGATTTCCTGCTCCGACAACGTTCGTGTTTTCTGGCTCTGGCTTGCTGTCAACATTTGCCTCTACTGATAAGATGCTTTTGACCCCCCTGTTTGTCACACTTGTCGCCAAAAATATTTTGAAGAATGATTTGGCCCCATACTGTGTAAATCACCGCGAGAAATGAAAAGCGTTGACAAAAATTGTAAAAAATGACGCCTTGAGCGCCGAAAATCGACGCGACTTCAAGAAAGCAAACGAGTTAGATAGAAAAACATAATTTCTGCGACATCCAATGAGCACAGACGACTCGTTTCCTCATCCAATCGAGGTCTAATGAGGACTCGCGGCACAAGTCCTCAAGGATTTCGTTTTCATTGAGGACACGCGGCACGAGTCCTCAAGGATTCCGTTTTGTTTGAGGACTCGCGGCACGAGTCCTCAAGGATTTCGTTTTCATTGAGGACACGCGGCACGAGTCCTCAAGGATTTCGTTTTCATTGAGGACACGCGGCACGAGTCCTCAAGGATTTCGTTTTCATTGAGGACTCAGGGCACGAGTCCTCAACGATTTCGTTTTCATTGAGGACTCAGGGCACGAGTCCTCAACGATTTCGTTTTCATTGAGGACACGCGGCACGAGTCCTCATTGAAAAACGGGAAATGGAACAGAAAGGGACACACGTATCCTGAGCTTCAATTGGCGACGATTATTCGAAGTGAAGGGAAGTTCCTGGAAGATGGCTGGGGCCACCGGAAGCGGACGCGAAGGAATTCCGAGATGATCGAGAATCTTGCGCGCGATTTCTGGAGCCCGGATGGTTGCCAGAAATGCGAAGCCGGCCTCCGCAACGAATACAAGCTAAGACGTCGCTTCAACTCAATCTAGCAAGCGACGAGAAAATCGGGCTGGACCCGATCGTGGAAGAGCAACTGGTCCAGTGGATGGCCGAGATGTTGCTCGCCGCCGTGATCGCTCGACAAAGGGAGGCCGGTGATGATGCTCAGTCATCCTAAAGTCACCCCGCAGCATCTGGCGCGCAAAGCGGTCGTGTATTTGAGGCAATCTTCACCCAAACAGGTTCAGGACAATCTCCAAAGCCAGCGTCTTCAATATGCGCTTCGCGAGAACGCCATAACGTTGGGTTTTCATGAGGTCGAAATGATTGACGGCGATCTTGGCTCATCCGAAATGATCGAGGATAGTTTCCGCCTACTTCAACGTGGATAACGGCAGCGGTCGTATCCGCGGCGTGTATCTGCAAGAAAATGCCGCTGTCGCGCCGATATTCCAACAGTGGATCGAGCCTTTAAAGGACCTCGGCGTCACCACTCTTTCTATGCGAAACACCGGCGGACCGACCACCTCTCATTCGACGAGGTCGGCATTCCAGGTTTCCAGTTCATTCAGGACACGCTCGACTATGATTCGCGTACGCACCACTCCAACACGGATACGTACGAGCGTCTGCAGGCGGAAGTATAATTACGCTTGCGTCGAACCGTTAGCGCAATCAACCAACGACCACGTGCATGCGGATTGGCGTGGCATCTGTCCTACAGGTTGGTGAGGAGAAATAGATGCAGAAGTTACTTTTGAGTTTGACTCTGATAACGTTGCTTGGGTGGAGTGTCCCCGGTCAGGTCCAATCGCCTCAAACCTCACCGAACGTTCTCTCCGAGTTGCGATCCGCCGATGTGCATGATCGCGCCGCCGCTATCGAAGTATTGAGTAGCATGTCCGCTGAAGCAGTTCCGGAAGGCATTTCGAGAGCACTCGCAGATCTTCTGGTCCAAGAAACGCAGCTCCTTGAATCCGTTCTTCGAAAATCTAATGGGACTGTAGGACTGTCCGGACAATACGGTGAAAGCTACTCAGAATATTACTCCGAGGTTTTAGGGAGCCTTGAACGCTTAGGCGACAAACGCGATCAGCGCGTGTTAGAAGCCCTGGCAAAAGCATCATACAATGCCGATTCTTCGTTTGCGGTTAAGATTGCCACGGATTACGGTGAGAACATTCTTCCGATGGTCATTGACCTATCGCAAAGCGACCTTCGTTACCGTCGGATGCAAGCCATTGAGATGCTTGGCACGATCGTGTCCAACTGTACAGCCCTATTGCCGTCCTCGGCGAACAGGATTCGAGCTGCCGTGCTTGAAGCTCTTAGCGATCAGGCAAATGGCATACGTCTGGTGGCAGTCCAAGTTCTCAGTCGAGTTGGAACTGAGGCGGATATTCCTCTGCTTGAGAAAATTGCGAAAACCGATCCGGACATAAGCAAAATGCCTGACGGGAAGAACAGGTATTTCATTCGTGAGGCCGCGCTAGAAGCGATAACGAAGATTCGGCAACAATCTGCGAAATAGTAAGTCCGTAGAAGGCTGTATCCATGACTTAGCTCAAAAACCGGTTCGCCACGTGTTTTCGTCGGAATAGTTTCCAATGCGTTATCCATACTTGTGGTTTGCGGTTTTGTTTATCGGCGCTACTGTTCACATCGCTGAGGATTTCACTCCAGCTCAGAAAAACTTTTGGTCATTTCGGCCAGGTTATGATCTTGCGGCGTGGCCGAAAACGATCCGTTGCGGCCTTCGTTAGAGCTTGTCTCAAATTGCCCGGAGGCGAGCTTCTCACGCATACGCTTTACCGTGAATTCCGTCCATCGGCGAGATGCTGCCGATGCAGCGGAGAGGGGCGCTATGCGTCTCTTAGAATCTTATACGCGAGCTTCGGGTACTCATAACCCAAGTGTCTTTAGCAACGCCTGAATGGGTCGCACCGTCCGGTCCGAATTACTTGCAACCTCACTCGAAAGAGCTTGGTATTGACGCGCTAGAGCTTGTTCCTTCGAAGACTGCCTTAGGACAGTGAAAACGGCGGAATGAGACGGCGGACGAGATGCTGCCTCTTTACGCTTCGCCTCCACGTCCCTCACCCAAGTATCAGGGTCAATCTGATAAGAGGCGTCCGTCATCTTCATCTGCAAAAGCTGAAGCAGCAGGAACATCGCCGCTGAGGGACTCACTACATCTGGGGGCTGGCTTGTGATCTGCAGGGCCGACAAGAACATCGGATAAACCCGCGCCACAGCCATTCGATACGTCTGTACCTGATTGGCATTCGTCTTAACGTAAGCTGGCAGCTTTAGATCTGCTGTGAGTTGATTCAGAGCCGAAGCCATGCGTTCGACACTCACGCCTGGCTGAGTGTGTTGACGGTACCGTAGCTCTGCTTGATACATTCTATCGTTCAGGTTTACCGAAGCGTGGAATCGCATCGGCAGCCAATTCGTCACAGTATCGGTGAGTGTGCGTACTGCTGCGGCATCGCCAGCCTGAGCCGCCCTTGCCGCGTCTTCTAAGGAATCTCTATCTGAATTTTGCGCTGTCGTGAAGCCGCCGTGCATTAACACGATACCGAGCACAAGTACAAATACTCGCTTCATGATCCTGAAGAATATCTGAACCGACCGCATCGGTAACAGAGAAAGTTAGACGCTAGCCGGGCGGTCACGCAGGCTTGCCGAAAGGACACTGTGATTTGCGACAGTCGTCCACAGCATGATCAAGGTTTTCGTCGAAGCATGCGCGGATAGTTCCGAGCCGCGGCCAAGTTACGGGTAGAGTCACAGTGACACTCACCCCCCCGGCTCAACAGGCGGCAGCGCGGCCGCAAGTGTGCGCACAATCTTCTGTGCCTTTTCGACGCCGTCGGTCGTCAGCCTGTATCGCCGCCGCCTGCGTTTGCCGGTTGCGACGATGTCGCCGGAGCTGGCATACCGCTTCAGAATGAAATCGGCGCGGTTGATCCCGTGGCCGGACGCCCGCAATCCATCCATGATTTCGGTTCCCGCCACCGCAGTATTGCGGCGAAGCTGCTGCTGCCCCAGCAGCAAAACCAACACAGCGTCCCCCGGAGATTCGATCTTAACCTTCAGAGTGCAGCTCGAACTCCGTTTGTGGTGAATCATTCCATAAATTCATAAACTAAAGCGTAAAAACGATTTTCCCTTTCGCTTTGCCTTCGTGCATAAGACGTATGCCCTCTTCAGCTTTCTGCAACGGTAAGAGTGTTCCAACTTCTGGCTTGATTCCTGCTGTCACGATGAAATTCATCATATGTTTCATTTCTTCAAAGGTCCCCATAATTGAACCAACAATTTTCAGCTCGTCGATAAAGATCGGAAGGATGTTGAGATTGAAGTTCGTGCCGGTGGTGATGCCGCAGATGACGATTGTGCCTCCCTTTTGCGTCGATTGAATTGAATGCTCAAAGGTTGCTGGACCGACGTTATCGAACACCGCAGCCACCTTTTGTGGAAGTTTCTCGTTCACTCCGAAGACTTTGTCGGCCCCGAGTTTTTTGCTCACTTCTCTCGCCCCATCGTTTTGAGCGGTCGCCCACACTTCGTAGCCAGCTGCTTTACCCATCTGGATCAATGCTGTAGCCATACCGCCGCCCGCACCTTGAACGAGCATCGTTTGACCAGATTTCAGATTCGATTTGGTGAACAACATTCTATAGGCGGTCAACCAAGCCGTTCCTAAGACAGAAGCATCCTGAGCTGATAAGCCTTTGGGAAGCGGAATCGCGTTTCGCTTCGGAATAGCCACATACTCGGCGAATGTGCCAGGAATGTTTTCGCTGAAAAGGCGAATCTGCGGGTCCATCAATTCGTTATTGATAAATTCAGGCTGATTTAAGATCGGATAAATCCCGATTTCGGTTCCGTCATCAAGCTTTCCAGCTCCGTCATTTCCCAGAATGATCGGAAACGTGATTCCTTCTGGCCGTGCACTGATGCCCATGAGCGTGAAAATGTCATGGCGGTTAAGACTTGCGTGCGAGATTGTTACCCTTACCCACCCGTCGGGGATGCTGGGATTAGGCTGTTCGCCAACTCTCAATCCCGATAGGGGCTTATTCTGATCTCCTTTTTCTGCGTACACGGCTAGCATAGGTGTTTCCTTTCGTTCGTTTGCTTGCTAATTGTGCACAACTCAGATCACCTCATTCCGCCAGTTGCTTTGATGAGTTCGCCCGTTAGCCAGTGCGAATCATCGGATGCTAAAAACACGGCGAGCGGAGAAATG
>DATNOG010000028.1:0-28589 GCA_035601415.1 Pyrinomonadaceae bacterium | reverse complement strand
ATTCTTACCAACTGACGCAGGCTATAAACATTTCGTTCCTACGGAACGAAGAGCGGGGGCAAGCCCACCTTCCTAACCTGCGAATTAACCGGTCTTGAATGCTGAATTTGAGCGATTCCGACTATGACCGATCCGATAACTCTACCGGCTCTGCCGCCTCCTTAGATGTGCGGAAGGGCTTTGCCCTTCCGTCCGGCTTCTCAATGATTGGGGCTGCGCCCTCAACTGGGGCGTAGCCCCAAATTCATTTTTAGAAGTTACCGGAAGGCCACAGGCCTTCCGCACATCGGACGGCAGAGCCGTGGCAAACCAATACAGAACAGCGAGCGATAGCGACCGGATGCTACACGCAACGTTGAGTGCAGCATTCAATCCTTTGGAGTGCGCGGGCGCGACAGAAGCTTTGAAAGCGGCGTCAAGCCGCAGTCCAGAAGAGTTGAGTGCCGGCATCCGGTCGCTACCCCGACGCGTCGGGGTTCTGCACAAATCTCTACCCGATAAATGTAGGTTTGTGGCGTCACTCAGACATATAATCAGCCAGTAAATCGTTCCGGGAATTTGCAGAGAACTGAAAAGAAGCGGCGCACGCGTTTCAGCAGTTGCCCGCAGACTTGTCGCAGCCCTCCAAGGAGCCAAGTTATGAAAGTACATGATCTGAAGAGCATGATCGGAGCTTTTGTCCTGGCAGCTTCGCTTTCGGCCGCCGTCATCGTCGCATCTTTATCAACCGTTGAGGCGCAGGACCGGCACGGCGGCGGCGGGGGCCGCGGAGGTGGCAGCAGCAGCTCGAGTGGCTCAAGTAGTAGCGGCAGCAGCTCCAGCGGTAGCGGCGGCGGGCGCCACGGCGGCCACAATAGAGGCAGCAGCAGCTCGACTAGCTCAAGCAGCTCAAGCAGCTCAGGTAGCTCAAGCAGTTCAGGCAGCGGCAGTAGCTGGCGCCGCCATGATAGCAATCGCGGCGAGCATCACAATCGAGATCGCGGTTCCGACAGCAGCGGTAACAACTCCTCAAACAGCAGTTCCTCAAGCAGCAGCGGCAGCAGCAGCTCCACGAGCGGGTGGCGTCATCATGATCGCGATAGAGATCGTGATCGCGACCGTGACGGCGATCATGACCGCGATCGTCATCGCCACCGTGGGCACGACCATGACCGCGACAACAACAGCTTCCTTAACCGCGATCGTGATCGTGATCGCGATCGAGACCGCGAGCGATATCGCAGCCGCGTTTACCAGTCCTCGAATTATGGCAACTACGGATATAGCTCCAACGCCTATGAGCGCGCTTACCAGGATGGCTTGTACACGGGCGCCAGCGATGCGCGTCGCGGACAAAGTTACGATCCGGAGCGCTCACACTTTTACAGGCGTGGAGACAACGGCTTTCTCTCCATCTTTAGTTTCCGTGACACGTACAAGCTGGCTTACCGGGATGGCTTTTTGCGCGGCTATGAAGAAGGCTACAACCACTATCAGAATTACTTCAGCGACGGGCGCTTTCATCGTTAGCAGTTAAAAGCCGTGAATCGTAAATCGTGAATCGTAAATAGTTGAAGTCTTCGGTGATCGTCGTCGAGGAATGTACAGATTAAGGGCTAACGAACAAATGCAGAGCGCAGCGGCGAGCCGTTGCCAGATTTCGCGTGGAACAAGTCAGTGCTGGTTGTCGTAGTTTGATAGGTCAAAGGCGACGAGTGACAAGCAAAGCTTGAATAAACGACTGACATCTGACTTCTGACCTCTGACTTCTAACGCCAATGTTCTGTCCCCAATGCAGTACTGAATCTTCCGGCCAACCCTATTGCCGATCCTGCGGCGCCAATCTAAAAGTGATTGGCAAAGCCGTCACGCTCAGCGAGGCAATTGGCCGCAGCGATCGCGGTCCGCTGCCGAAGATCAAAGAGATGATGAAGAACTTTAAGGCCGAGCAGGTGACCGAAGAGGTTTCGCACGCGCTTGAACAAATGAACACGGAAATTGTCCGCAGCACCGGCAAGATTAAGCAACGCGGACCGAAGTTTCCGCTAAGAAGACAGAAGACGCCAGCGGAACGACGCGAGAACCTGCTGGTGAAGGGAACTATTTCGATCTTCTCTGGCGCCGGGCTGACCCTTTTCCTTTATTTTCTAACGCACGCGATCAATCTACACTTGCCGGCCGATGTGATTGCGAACATTCCTTTCGAAGTTGATCCCGTCGTGCGCGTGCTTTGGTTGGTGGGTCTGATTCCAGCGTTTGCGGGTGTGGGCCGGCTGCTTGCGGCGATGTCGATCAAGGTTAACAAGCAGGACCGCATCGCTGACAAACTCTCGGAATCAGTTGGCACGCCGGTGTTGAAGGCTGACACCGCGCGTGATCTTTATGCGCCTCCCAGCGTCACCGAGCGCACCACGAACCTGCTTAGTAAATCGTGAATCGTAAATTGTAAATAGAAAAGATTGGCCTCGGAGAAACGTGGAATTCGCGAGCACGCCTCGGCAGATACGCGCGGACCTCAGGGTTCAAAAGGATGTTCGGGGACCCCGTTGATCCCAGGGTAGCGCGCAACGCGCAACCCTGGGCTAAGCTATTTAACGCCTGCGGCGTTGAGCGGCGGCGGCACAGCCGCGGCAAGGAATGTACGACAATAGCTATTTCCCATCCAAAATATATCCTGCATTTGACATATAGCGAACATTAGCATAGGGTAAGTGCGAACCGAGTCCAGCTTACTCCCTTCTCAGCACCGCTCTGGATCTTCCAGATCAACTGATAATCCACAGCTCACTTTCCAAGTAGTTTCAGGACGTCCCACGTTCATTATTCCAGCACACAGCAGACAGCAAACAGCAAACGGCCCGATAAGGAAAATAATTAGATTATGAAAACGAATATCACACCATTACATGACCGCGTGATTGTGAAGCGCATTGACGAAGGCGAACAGGTTCGCGGCGGCATCATTATCCCCGACAGCGCGAAGGAAAAACCGCAGGAGGGCGAAGTAATCGCGGCCGGCGAGGGAAAATACAAGGAAGACGGAACGCGCCAACCGCTGGATGTTAAGAAAGGCGACCGCGTCCTGTTTGGCAAGTACAGCAGCTCAGAAATCAAGATCGATGGCGAAGAGCTATTGATCATGCGTGAGGACGAGATTCTCGGAATCATCACGCGCGCTGGTGCGGCTGCCGGCAGGAAAAAGAGCAAGTAGGAGCAGTGAATGGTTAACAGTGAAAAGTGAAAAGTCAGACCGGTAGGGTGCTGAGGAGACTAAGTGGCGGATTGACCGCACAAGAGAGGCCCCAGCTTCTGAACTTTTCACTCTTCACCTTTCACTAGGGTCTTAACTGCATTTCGATTGGAGAAAAGATAAAAAATTATGGCAAAGCAAATAACACATGGCGAAGAGTCACGTGCGGCAATTCTGCGTGGTGTCAATCAACTTGCTGACGCGGTGAAAATTACGCTCGGTCCGAAAGGACGCAACGTCGTTCTCGGTAAATCGTATGGCAGCCCGACGATCACCAAAGACGGCGTGACCGTAGCGAAAGAGATTGATCTTAAAGATGCGACGGAGAACATGGGCGCGCAGATGGTGCGCGAAGTGGCCTCCAGGACCAGCGACGTTGCCGGCGACGGTACCACTACTGCAACCGTACTGGCGCAGGCAATTTATCGCGAGGGCGTTAAGACCGTCGCCGCCGGCGCAAACCCGATGGCCCTGAAGCGTGGCATCGATAAAGCAGTTGAGCGCGCCACGGCAGCGATCAAGAAGCTGTCGAAGCCAGTCGCGGGCGACATGATTGCGCAAGTCGGAACGATCTCTGCCAATGGCGACGCAACGATCGGCGCGTTGATTGCCAAAGCGATGGAGAAGGTTGGCAAAGACGGCGTGATTACGGTTGAAGATGCCAAGACGATGGAGACGGACCTGGAGTTTGTCGAAGGGATGCAGTTTGATCGTGGTTACCTGTCGCCTTACTTCATCACCGATCCGACCAAGATGGAGGCAGTGCTCGAGAATCCGGTCGTGCTGTTAAGCGAAAAGAAGATTTCTTCGATGCGAGACTTGTTGCCAATTCTTGAGCAGGTCGCCAAGTTGGGCAAACCGATTCTAATAATCGCGGAAGACGTTGACGGCGAAGCGCTCGCCACATTGGTGGTAAACAAACTGCGCGGCACGATCAACGTAGCCGCAGTTAAAGCGCCGGGCTTTGGTGATCGACGCAAGGAGTTGCTGCAGGACATTGCGATTATGACCGGCGGCAAAGTTATCAGTGAAGACCTGGGCATCAAACTCGAAAACGTCAAGGTTGAAGACCTGGGACGCGCCAAGAAGGTGACGATCGATAAAGACAACACAATCATCATCGACGGCGGCGGCAACACGGACGACTTAAAAGGTCGCGTGAAAACGCTGAAGGCCCAAATCGAAGACACCTCGTCAGACTATGACCGCGAGAAATTGCAGGAGCGTCTCGCGAAACTCGTCGGCGGAGTGGCAGTTATTCGCGTTGGTGCCGCCACCGAAACTGAACTCAAAGAGAAGAAGGCACGCGTTGAAGACGCGATGCACGCGACTCGAGCGGCTGTTGAAGAAGGCATCGTGGCGGGCGGAGGCGTGGCCTTGATTCGAGCCGCACGGGCGTTGGACAAGTTCAAAGTATTCGAAATAGACGAAGACGGCGAGACGACCGGCGACCAAGACGAGCAGATTGGTGTCAACATCATCAGGCGCGCGCTTGAAGAGCCGCTGCGGCAAATTGTGCAGAACGCCGGCCAGGAAGGCGCGGTGATTGTCGAGAAAGTTCGCGTTAACAAAGACCCGAACTTCGGCTACAACGCGGAAACTGAAACTTTTGAGGACCTGGTGGCCGCCGGTATTATCGATCCGGCGAAAGTCACGCGTTGCGCGTTGCAGAACGCGGCATCAATCGCGGGCCTGATGCTGACCACTGAAGCCCTCATTTCTGAGTTACCGGAAGATGACAAGCCACGGACAATGTCCGGCGGCATGGATATGTAATCCCCCAAACTTCCTTTAGCGCATGGGGAAGTATTAAGAGCCTCCGGTGGAATATTTCGCCGGGGGCTTTTCTTGCAGAAGCACGAGCGGTAGCGACCGGATGCCGGCATTCAAGCGGATGGGGGCATTCAACTTATTTGGAGTGCAGCGGCTTGCCGCCGCTTTGCTCCGCTGTCGAGCAAGCGCACTCCAAAGGATTGACTGCCCTTGTAATCACTCCCAAACTCTTAAACCAAAGTTTGCCTCTAGCATCCGGTCGCTACCGCTCGCGGTTTCCGCAATTAGTCCCCTTTGCAGTTGGTAACCCCGAAAATGCAATAGAGCCGCAAAGCGATCGTCGCTATTTATCCACCTTCCGGCATCAACCTCGCAACACACCACGATGTCCAGGCTAGTAAGATCTTAGTTGTTCAGGAGGTTGGCTATGAACACGAACTTAATTCGCAAAATCGTTGGCTTGATTCTGGCAGCGTTGCTTCTGACGAGCATCCTGTTATTGGCGGGGACTACAGCGGCGGCCCAGCGACGTTACCGGCGGCATCATCCACGGAACAGCTTCAGCGTCCGACCGATTGCGTTCGAACCGGTTCGTACGGTCCAACCGATCCCTCCGTTCTCAACCTCTGGTCCATTCGGCCGTCCTTACCACCCGTATTGGGATCCCTACGGCAGTTATGATCACTACACCTTCTATCGTCATTCTTTCGGTAAACGGCGGAAGTAGCGACAGGATAATGAGGGCAACTTACGAATGACGAGTTGAGCGATGTTGGCTCTAAAAGCGGCGTCAAGTCGCCGCACTTCAAAGGGTTGAGTGCTGCAATCCGCCTGAATGCTGACATCCGGTCGCTACCGCTCTCGGTTCTGCAATTAATGCCCTCTTAGCAGGTGGTAATAGCCGGTTATGCCATTGAGGACGTATTGAACGGCGAGGGCGGCGAGCACGATGCCCATCACGCGCGTGGCGATGTGAACGCCACCTTCACCTACCAAACGAATTAGGCGTGCGCCCAAATAAAGCACGACAAAAGAAACCAGAAACACGATGCCGATGGCGACACCGATGGCAATCAACTTTTGCATGTCGCCGCCCGCCTGCGAAGTCAGCAGCAGAATCGTGGCAATGGTGCCCGGACCCGAAAGCAGCGGCATCGCTAAAGGGAAGACAGAAATATCTTCACCCACTGACCCTCTTTCTTTTGGTTCCGGCGATTGCAAACCACCGCGCTGGCCAAACAACATCGGCATCGCCGCGACAAAAAGAAGTACGCCACCACTGATTGAAAACGCATGGACCGTCACACCGAGATACGAAAGCACGGCGCGTCCGGCAACCAGGAAAAATAGCGCCACGCCAAAAGCGATCAGAACGGCGCGAATCAGGATCGTACGGCGGCGCGCGGGCTGTTCATCCTTGGTCAGGGCGACGTAGATCGGCACCACGCCCGGCGGATCTACGACCACCAGCAGCGTCACAAAAGCCGCCAGACCAAATCGCATGAATTCCTGATCCATAAGAATTGTGAACGGGAAACCGCAAACCGGAAACAGTGAAAATCAGACAAGAACCGACGAAGACAATAAGCCGGAGAAGAGAGATACTGCAACACGGTTTTGCCGGCTTGGATGCTTCGCGATAGGCTTCGCAAAGCGTTATGCTTGTCCTTCCCAATGAAAAACTTCAACTCGCGTCAATGGTTGGTGGTACTGGCGTTTATGCTGGTGGTGTCGTTCACCGGACTCTTTGCAGTTCGCACGGTGCAGCGGACGATTTACTGGCACTATCACCAGGATGAACCCATTCGTCCCTGGATGAATCTTGGATACATTGCACACTCGTATAGCGTGCCGCCCTGGGTACTGCATCAGGCGCTCGGCCTGCCGCCGAAGCCTGACCGTCGTCCGATTAGGGAAATTGCGCGCGCACAGAATCGCTCAGTCGATGAAGTAATCGCCATTCTTCAGAATGCGATCGTCCATTCACGCCCACCTTATCCGCCGCCTGGTCCACCGCCCCCTCCCGATAGTGGCCCAACACAGGGGCGCTCGCCATGACTCTTACCGATCAAGTGCTGGCAGCGCTGTTGACCTACGGCCTGCCGGTTCTCTTTGGCGTGATCTTAATTTGTTCCGTCGGCATTCCTTTCCCCATTAGCTTAATGCTGGTGGCCGCGGGCTCGTTTGTCGAACAAGGCGAAATGAAACTGTGGCAGGTGATTGCAGTGGGCAGTTTGGCCGCAGTGCTCGGCGATCAAATCGGTTACGGCTTATCTCGTTGGGGCGGGCGACGCTTGATCAACCGCATCACTCGCAGACTCGGCATCGAAAACAAAATCAAAGAAGCTGAGGTGCTAACCAAACGATGGAGTGGCGCGGGTATTTTTTTCAGTCGCTGGTTAATAACCGCGCTTGGACCATGGGTGAATGTAGCCAGCGGAGTCGCCGGTTATCCGTGGCGACGCTTTCTGCTTTGGGATGTGCTCGGCGAAGTGCTATGGGTAGTCCTCTACGTTTGCATCGGATACGCGTTTAGTAATCGTGTCCAGGCAATTGCTGAAATATTGGGCAATCTTACCTGGGTGGTTGTGGCTGATCGTTGCAGTGATTCTGGGCTGGCAGTTAGTCAGATATGTTCAGGCGCAGTCTGAACCCACCACGGAATAATGTTCAGCGTTTTCGCTGTTTCCAATAACTATTCCCGATACAAAATATATCCTGCATTTGACACATGGCGGTTGTTAGGGTAGGGTGGACGTCGAACCGAGTTCAGCTTACTCCGCTCTCAGCTCCTCTGGCACTTTCCAGATCACCTGATAAATTCAACAAGCTCAAGTTCAAGAAGTTCCAAAGTGTCTATCTATCAGTCTGAGGCGGTCCGCCGGAAATGAGTAGAGTCACTTGCCGCGATCGGCAACCTGACTCTCAAATCTGTCGCCCCCAACGAAAATGCATCGGCTGGATTCAGTGGCTTCTGTTCCCAAAGGGGAAAAGGTAAAAAGAAAAATGTCTACAAAACTTTATGTTGGTAACCTCGCGTTTGAAACGTCGAGCAACGACCTCGAAACACTGTTCGCGAAAGCGGGCACGGTCCAAAGCGTCTCTTTGATCGAAGATCGCGAAACCGGTCGCTCACGCGGCTTCGGCTTCGTCGAGATGCAGACCAAGGAAGAAGGCGACGCAGCGATTGCGCAGTTTAACGGCACAGAATTGGCCGGGCGCACGTTGAAGGTCAACGAAGCCAAGCCCCGCGAAAACCGTAACGGTGGTGGCGGCGGTGGTGGTTTCGGCGGTTCGCGTTACTAATCGCCCAGTTACTGCTTCTCACGGCCTCCGGCGAATTATTGCCGGGGGCTTTTTTTTGCTACATACTATGCTCCAGGCTGACCTTTAAGCGTACGTGTCGATATATTGTTGTGACTAAAAACGCATTACTTTTGCCATTGGGGACGGGCACACATCTTGCTCAATCTGAATTGAATCGATTCGAAAGGGGAATTAAATGATTACTAATATTGCATTGCAGAAGATGAAGCGGACGATAGCGATTGTCCTGATGTTGTTTACGCTTGCCTTCGTAATAGAGCCGATCGTCTCAGTACAGTCGATTGCCTCGGCTCAAACAACAACCAGACGCCGCGTTCGTCGTCGTCACCGGACGTTTTGGCAGAAACATCGTGACAAACTAACAGTTGCCGGAACGACCGTCGCAGGCGCCGGCATCGGCGGTCTTGCTGGTGGAAAGAAGGGCGCCCTGATCGGCGCGGGCGCGGGCGCGGGTAGCGGCGCACTCTATACTTACAAAATAAGGAAACGACATCGTCGCCGTTATTGATTGCGACTGTCTATTTTGCTGAAGGCGTTTGCGCTCGCGTAGACGCCTTTTTTGTGTTCTCGATTAAAGGCTCCTGTCCTATTGCAAATCAAATGTTGCAAACGGAAAATTTTTCGGCGTCTTTACTCAATGCCCGGCTGATTTCCGCTAGCGCTGTCCCGCCTCAAGTCTGACTCAAGAATTTTCCGATGGTTGGCATTTGGTCAATCAACCTGGCGCCGGGAACGCACACGCTGGTGATTAATAACATGAGCGACGCGGTCTATGTCGATGGCTTCTGTTTGGAGAGCTCCAGTTCAAACAGCCAACCGGCATCAGGCCCGGGCGCAACAAATAGCAGCAGCAGCAACCTAAGCGCCAGCCAGCAACTGCTGAGCAGCCTGCCCATAGGAACGAACGCTACCGCGATCTCGTTGGTTGCGGTATCAACCAACAATCTGCCGATCAAACTGGCGCTGATCAGTCCATCCGGAGTAGCGCTTCAGACGGCTGACAGTGTGAATGGCGTGGCAGTAATCAATGCCCCGGTAACTCAATCTGGAACCTACATAGTCAAGACGATCAACTTGAGTCTTGGACCAGTGCAGGTATGGACCGCGGCGACGCCAACGGTTAAGCGGTAGCAACAAATCGGCATACGGCTTTGTCGGGAGCCGCACGCCGCTGAATTCTTTTTGTTAACTGGATAATACTGCGGGCCTGGTGTTTTAGATGGTCTCGACCGAAGGTTCAGCGAGATTGGCAATGGCAGTGATCAGTTCATCCGGCTCGACGGGTTTGGGAACAAACATATTAAAGCCTGCCGACAGCGCTCGGGTGCGATCCTCGACGCGAACATACGAGATGAGTGCAACCGCGGGAATGTTCCGGCCGTTCCCGTTTTCTGCCTGGCGGATTTTACCAATAAGTGCATAGCCGTCTTCATCCGGCATCGCCAGGTCGGAAACCAGCACATCAGGCGTAAACCACTCCAGCACCTCAAGCGCCTCGCGCACTGACGCTGCAATCTGGACCGACGCTTTCGATTCTTCCAATATGACACTCAGGATCTGAAGCGTATCGGGATCATCGTCAACCAGCAGCACGCGCACGTCATCGAGTTGCGGCATGACGGCAACGTTCACCTCTTCACTCTTGCTTGCGATACGTCGAGTAACGCGCTCGCGACGCGAACTGCGCTTGCGCGCTGGCGCCAGCGGTAACTTAATAATGAAACTTGCGCCTTTACCATCGCCTTCGCTCTCAGCTTTGATCGTGCCGCCATGAAGCTCGACAAGCTGACGCACAATAGCCAGACCCAAACCCAGTCCACCGTGCTGACGAGTGCTGGTGCCATCAGCCTGTCGAAAGCGATCGAAAATAAAGGGTAAGAACTGAGCATTGATGCCTTGTCCCGAATCGCTAACACAAAGCTGTGCGTAACGCCCGGCGCGTTCTACTTTCACCTCAATGCCACCATTTGCGGGAGTGAATTTGATCGCATTCGCCAGCAAGTTCCAAACGACTTGCTGCAAGCGGTTGGCATCACCAATGGTGTGACGCGCCGATGGATCAAGCGCGACAGCCAGGTGAATCTCTTTGGCGTCGGCAGCCAACTGCACGGAATCGATTGCCGCATTGATCACCTCTGCCAAATCGACAGGTTCGTTATTCAACTTCAACTTGCCTGTAATCATGCGCGAAACGTCGAGAATGTCTTCTATGAGTTGTGCTTGCGATTTTGCATTCAAATACAGCGCAAACCAATTATGGAATTTGTGTGTTGTAAAACTGCCGACATTTGTACGCAGTTTCAATTGTTACGTAACTATTACCTCCAGCCCGGCCGATTGAGACTAGGATGAGCTTTCCGCCATTCAACGAAATTCAGTGATTCTGCGCTGCGCAGCGGGAGGTTAACTTGAAGGTTCTATTAGTCAATCCGGAGTTTCCTGATACCTACTGGAGTTTTCGTCATGCATTGCCCTTCGAACGCAAGCGATGCGCATTTCCACCGCTGGGGCTGCTAACTGTGTCGGCGCTGTTGCCGAAGCATTGGGAACGCCGCTTGGTCGATTTGAATGTGCGCGCGCTCAAAGCTTCTGATATTCAATGGGCGGACATGGTTTTTGTTACGGGCATGCTGGTGCAGAAAGAATCGGTGCACGCGGTCGTGCGTCGTTGTAAAGCAATGGGCAAACGCGTTGCGCTGGGTGGTCCCTATGTGACGACTACGATTGAAGACCTGCCCGACGTTGATCACATCTTTCTTGGCGAAGCTGAAACGACTCTGCCGCAGTTTATTGAAGACCTGGAGAAGGGAAGCACCAGCAGTTCGTATGAAGCGGCAGAACGACCACCGCTTTCGATCACGCCGGTCGCTGATTTTCATCTCGCGGACCTCAAACGCTACAGCTCGATGTCTGTGCAATACTCACGCGGCTGCCCCTTCAATTGCGAGTTCTGCGACATCATTGAAATTTACGGGCGCGTTCCGCGCACCAAGAGCAATCAACAGATAATTGCCGAGCTTGATACGCTCTTGCAGCTTGGTTGGCGCGGTACTGTCTTCATCGTTGACGACAACTTTATCGGTAACAAGAAAAATGTCAGGCGTCTCCTACCCGATCTGGCGACCTGGCAGGAAAAGAACGGACATCCCTTTGAGCTGTTGACAGAAGCAAGCGTGAATCTCGCCGACGACAATGAGCTGCTCAGCAATATGCAACGCGCCGGTTTCACGCGCGTGTTTCTGGGAATTGAAACTCCCGAGGAAGCGAGTCTGAAAGAAGCACAAAAGTCTCAGAACCGCGGAAACCTGCTTGAGTCGGTCAGGAAGATTCAAAATCACGGGATGGAAGTGATGGCCGGTTTCATCGTGGGTTTTGATAACGATCCGGACGACATCTTTGAGCGCCAAATTAATTTCATTCGCGAGAGCGCCATTCCATTGGCCATGGTTGGATTGCTCACCGCGCTGCCCAATACCCAGCTTTGGCGCCGGTTGGAAAGAGAGGGACGCCTGCTGGGCGAAAGCACGGGCAACAACACTAATTGCTCGCTGAACTTCGTGCCAAAGATGGATCCAGCGCGCCTCATTTCGGGTTATCAGTCGATAATGCGCACCATTTACAACCCAAAAGAGTATTACCAGCGCGCACTCGATTCATTGAAACGAACGCCGATGCTGAGTTGGGATCCGAAACCGCCTCATCTGGTTCGCGACCTCGCGTCGTTTGTGCGGCTCACGTTTAAGTTAGGTGTCCTGGATTGCGAGCGCAGGGAGTTTTGGCGCTTCTTCGTTACTGCAATGGCGAAACATCGCGAGCAATTTGCTGCTTCAATGCGACTGGCGGCGATGGGCTATCACTTCCGAAAGTTGAACGAAGCGTACAGTAAGTAAATGAAGATTTCGGGCAACAAGTCCTTTTGGCTGCAATTTCTGTGATCTCCCCAAGGCACGACAGTTGCTCTTGACCAAGTAAAAGAGGAGAATCATATGAAAACAAATCGTACACAAAGATGGATAGGCGCGGGAATGTTTGCGTTCCTGATGTTGTTTGCCGGCGCTGGTCTTAACCTAACGGCGCAGGCCCAGGATGATCGCTACCGTAATCAATATCCGCAGGATGACCGCTACCGCAGTCAAAATCGCCGCGGGCGTAACTGGGATAACTATGGCAACTATGGCGGCTCGTTCGACTTACGTCAGACAGCGCTGAACGCGGGCTACAACGAAGGTCTGAAGGATGGTACCGCGGCCCGACAGCGGAATAGGAATCCCAACTATCAGAACCAAAGTGCTTACCGAAAAGCCACAAAGGATTACAGCTCACGTCTCGGCGATCGTGGACTGTATCAACGCTATTTTCGTGAGGCTTACCAAACCGGATTCAATGATGGCTTCAATCCGCAAGGCATCGGCGTTGGCGTCGGCTACGACCCCAACGGCAACAATCGCAACCGCGATTGGAACCGCAACGATAATCGAGATTGGAACAACAATCCGAATCGCCATGGCCGCAACTGGGGTGGCTATGACAACTACGGCGGTTCTAATGACCTGCGCCAAACGGCCTTAAACGCCGGCTATAACGAAGGCATCAAGCAAGGCCGTAACGATCGTAACCGGAATCGCAATAACGACTTTCGTAATAATAGCGCGTACCAGAACGCCACGACTGACTACAACTCAAGGTTGGGTGATCGTGCGCTGTATCAACGTTACTATCGGGCGGGCTATGAGAACGGATATTACGACGGGCTCAACGGAAACTAAGACGGCAACTGATCTTTAGCCATAGAAAAACACGGATCTGCGCGAGACTCTTGCCTTGGTTTTTGCTGGTGGGTTTCTTGCGGGATCCGTTTTGTCGTTTAGAGGGGCTTAAGTATTAAACGGGAGCGTTCTGTTCTCTAGCAGCCATCTGCTTGACTCTCTTCAATTCGGGACCCTTGACACCAAAGAACGTGGCCATCTGGACAATCTGCTTTGGATCCACGAAGTCTTTCCGGTCAGAGCAAAATTTCTCCAGTGCCGGATCAAATTCCCTACACGTCATGGTCTTTGGCAGTGGCAGTCCAAGAAAACAAGTACCGTCTTCCCGGAATTGCAAACAGAATTCACAAACTCTCAATACGCACTTCTTTCATGAAGAATGATCACCGGCGTAAGGCCGGCGCATTTCCCTTTAGTGGCCGACTGGTATTCGTTGAAAACGGGCTTTGCCTTCCGGATCCTGCCACGAAATGTCGAGCACGTAAGGCCTGATTGCGCCCGCTACCACTCTCAGCCGCTGCAATTGATCGTGAGCGGCGGCAACTATTTTCCCGTTAATCCAGGTCTTGTGAGAGAGAACGACGTTCTCTTTCGGCCGCACCTGACTGAGTGCCTCGAACTTGATATGAGCTTGCGAAGGGCCGCCGCCGGGAGTTTCCTCGTCTTTCAAGAAAACTGTTAAAACCTCGACACCCTTAAGTGCGTGATCGGTGGCGTTGGTCAACTCCAAAAGAACATCCGACTCAGTCCCAACAAATCTAATTGTAAAAGGTTTTTCAGCAGTGCCAATCATTTTTTCTTCTTTCTGGTTTGTCGACTTTTGTCGCCCTTCTTCCCATTCGCCAGCGCGAGCACCTCACCGGTTTGACAGTTAAGCGCATCACAAAGCTTTTCGAGCGTGTCGAAATTGATCCCGAGCGCCTTGCCCTTTTTCAGACGCCAAAGCGTGGTATGACTAATACCCGTTTCTTTGGCGAGCCAATAAAAGGTCTTGCCGTGACCACCCAGCAACTCGTTCACTCTGATCTCAATCATGATGTTGTCCTCGCATGAATGAAACATATTTACCACATATGAAAGATATTGTCCATACGAGATATATTCCACAGTTGACACATATAGCTCGATGACGTAAGCTTTACCGGAATCGAGTCCGCTTGCTCCTTTCTCAGCTTCTCTGGAATTACCCAGACCACCTGAATTCACAGCCCAACAAATTGAGGACCGGGTGATTAATCTTTATATCAAAGAGCGCCAGGCCGGCGATGTGACTGTTCTGGATCTAAAAGGCAGGATCCGAGTCGGCGGTGCCACAGTAGCTTTGCATAAGTCGTTTCGCTCGTTGGTTCAGGAAGAGAAGATCCTGATTCTCTTGAATCTTGCCGGCGTTACCCACATCGATTCGAGCGGGCTTGGTGAACTTATTGCGAGTCATATCACGGTGTTCAATAAAGGTGGCGAGATCAAGCTGATGCAATTGACAGAAACGCTTCGGGAATTGATGACGGCGACGAAACTGCTCACCATATTCGATGTTTATGAAAACGAAGCAGACGCGCTGTTCAGCTTTCGCAGTCATGTCTTGAGGGTCAAGGAGTCCAAGCTCTTTTTTGTTTAGGACCAGTGGTGTCGTATGAGAATTATCCTGCTAATCACGGTGCTTGAAAGTGTGGCCATCACTTCATGGTTTGTAATGCAGCGTTTTAGAAGTGAGTATTCAAAGATGCCGGCCGCGGCAGCAATGATCCCGACCTTCAGTAGTGTGCCGGCGAAACGCAGCATCGCTGCATCGCTTGAAGCTTCGCGCTGGAGCTTTATCAATGGCTGGAAAGTGGCTGCGCAGGCTGACGACCGCAGCCTTACGTTCGGCACCGTTGCTGAGAATTTCGGGTCTGACTCCGCGCGGCGATCTTTCGCACGCAGGTCTCATCAGCGCAGTTTTAAGGCGTGGTCGCAGCAGAGGCACGACTGAAGCAGTTTCAGGAATTCGCGGGCATTGAGGAAACCAAATGAGCTATGCATCAAAGAATCTGAAAAACGTAGTGGGATCGATTGCCAGCCTCATGGTGGTGGCCGCTATCGCGATCTGGCAGTTTTACCAATACGTCACGTTCAAAGATGCCAACGGCCTTCTGAACGCCGAAGGCGGAACGACGCACTTGCTTTTAGCGATCGTGATGGCTGTGTTTGCCTGTCTCATGGCCTTTCTGGTGTTCTCAATTTTTCTGCGCCACGACACCGATGACGATTTACACATCACGTTCGCGCCCACCCCAGCGCACTTATCGCACAAGGCGGATTTGCAATGAGCGCCCTGTTTGCGATGCAGCGCGCCAATGGCGACTGGTTCGCGCTGGACGATCAGGGACGCTTTCGCGTGCCTGTATTTCATGACAGTGGCGCTGCGATGGTCGCGCGTTCGCGCGAAACGGGAATGGAATGCTTCAGGCCCGTGCTACTTGATGAAATAGCCTTCAAAAATTTGACGACAACGGATGGCGGCAAAGCCTGTTTTTGGCTGGTTGAGGATCCGTTAATGAAACTGAGCCGCGGACGTGCGTTGGACATCCCGGAACTGGCGCGCGTGATGCGGAACGGTAATTCGACTGTTACCTAGAAAGACTGCTCTGATGATTTCTTCGTGTGATCACTGTGGAAGAATTTTGCCCTTCTGGAAGTTGCGTTGTTCAAACTGCAAAAAGTCGGCAATGAACTGGCTGCAACTGGTGGTGATGGCCGGATTCGCCCTCGGCACTCTTTTAATCGGCGCTAAACTGCTGCTCTAGCTAAAAAAAGATGTCAGCAGGGCCGATAACGATTGGAAGGATCGAGAAAAAAACTTAATGGCTGGAACTAATAAAATAGACAGTAAACCTTCAACCGGTGTTGCAAACGAGGGCACCTGGCCCGGGATCGATTCACGATTTCGCCTGATCATCGTCGCTGGTTTGCGAGCAAAGCAACTGCTGCACGGTTCAAAGCCGCGCATTGAAACCAACAAGGGAAGGCGCCGCAATACCAGCATTGCGCTTGAAGAAGTGAAAAGAGGGCTGGTCCATTTTACCAAAGTGAACAGTGATGGCACTGCAATTCACGATGATCTAGAACCAGAGCTGGTGCGAGGCGTTCACGAAGTTGGTCACAAGAACCGCACGGCGATAGTCAGTTTGTAATTAAGCTCTTGTGCAGTTAGCGTCGGGAAAAACAAATGGCAGCAACAAATGGAATCCGCGTTTACACACAACTCGTAGACAAAACGGCCAGCGATGTCGAGCTCTTCTATAGCCGGCGCGGCAATGGACCAATTTATCGCTGGAGTTATGAAGCGGCAAAGAAACACTGGCGAGTCCTGCGCATGCACCTTTCCGACTTTGCTACGCACGAACTTTGTTTAGCCAGTTGGAAATCGGTACCCGATCAACTGCAAACGCAACTGGCGCAACATTACGTCGAATAGATTTGAGCGAGCGCGCGCAAACGTGTAACCTTACCTGCTGTGGCCGCGCCAGATCCTGATTCAGTTCCAACCAAACACACCGCCGGCAAAAACTCTCAATCATCTTTTTCAGCCCTTCGTCATCGGGATTTCCGTCTGCTGTGGATGGGACAAATCGTTTCCGTTACCGGCTCGCAGATGCAGTCGGTAGCGATTAACTGGCACGTTTACCTGCTGACAAGATCGGCGTTTGCGCTCGGTATGGTGGGATTCTTCAAGGGCGTCCCAATTGTTCTTTGTTCGCTGATGGGTGGAGTAGTCGCCGATGCGATGGACCGGCGGCGGCTGATGATCGCGACGCAGACAGTAATGCTCATTAGCGCTGCAGCACTCGCGTTCGTGACCCTGGCAGGATTGCAAAGCGTCTGGCCCATCTATCTGTTGACCGCAGCGGCGTCGGGCGCGACTGCTTTCGATATTCCCGCGCGCCAGGCGCTGATGCCCACGCTCGTGCCTGCGAAAGACTTTCCCAATGCAGTCAGTCTTGGGTTGATGGTTTTCAACGTAGCCCTGATCGTCGGACCGGCAATTGGCGGGTTTCTACTCGCCAGTCATGGACCAGCCGCCGTTTATGGGATCAACGCGATCTCGTTCGTCGCCGTCATTGCTGCCCTCGCGGCAATGAGCACCAGCGGACGAATAAACGAAGCGAAGGAACAAGCGAACCGCGTTAGCTATGCAGCTTTGAAAGAAGGTTTGGCTTTCGTCTGGCGCACGCCCGTCATTGTGCAAACCATGACGCTTGATTTCGCGGCGACGTTTTTCGCTTCTGCGACCGCATTGTTGCCGATCTTTGCCGCGGAGATTCTGCATGTCGGCGCGCGCGGTGTTGGTCTGTTGGCCGCGGCGCCGGCCGTTGGCTCAGTCGTAACGGCGCTGTTGATCGCGCGCGCCGGTGGGTTTCGCCGCCAGGGAAGCATTGTTATTTGGGCGGTTGCGATCTTTGGACTGGCGACCGTGGCGTTTGGTATTTCGCGCGCCTTTTGGTTTTCACTTCTAATGCTGGCTATTACTGGCGCCGCGGATACAGTCAGCACTGTGCTGCGACAAACCATTCGTCAACTGGCGACGCCGAATCATTTGCGGGGGCGCATGACTTCCATCAACATGGTCTTCTTCATGGGCGGCCCGCAACTGGGCGAGGTTGAAGCCGGTGTGGTGGCATCTCTCATTGGCGCGCCGCTGTCTGTGGTTATTGGCGGCGTCGGATCGTTGCTTTCGGCAGGCATTGCCGCTGTAAAAGCGAAAGCCTTGCTCAACTATGAAAGTTCAGAACGCGCATGAGCGAAGATTGGGCAGCAAAAGAAACGAATACGCACCAGGACCACGTGATTGGGCACGTAATCGGCGCGACTGTGCTCGGTTACTTTTCATTTGACGAGACACTCTATCTGTTGCTTGACATTGGATTTGTCTGGAGCATCTTCGTTGATGGCGAGATGGGATTACTACCGCATCCAGTAGCGACTGCTGAACTTGAGGTCAACGGCGAAACGCGCAGCGAGATTCGGGCCGACATCGATGCGTTGCTAACGCACAAATTGCATGCTGAAGGTCTGCGACATTTGGTACAGCCCCGGATCGAATGTGTCATAACGGAAGTGAACTTTTTTGCCAGCGGCACCCGGCGACGCCTGGTGGTGACAGGAGAGGAGGCGAACCTTACAATCGAAACTTCAGTCGAAATAGCGGAGATTCGAGTTTATGAGTTCTGAAGATGAGAAATCCGCCGACCAAGAGTCGACCGGACTAAGTGATACTGCCCGCGGTGAGCATGAATTTTTGCATCAGCGGCTGCGTCAGGAACTGGGTCGCGAGCCTACGGAAGAGGAACTTGACGATTGGCTGCGACAGCATACCGAAGGGTACTGAGGAAAAGTGCTGAGTGCTGAGTGCTGAGTACTGAGTTCCAAGTTCCGAGTTTCGAGTTCCGAGTTTCGAGTTTGTGCAACGGATCAGCTTGCGTGTGAAAAAAGCGCCCAGCAAAGATTGGGGCGCTTTTTTTTATTACTCAGTACTCAGCACTCAGTACTCAGCTCATCACGACGATCTGATTATCAACCTGCTTAACGCCCCTGATTGTTCTCAACATTCTGTCAATCTGAGACTTGAGCGCTTCGCTCTTTACAGTCCCGGTCACCGTTACCTTGCCGTCCAGCACAGTGGCCGTAATCCCAAGGCTTGAGAGATTAGGATCATCGCTAATCTTCTTGTCGATTGCCGTCTGCACCGCGCCGTCGTTTGAATTGTTAACTGGGGCTGAACCGCCGGCAGGTGCCGGTTGGTTAATAACCACAGGCGGCTGCCCGGCCGGCGCCGGCTGTTGAATGATCACTGGTGGCTGTTGTTGCGCAGGCTGCTGAACAATCACCGGTTGTTGTGCCACCGGCTGTTGCTCTGCCAGGTTCGCATTGGTGGTGTCCGTCGATTGTCCGTTCATCAGAAACAGAACGACGATCGTTATCAGCGCGATTGCTACCACCACGATTATTCCTACGGTTGCACCGGAAACGCCGCCGCGATCATTGCGAACAGATTCCGTTTGCGTAACTTCCCGTCTTGAAGTTGGCGTCTCCACGACCACCCTGCTTCTGCGCGCTTGTTCATCGTCGTATGCCATTTGAATTTCTCCTGTTGTTGAATCGCATTTTGCTGTCAGTGATTTTGAAAACCGGGCGAACGAATTTCAGTTCACCCGGCTACTTCCTGTTTCCGTTTAGATCCCATTGTTAGTAACGACGCCGTGCTCGCCGGCTGCGTGAATAGATATACGAGCTGCCTGCACCAACTGCCGCACCGATAGCTGCGCCCTTGCCATGTCCGGCAGCGGCGCCAACGCCGGCACCGAGCGCGGTGCCACTAGCAACTGTGCCGACAGTGCGCGTGCTATGTTTGAAGTGTCTGCGTGCCGCGCCACGATTAAACGCGTAGAGGCCGGCGCCACCGGCGCCAATCGCCGCACCTTTTTTGCCGCCGATAAGTGCGCCCGCACCAGCGCCGCCTGCGACGATTGCCGCTGTTCTCGCTTTACGTCCAAAGCGTGAACGACGTCGTGTCTGTCCGGATGCCGGAACGATGGTCGCGACCAGAATTAGTAAACTTAGAAGAATGACGGTAAATTTTTTCATTGATTCCATCTCCTTGTGTTCGCTCCTTAAAAATGTTTTGGGAGAGCACGTCGAGAACTCGAAAAGGCATAGGAGCAATCTGCATTCCTGACCTCGATTGAGGTTCGGTCATAATGAACGCGCAAGAAAGTTGAGAAAATACGCGCATTTTCCGAGGGAATTTTGGAACAGTGCAGAAGCTGAAAAAATGAACGCGTATGCTTTTAAGTCTTAAGCCACGGCCGGTTGCTGAGATTCAAGACACAGCGGCGGTAAACGGTGAACAGTAAACAGCAAACAGCAAATGCGAAGATGAGTTACCGCCCGATTAAAGCGCCATATTGTTTCCAATGTGCCAGAATTGACTGTTCACAATCCTCTGTTTACTGTTTGCTGTTCGCTGTTCACTCCCAATGACCACTGCGATCATCCATCATCCGGTGTTCCACGAGCACGACACTGGCCCAGCCCATCCGGAATCGCCTTCGCGTTACAGCGTGGTGATGAAAGCGCTGCGGGACGATGCGCAGTTATGGCCCAAGCTGCTTGAAGTCGAAGCCCGCAAGGCGCCGAAGGGCGACGTTCAGGCGTGCCACACGCCGCAGCTTTACAAGCAGATCGAACGCGTTGTCAGCGACGGCACGGGCTATCTCGATGCGGACACGGTCGTTTCAATGCGCTCTTTTGACGCTGCTTTGCGCGGTACGGGTGCGGCCTGTGAAGCGATCGATCTCATCATGCAGGGGAAGGCGACGAATGCATTTGTGCCGGTGCGCCCGCCCGGCCACCACGCGACCGCCGAGCGAGCAATGGGTTTTTGTCTCTTCAACAACGTTTCAGTTGCCGCTCGTTATGCGCAAAACCATTATCCGGAAATTGAGCGCGTGGCGATCCTCGATTGGGACGTGCATCATGGAAACGGCACGCAGGGCATTTTCTACGACGATCCGAGTGTCTTCTTTTTTTCAACGCATCAGTATCCCTGGTATCCCGGCACCGGCTCGCGCGGTGAAAGCGGGATGGCGCGCGGCGCCGGCTACACTTTGAACCTGCCTCTGCGCGCCGGTACACCCGCCAGAGAACAGAAGCGAATGTTTGAAACGGCGCTGGACGATATCAGCAGTAAATTCACGCCTGATCTAATCATGATTTCCGCCGGCTTTGATTCACACAAAGGAGATCCGCTCGGGCAACTGCTGCTGGAGGATGAAGATTTTGTTTCGCTTACTCAGGCAGTAAAGCAATGGGCGGCGGCGAGTTGTCAGGGCCGCATTGTGTCCTGTCTCGAAGGTGGCTACAACCTACAAACGCTGGGCGAAACTGTGCGCCGCCATGTAGCGGAACTGCAATCGCCGTAAGCCAATGTAATGGTTTGCAAGATAGCAGGCTGAGCCACCACCACCTCCGGTACTGATGTAGTTTAGATCTGGAACTCTACCTTGTGTGGGTTGACGAATATAGAACCGGGAGCGGTAGCGACCGGGGTCGCACTTAGGATACGGACAATCTTTAGGTGGCGCGATTAGCGAAAACTGCCAGCTTTTGATGGCGTTGACCCCGACGCTACGCAGACCCGGTCGCTACCGCTCCCGGTTCTGTATTCGTCGACCCACAATCCAAATCGACTCAGTAGACAAATTCATACTCCCTGCGAGGGTTCTGATTTCGCTAACCTGTTATCGCGTTTATGACTTTTTGTGCAAAGCCGTACCCACCCTCTGATTTTATTGAACCATTCGGCTCACTGGAGTAAACTCAACCCCACTTGACCGTTTCGGAATTCTGGCGACCGCAAGCGAAGATCTGACCATTCGCTGGCAACTTCATCCTGAACGCAGGCCAAGGGAAAACAAAACAGGATGGTTCGCTCCAGGTTTCGAAGAGAAGAGTGTGGAACGTTCGACGTCCCGCACTCGTGGGAGATCAGCGACATGCCAGACATCGAAATCACTTGCGCGGAATGCGGAAACACTTTTCCTTTTACGGAACGTGAACAGGAATACTATCAGGAACGCAACCTGACTCATCCAAAACGGTGCAAGCCCTGCCGGGACGCGCGCCGTTCAAACTTTGGCGCCTCAAGAGGAGGCGGCGGGGAACGTGAAAGATTCGAGATCACCTGCGATCAATGTGGCAAGCAGGACACGGTACCTTTCAAGCCTTCGAGCGGACGTCCGGTTCTCTGCGGCGAGTGTTTTAGCGCGAATCGCGCTGCGCAAAGAACCTAGCGCCAAACTTCAACTGACTTACGCCGGATCGCTGCCTTGCGGAAGACAGGCACAGGAGAAAGCGTTGACCGTTAACGCTCGCCAGCAAAGAACTGCGCTCGGCATTACAACTATGAGTTTTGAAACCATTCAATTAGAAGCGCGTGGCGCGGTTTCCCTGATCACATTGAACCGGCCCGAGTCGTTGAATGCGTTGACGACGAAGGTTGGCGAAGAGTTTTTGGCAGCGGTTACTCAAGCGCAGGCAGATGGCGCGCGCGCAATCGTCCTGACCGGCGCTGGTCGCGCATTTTGCGCCGGCGGCGATTTGCGCGAGATGCGCAGCATGGCCGAAAGCGACGGCAAAGTAGAGGCTTTTTTTGACGAACCATTGCAACTGCTGAACGAGTGCATACTGGCCATTCGTAGAAGGCCGCTGCCATTTATCGCAGCAGTTAATGGCGCCGCTTCTGGCGGTGGTTGCAACCTGGCGCTGGCTTGCGATCTCGTCATCGCCGGCGAAAGCGCGCGCTTTAACCAGGCGTTCATAAAAATCGGACTGGTCCCGGACTGCGGTGGCAGTTTCATCTTGCCGCGCTTGATTGGTTGGAAACGGGCAACCGAGTTAATGATGACCGGTGACGTGGTTGCGGCTCCCGAAGCGCTCGCGATGGGGATGATCAATGCGGTCGTTCCCGACGCGGAACTGATGGCCCAGACAATGGCCATGGCCGAGAAGCTGGCCCAGGCACCCACCGCGGCGATCGGAAGAATCAAGAAATTGCTCGAAGCGAGCGCAACTAATGATTATGCGAATCAACTGGAACTGGAAAGGAAATTACAGATTCAATCGGGACTCACACAGGATTTCAAGGAAGGCGTTGGCGCATTTCTTGAAAAGCGAGCAGCAAAATTTGTCGGCGGTTAGAGGTCAAGCAGTTTTGAGTAACGTGCCAGCCGCCTAATTCGTCAGGCGGCTTTTTTATTAGTTTCAGGTTTCAAGTTCCAGGTTTCAAGTTTGTGAGCCTCAACCTTTACGACTTGAAACTTGAGACTTGAAACTTGGAACTTGAAACCAACACCAAATGGACTCACTAACCTACCTTCAGCTCCTGCGCGGCAATCGCTCGTTCAGACGATTGTGGTTTGGGCAGGTCATCTCCGAGCTCGGCAATTGGTTCAACTTCATTGCCGGCCTGGGACTGGTGCGCGCGCTTTCGCATGGCGATCCGGAAGTAACCACCATCATGCTGCTGGCGCGGTTACTGCCTTTCACGTTGTTTGCGCCGCTCGCCGGTGCATTCGTGGATCGCTGGTCGCGCCGCACGGTAATGATCGTTGCCGATCTCGCCCGCGTCGGAGTGGCGCTGGGGTTTCTGCTGGTTCATGGGACGGACCAGTTCTGGATTGCCTATATATGCACGGCGCTCCTCTCTTTCTTTGGCGCCTTCTTCGAGGCAGCAAAGAACGCGTCGCTACCAAACATCACCGGCGAGCGCGATTTGCTTGCAGGCAACGCGCTGATGTTCTCGTCGCGCTTTCTGCTGATGTCGTTCGGCGCGGCGCTCGGCGGTTGGACTGCGGCAAACGTCGGCTATCGCGCTGCGTTCATCGTCAACGCAGTATCTTTTGTGGCGTCGGCGTTTTCAGTTTGGCTTATTCCTGATGACCAAACACGACAGGTCGCGGTGACAACGGCCGGCGATCGAAAGGAACTAAAGCGGCCTCCATTCTGGGTCGACATTCGCGAAGGCTGGTCATACATCGTCAGCCATGGGCCGGTCGCGGCGATCATCTTTACCAACGTGCTATGGGCCACCGGCGGCGGCGCGATCAATCTGATTTCGGATCGACTTGGCGGCATTGTATTCGCGGGTGAACATGGAATCAGCGGTGACTCGGCCGTTGCCGCGCTCTACTTTGCAGCCGGCATGGGTTTGTTTATCGGGATGTTGATTGCGCGGCGCGCGGGAACCTATGTTGAAGTGCGCGGCAAGATCACCGGCTTTATTGGTTGGAGTTTGCTGGCTCAGGGCGGGATCTTTGCGCTGATGGGTGTCATGCCCAGCTTGTGGCTGGTCTGCGTGCTGCTCTTCCTTGGCCGCATTTTGTTGGGCGCGGAGTTTGCGGTGCAGGAGACACTGCTGATGCGCCTGGTGCCGGACAAACTGCGCGGGCGCGTATCAACTACAGATCGCGCAACCGAAATATTGATTTGGAGTTTCTCGACTTCGGTCGCCGGATGGTCGCTGCGCGCGATCACGCCGCGGACCTTAACTGTGATTGCCGGACTGTTGTCGGCGACTTCGGGCGCATTTTGGTTGACATTGTTTGCGTCCGGCAAGGTAAGACTGCCGCAACGTTGGCGGGCCATCGAGGCTTCCGCAAAAAGTGAAACGCTGCCGGTAGCTGGAGACCTCTAAAGACTTCCAACCACGGCAGCGTCAAAAATGAAGCGCTGTACTTGTTTAGACTTCCGGCCGCGAATGAATCAGGCGCCGAATGCGATCTGCGAAGAGCACGTCAATCTTGCGTGGCTCGATCAAAGCGGTAACTTCGCCTGAGCCCCAGATTGGATGTTTCATTGTCTGGCCCGCCCGGTAGGTCCGCGTCCAATCGTAAGGGTCCGTGCTCTCTGCTTTCGTGCGGCCTTTGGCAAGCTTCGCCGAGTTTGAGAACGAACTCTTCGTGCTGCACTTTGGACAGGTAACGCGCGAAATCAATCCTCGCTTGGTAACTGATGCGACTACATGTCCGCGCTCTTCGTTACACACCTCGCACAATTTCTCAACTCTGTCGCCGACCGCGTAAGTTTGCTTTTCCAGCTTTTCCTTTTCCATGAACGCCTCTCAATTAGTAAATAGTGAATGGTAAATGGTGAATAGATGTTGTTAGTGTTAATTCCAATTTCATTCAAGCCCAAGTTCCAGTGAAGGGAAGCGAATGGTAAATCGTGATCCGGATCGACTATTCACTATTTACCATTCACCATTCACCGTGGTCCGTCTACCAGCGCGGTGGGCGATCGTCTCGTCCGCCGCCGCCGCCACCGTAGCCGCCCCGGCCACCGCCGCCACCGCGTCCGCCGCCAAAGCCGCCGCGGCCACCGCCGCCACCACGATTGCCACGATCTTCGCGCGGCCTTGCTTCATTGACGGTCAGGTTGCGACCGTTAAAGTCTGTGCCGTTGAACTGCTCAATTGCTTTCTGACCTGCTTCATTCGAAGCCATCTCGACAAAGCCAAAGCCACGCGAGCGGCCCGTGTCGCGATCCTCAACCACGGTTGCTGATTCGACGGTGCCCGCCTGGGCAAACAGTTGTTGCAGGTCTTCGCTCGAAGTTTGGAACGAGAGATTCCCGACATAAAGTTTCATAGCCATAAAAATGATTTTCCTTGCTCTCGTTGAGCATTAAGAGAAGCTTCGAATCAAAGGTAGCTTCGGAGTAACGGTCTGCAGCGAAGGCTCGCGTTCGGAGGCTCAGATGAGCAGCTTCTTCAAGTTTTCATTACCAACTCTCGTACTATCCAAACGCCGAACCATCAAAAAAGGCGTGGCGCATCACCGTTGATGCATGAGAGCGGAGTAGCAGCTCAATAATGCCTTATCCATTACGGGCTTGCAAGTTGACCGCTATTCATGGCCCAAGTGCGGCTTTCTGTCCATCCGCCGCGCGATGATTACACAACTATTACAAGCGCCGACTTGGTTACATAACTATTACAACCGCTGAGGTATCGGACTGTTACGATAGTTGCGTCTCAGTAAGTGAGATATTTCAGACTACTTTTCAGGAGACTTGATGGACAGTAACAACGGCAAAACAAAACGCGGCGCCATTCAATGGAACACAACCGTCTTCATGATCATTTTTCATACCTGCGCGCTCATATCACTTTTCATGATTAGCTGGAAAGTCTGGCCGCTGACGATCCTGCTTTGGTGGATTTCAGGGAGCCTCGGTATCGGCATGGGCTTTCATCGATTGTTGACGCATCGTGGTTATAAGACACCAAAAGCGGTGGAATATTTTCTGACATTTTGCGGCTTACTCGCACTCGAAGGTGGCGCCATCAATTGGGTCGTGACGCATCGCATCCATCATTCAAAGACAGACACCATCGGCGATCCGCATACGCCGCGCGACGGTGGTTGGTGGGCGCACATGGGTTGGATTCTGACCGGCACGGCGCAACAGCACGATAACGAAACCATGCAGCGCTACGCGCCCGACTTAATGAAAGATCCAGTGCACGTCTGGATGAACCGGCTCTATTTCGTTCCCTTAATTCTCAGTGGCATTGCTTTGTTAGCAATTGGCGGCTGGCCCATGATGTTCTTTGGCGTATTTCTCCGCGTCACTGTCGGCTTGCATTTCACCTGGCTGGTTAATTCGGCGACGCATATGTGGGGCAAGCGCCGCTTTGCCACACGCGACGATTCAACCAATAGCTGGTGGGTGGCGCTGCTGACGTTTGGCGAGGGCTGGCACAACAACCATCACGCCTATCCGCGCGCCGCGCGACATGGATTGCGATGGTATGAGATTGACTTCAACTGGTATGGCATCAGGGCGCTACAGATGCTCGGTCTGGCACGGAGCATCAGGCTGATCAGCAAACAGCAGATTGCGATGGCTGCACACACGGCAGGCGGCGAACTGCAAAAGGCAGCGTAACCGGCAGAGAACAGGAAACAGGAAGCAGTAGGCAGTAGGCAGTAGGCAGTAGGCAGTGGATTCACTGTCTACTGCTTTTCATTTAGGGATCCAAGCAGATTTACCATTTACCATTTACCATTCACCATTTGCCATTGAAGACAAAAAGCCTATCTCGTTCACGCCGTCCAGAATCCCTTTAACCAACAGGTCCCTTTCGTAGAGAAAAGGCAAGAACAGTCTTGCCCTCTTATCTTCCAAAACAATGAAAAATGAGAAATGGTAAATGGTAAATGGAAAATCTTGCTTTTTCCTACCTGCTTTCTGCCTACTGCCTGCTGCCTACTGCCTACTGCTTTCTTGCCGCTAGCTTTACAATGCAGACATGGCTGTCAGCGCCCGCCGCAAATCGATAGCGTTCTTTATCACGCTGGGATCGTGTCTCGTCGCCGTAGCCATTGCGCTTAACGTTGGCTGGATCATTCTCAACTGGCGCGAAGTCGCAATGCTCGTTTTGGGTATCGTCTTCTTCGTGCTGATAATCTTCGGTTTGGTCCTTAACACCACTTTCCTGATCCGCGAGATTCGTCGCAACGAACAACACGACGCCTTTATCAACGCGGTGACTCACGAACTTAAAACCCCGCTGGCCTCGATCCGCCTTTATCTGCAGACACTCAAGACACGCGACATCAACGAAGAGCAGCGGCAGGAGTTTTACGATGTCATGCTTGCCGACAACGATCAGCTGCTGAAAACTGTCGAGCAGGTGTTGCGCGCAGGCCGCGCGGGAGTCCACGGGCGGCGTCTGAATAAAACTAATATCGATCTCAGCAAGATCGTTGGCGAGTGCGTAGACATCGCGCGCACGCGTTACAACCTTGACTCGAATTCGCTGAGTTACACCGAATCACTTGACGGCGAAGCTGCGCGCGTTTTGGGCGATCCGGACGAGTTGCGCGCCGCGGTTACAAATCTCCTGGACAACGCCGTGAAGTATTCTCATAAAAAGGTGCAGTTGTCGGTCGAAGTCGCAGCGCTTGATAACAAACAGGTGGCGGTGCGCATTGGCGATCGCGGCATCGGCATTCCCGCCGCGCAACTGAAACGAATCTTCAAACGATTTTATCGCGCGCCGGGCCGCTTTATGGCGCGTGTCAAAGGCACGGGTCTTGGCCTCTTCATTGTGCGCTCGGTGGTCGAGAAGCACGGCGGCCGCGTGTTTGCCGAAAGCGAAGGACCGGGCCGCGGCAGCACTTTTACTATTCAACTTCCGCGAGCTGAAGCGCGATGAATGTGTTGATTGTCGAAGACGAGCAGCACCTGGCCGATGGGCTGCGTTTTAATCTCGAGGCGGAAGGCTACGATGCTGACATTGCCGGTGATGGCGAAACTGCGCTGTCGCTGCTGTTCGACAGCAAACGGGAATACGACGCTGTCGTGCTCGACGTTATGCTTCCCGGCAAAGATGGCTTTACGGTGGCGGCAGAACTTCGCGCGGCAGGAAATTTTGTTCCGGTGTTAATGCTGACAGCGCGCGGGCGCGCCGAAGACGTGCTGCGCGGTTTCGAATCCGGCGCCGATGATTACTTGCCCAAACCATTTGAGCTCTCGGTTTTGTTGGCGCGGCTCAACGCGTTGTTGCGCCGTCGCCAGTGGTTCGATCAAAAACCGCCTAATGGAATTGCCGCCGGAAAACAGCGCGAGACGTTAAACGCCGAAGCAGTTGAACAGTTCACCTTCGACGGTCGGACGATTGACTTCGCAAACCTGGAATTGCACACACCTGAGCAAACGATCAGACTAACTGTGATGGAAGCCGATCTGTTGCGCTACCTGATTCGGCACGAGGGAAACGTAGTCTCGCGCAGAGCGATTTTGGAAGAAGTTTGGGATCTGGCTGAGGACACTGACACCCGAGCCATTGATAACTTTATCGTGCGCTTAAGAAAATACATTGAAGAAGATCCTGCCAAACCCGCTCATCTACTTACCGTCCGCGGCGTCGGTTATCGCTTCGTCGCAGA
>DATNOG010000027.1:0-3234 GCA_035601415.1 Pyrinomonadaceae bacterium | reverse complement strand
AGCGCAATCGGAAGTTATCTGTTCGACAAGCATCGCATCTTCACGACGCCGATCATCCATGAAGAATTCCAGGGCCTTCGCATCACGCCAAATGTGTATACGACTCTGGGCGAGCTCGATCGTTTCTGCAATGTGATGGAGGCAATCGCGCGAAAGGGTTTGCCTGCTTAAGTCACTCGCGCATTGACACGTTCGCAAATTTTCCTTAAATTCCGCGGACACGTAAGTTCATTCAAGCCAAGGGTCACGTCACAAAACCTGTAAGAGAGTCTGTGGACAGCGCGTATCCCGTACCGCGCGGTTCTCAGCCCCCATTTCCCAGTACGGGGAGGAGTCTAAAATGAAACTTCGACATTCCGCCTTAGGAGTAATAGTTGTCGCCTTACTAATCGTCGGCGCCTCTTCATTTGCACAGGTAAACCGGCCCTACCACAACGGCACCGTTTGGGACATCGCCTACATCCGAATGAAGCCGGGAATGGAGACCGGGTATCTGAACTACCTGGCTGGTCAATGGAAAGCCAATCAGGAAGCCTCGAAGAAGGAAGGAATAATCATCTCGTACAAAGTCATCGCTGTTGAGAACCATTCGCCAACCGAATGGAACCTAATGCTCATGACTGAGTACAAGGATTTGGCAACCATGGAAGCGAACGAGGACAAGGGTGACGCACTGGCGCAGAAAATGATCGGGCCCGACGAAAAGCAAATGCAGGGTTACCGAGATCGCGACGCGGTTCGGGAAGTAATGGGCGACCGACTCGGACGCGAGATTGTTCTGGAGCCAAAGAAGTAGAATCGGCTTGAAGACTATGAAACGCAGCGCCGTTTCGGATTATCCGCGACGGCGCTCGCGTCATGGTGAGTGAAGGTACTGCGCAACGTGACTTCCCTTATCAACAGGCGTGAGTTGATAACCGGCGGACTAAAAGCCGGAGTTGGCCGGGTCCTGTTGGACCACTTCTCCGGAATAGCTCGACCTGTATTCGCCGCGTCCACGACCTACCCCCACGTTACCGATCGTTTTCAAGCGGATCATACGCAAGGGCCAACTGCTCGTCGAAGGTTTGCAAACGCCGGAACCAATCGAGCCGGGCGTTTTCCGAGTGGCGGGCCAGAGCAATTGATGTCGATCAAGTAGTGTTTGATACGATAATCGATGGCCGCGCAATGCGTGCGACCTATTCAGGAATTGAATTCTTCCGGGCGTTGACGCCTTAATTTGTGTTTCAGCAAAAAGCGTGTCCGCAGATTACACAGATTACACTGATTCAATTAAAAACTAATTAGGGTTTAATGTTCTTACGGAATCTGTGAAATCTGCGTAATTCTGCGGATAACCTATTCGAACTATTCAACAGGAGAAAAAATCATGTCTAGTCCAGCAACACAGCAACCATCGCCGCAATTATTCTTCCAAACCATTAATGCCTACCAACGGACCGAAGGATTGAAAGCTGCAATTGAGCTTGAAATCTTTACCGCTATTGGGGAAGGCAACAGCACTGCCACTGAGATCGCGAAACGCTGCAACGCATCGGAACGTGGCACGCGCATACTTTGCGACTTTCTCTGCATCATGGGTTTTTTGAACAAGGAAGGTAACCGTTACAGCTTGACGCAGGACTCCGCAATTTTTCTCGACAAACGATCGCTGGCTTATCTGGGTGGTATTACAGAATTCATTTCGACGCCGGAGCTGACCGACGGCTTCAAGAATTTTGCCGAGATTGTTCGCAAGGGCGGCACGACGATGTCAGAAGGCGGCACCGTCTCGCCTGAAAATCCTATCTGGGTAAAGTTTGCCCGGGCGATGGCGCCGATGATGGCGATGCCGGCGCAGATGTTGGCGAAGTTGATTGATCCCAAAGCTGGTGCGAAATTGAAGGTGCTCGACATCGCCGCCGGACATGGGCTTTACGGAATCGAGTTTGCCAAAAACAATTCGCAGGCCGAGGTGGTGGCAGTTGATTGGGCGCCGGTGCTGGAAGTTGCGAAAGAAAACGCAAAGCAGGCAGGCGTTGCAGACAGATATTCAACTTTGCCAGGCAGCGCTTTTGATGTGGCTTACGGAACGGGTTATGACCTGGTGCTGCTAACCAATTTCCTTCATCACTTTGATATTCCAACCAACGAAACGCTGCTGCGAAAAGTTTATGCTTCGCTAAATGAAGGAGGCCGCGTCGCGACCGTTGAGTTCGTGCCGAATGCCGACCGCATTACGCCGCCAGATGCGGCTGCCTTTAGCGTGACCATGCTCGGCAGCACAGCGACTGGAGATGCCTACACTTTCGCCGAATTCGAGCGTATGTTTGCGAACGCCGGATTTGCGCGCAGCGAAGTTCAACCGTTGCCGGCTTCGATTGAACAGGTTGTGATCTCGCAGAAGTAGGCCGGGAACTTCAAAACAGCAAGATCGAGATTAAGTTTTTGGTGCGCGCGCCTGGATGTTATGGACCGCGCCGCCGGTCTCGTGCACCTTGGCGGTGACAAATTGCGGGCCGGAAGTCGAAACCAGTCCCCAGAAAAATGACGAATCGCCTTTGCCAGAGCTGCCGCCGCCGCACATAGGGGCGGTAAATTTGAACGTGATCTTATTACCTGATTTATTTGCCGAGGCAATGCCGATGGTTCCGATCCCGCCGCCGGTTACTACAAATACCTGATCGGGCTTTTGGTCGGCGTTGTAATCCAGCGTGCTGACTACTGGACCAAAATCAAAACTGATCTGATCGACGCACGAGATTGCCGTAAGGCCAACTGCATTGCGCAAGTCCAGTCGATACTCGTAGGCAAAAAGTCCGGTGGCAGGCGAACCGGGCTTGCCGGTGTAGGTGCGCGACTGAAAAAACCCCGTGCCACCGGTGCTGAGGGTTACATTATCGCTCGTGTCGTTGACCATGACCGTGCACGGCGCGTTGAAAACACAGTTGATGGCTGGTGCGTTAACGTTCACTACTTTCAAGGGCACCGCCTGGGCAATTGATCCCGCCAGCAACATGAAACAGATGGTTGCAAAACTTCTCATATGATTACTCCTTTCGGAGTGGCGATGAAAACAACATAACGCTCACGTTATCTACACATTCTACTCTTCAATCATTTGGTTTTGGCTTGAAATAAGGCTAGCAACAGTATCCAGCAGGACTTCGCTGCTGAACGGCTTCGAAACGTAGGCGTTGAAGCCTGTCTTCAGCGCTTCGCCGCGGTCCCGGTCGGCGTGCGCAGTGACGG
>DATNOG010000026.1:0-28635 GCA_035601415.1 Pyrinomonadaceae bacterium | reverse complement strand
CGACGTTTGGTTGGAAGAATTTCGTCAGGTTAAGAAAGATTATCCAAAACACATCCTGATCGCCTCGATCATGGAGGAGTACGAGAAGAGCCGCTGGCAGGAATTGACGCGCATGGTCCAGGACACAGGCGTCGATGCTTTTGAACTCAATTTCTCGTGTCCGCACGGCATGACCGAACGTCGCATGGGTTCAGAGATGGGCGAGCATCCCGATCTCTGTGAAGAGGTCACTAGTTGGGTGGCAGAAGTTTCCAACATTCCCGTCTGGGCCAAGATGACGCCAAACATTACGAACATCAAAGAGCCTTCGCTCGCCGCTGTGCGCGGCGGCGCCGTCGGCATCTCGGCCATCAACACGATCCTTTCGGTGATCGGCGTCGATCTGAATACGCTGCGTCCCATGCCCACTGTTGAGGGTCACACCGTTCCCGGCGGTTACTCATCACAGGCTGTTCGTCCCATCGCTTTGCGGATGGTGAGCCAGCTTGCGCTGGGTCTGCCGCAGGATGTTTCTATTAGCGGCATCGGCGGCATCGAAAACTCGCACGACGCGCTCGAGTTCTTCCTCTTGGGCTCTTCGACCGTTCAGCTTTGCACCGGCGTAATGCTTCATGGCGTGAAGATGATCGACGAACTGAAGCAAGGGCTCGAAAAGTTCATGACCGATAAGGGTTTCACTTCGGTGCAGGAAATCGTGGGCAAGAGTCTCGGTTATTTTTCAACTCATATGGATCTGGTGCAAAAAATGAAAGCGGCCAAGCGCACGAAGGCCGGCGAAGCGAGCCGCGACAACGAATGGGCGCAGAAAGACATTACTGAGAAGACGGCAGAATTAACCTCGAACTGATACTCGGGAGTACTGAAAAAACTCCGAAACCTGGAAGAAAAGTTAGTCATTCGCGCTAACCTGCTATAGAATGCCGCGCGCCATGTTCCCGCAGCACGCGTTTCCCCCAATCTCGCCGGTTTTACGTGATCGCAAATTTACCTTTGTGCTGGTGGGGGCCACGGGACTTCACATCGCACTTGTTTCACTCAGCCTGCCTTCGTGGGAGTGTCCTTTCTTTCGCTTAACCGGAATTCCCTGCCCCGGCTGCGGTTTGAGCAGAGCCACAACGTTACTGCTGAAAGGTGATCTGGCCGGCTCGCTCCGATTTCACGCCTTCGCTCCTATTTTTCTATTCGCGATCGTCGCTTTGATTCTTTCCATCCTGTTACCCAAATCGGTAGTCCAGCCTGCGATTGCCAGAGCAGAGCTGATTGAACGTCAAACGGGATTAACTGTTCTGATTCTTGTTGGTCTGATTGTTTACTGGCTGGCGCGCTTGCTATTTCTACAAGCGGCTTTCGTCCAGCTAATTCGCGGTTAACCTTGACATGTTCTACTAACCAAATAACTGGAGGACAATCGAATGGCTGGAGGATTGATAGGAATATGCGCGCTGCTGGTGGGCATCGGGTCTTTGATCTGCTTTATCATCGTCCTGATCAAATTATTCCAGAATGAGGGAGCGCTGAAAGGAATTCTGGGGTTGATTTGCGCGCTTTACACTTTCATCTGGGGGTGGATGAATGCAAATCGCTACGGCATCAGGAACATTATGCTGATCTGGACTCTCTTGTTCATCATACAGCTTGTTTTGAACTTCGCTTTTGGGATCTCCATGATTCCCGGCTATCCGCCGCGACCTACTGTGGTAACCCCCTAACAACCTCTTCAATGACAATCTGATCGGCGGCGTCAGGCTTTACGCAACGCCGCCGCGTTTTTATTGGACTGCTGTCACTCAGAAAGACGCGCTAAGAGTTTTCTACCAGGAACGAGGTGTGGTACAAATAACGCCAGAGCAGAGGCAAGGAAAACCTCTCCGGTAAATCTTAGATGACTGCCCAGTCATCTCGTGCGTCAACCTCCCGCTCTTGGTTCTATTGCACGACAACAAAAGATAGGAGCACCCCCATGCAGGAATCGTCTATCCAAGCGACCGCACCGAAATCACCTGCCAGGCGAAAGTTCATCGGACAGTTTGGCGTAACCAGTGCCGCGGCTCTCGCGGCTGGAGTTGTTGGCTTCGAGCCGTTGCTTCAAAGTGAGCACTCACAAGTCCACGCGGCGACGCCGACAGGATCGAATCGCCGCGCAAACGATTGCGCGAAGTTGCGGCGCGATGCGGCGCAGGTAGGTTTGCAGAGCACGCCCCAGAATTTACAGCACCCACCAAACGGCGATGAAAGTCTTTACGCAAACAAGCTTGCCAACTATTCAAAAGGACTGCCACATAACAACGATGGCACCGTGGTCTTGAGCGCTTACGAGGCCCTGGTACAAGCGTTGAATAGTGGACGCGCCGCTGACTTCAACGCCATCCCGCTGGGCGGTAATCGCAGATTGACTAACCCACAGGCAGGTCTTGCATTTGATATGGAAGGACCAGACGCGCAGGCACTGGTGCAACCACCCGCACCCGCTTTCGCGAGTCGCGAGCAGGCAGCTGAGATATCGGAAAACTACTGGATGGCCCTGCTTCGCGATGTGCCGTACTCCCAATATTCATCGCACCCGATTGCCAATGCTGCGGCAGCCGATCTCACTCTTTACGGTTCTGACTTCAAGGGAGCTAAGACGGGCGGTGCAGTAACACCAGCAACGTTATTTCGAGGCCTGACGTCGAGCGACACCGCTGGTCCGTACCTCTCGCAGTTTTTCTACCAGTCGTGCAACTTTGGCGCGAACAAGCTCGAGCAAAAAATTCGAACGACGACGCCGGGGATCGACTATATGACGAACTTCAACACCTGGCTCGCCGTGCAGCGCGGCGTTAACCAATCCGGAGATGTTTTCGATCCGACTGCGCGCTACATGCGAAACGGGCGCGACATCGGACAGTGGGTTCACATTGACGTGCTTTTCCAGGCCTACTTCCACGGCTTCCTGATTCTTGCGGGACTCGGCGCGCCTTTTGACGATGGCAACCCTTACATCGGGAATCCCACGCAGGACGGCTTCGGCACTTTTGGTGGCCCACACATCGCAGCGCTGCTTTGTGAAGTCGCCACCCGCGCGCTCAAGGCAGTCTGGTTTCAGAAGTGGTTTGTGCATCGCCGCCTGCGGCCGGAAGTACATGCGGCCCGCGTGGACCGCACGCTCAACCAAGGCGCCGGTTATCCGGTCCATCCGGAGATTCTCAATTCACTTTCGAGCGGCACACGACTTGGCGGCTACATGCCGGCGGGAAATTCTTTGCTGCCGATGGCTTTTCCCGAAGGCTCGCCGACACATCCGGCTTATGGCGCCGGGCACGCGACCGTCGCCGGAGCTTGTGTGACGATTTTGAAGGCTTGGTTCAAAGAGTCGACAAAACTTGTGGACCTCGGCGTCACTCTGCTACAGCCGCTTGATGATGGCACAGCCCTGGTGCCTTACGCTGGAACGGATGCCGGAGATTTGACTGTAGGTGGAGAGCTTAACAAGCTGGCTTCGAACGTCGCGCTCGGGCGAAACACCGCCGGCGTTCACTGGCGATCGGATGGCACGGAATCAATGAAGCTCGGCGAGCAATTGGCGATTGGGATCCTGGGCGACCAGAAGAGCTGTTACAACGAAACGTTTGCAGGGTTTTCGCTAACAAAGTTTGACGGAACGCAGGTCACTGTTTAGATTCAATCAACACGAGTCGGGTCGCGCTGAACCCAGAATACTTATTCGAACTCAGCAACCACCGGCGCGTGATCTGAAGGCCGCTCCCAGGTGCGCGGCTCGATATCGATCCAGGTATTCTTGCTGCGCACGACGAGCGGTTTAGTTGCCCACATATGATCGATACGCAAGCCAAGGTTGCGGCGAAAAGCGCCCGCCCGATAATCCCACCAGGAAAATTGGCCGCCCTCTTCGTGATGAAAACGAAACGAATCGGTAAAGCCCCAGCGCTTTATTTCATCAAGCGCAGAGCGCTCGCCGGTGCTGCACATGATTCGTTCCTGCCAAAGCTTGGGATTGTGAATGTCGCGATCCTCGGGCGCCACGTTAAAGTCGCCGCAAAGAAGGAGAGAACTATCTGGTTGGTAATTGTGATCAAAGAAGCTGCGCAGCCGCTTCATCCAATCAAGCTTGAACTGATACTTCTCTGAACCAACAGACTGGCCGTTGGGAATGTAAACATTCACGACCTTCACACCATCGATGGTCGCCGCCAGCAACCGGGCGTGCGCGCCTTCTTGATCTTCATAATTGCCGCGCTGCACTTCGGCGCATTCGTTGCGCGCCAGTATCGCCACACCGTTGTAGCTCTGCTGGCCAAACACGCTGGCGCAATATCCAATCTGTGAAAGCTCTGCAAACGGAAACTTGTCATCAGTGCATTTGGTTTCCTGAAGACAGAGCACATCGGGTTCCACTGCCTGGAGCCAGCGAACTACGTGCGGCAGCCGCGCGAGAATCGAATTAACGTTCCAGGTGGCGATTTTCATAAGAGTGGCACGGACTTCAGTCGGTGGCGGTACGGTGCACAGACTGAAGTCTTGGAGCGACTTTCATAAGTGTGGCACAGACTTTAGTCTGTGGCGGGTACGGCGACACAGACTGAAGAAAGCTCTGAACAAGTGGTCAACTCCTTGGAGTGTGGCGGCCCGGCGCCGCTTTGGTCCGCGGTGGCTGGTCGCCGCATCGTTGAATCAACTCGCGGCCGGCCAAAGCGCTGCCAGGCCAGCGCACTCCAAAGAGTTGTCGCATCCACTTGATTAGAGGTTCCTGAAGTCTATGCCACTAATTCAGAGCGACGCGACTAGTCCCGCGATCAGCGCACCGCGGCGCGGAATGTCAGCAAGACTGATGTGCTCATGGGTTGCGTGCGCGCCGTCGCCGGCTATTCCCAGTCCATCGAGCACGGCCGCGCCTACCGCGGCAGCAAAGTTTCCATCCGAAGCGCCGCCAACCTGTGTCTCGCCTAACTCAAAATCCAACGCGCGCGCAATTACTCTTGCTCGTTCATACAACTCAAGGACCTTTTCAGTGCGCTCGAGCGGCGGGCGATTGATACCCCCTGTTAACGTCAGTTGCACACGATCGTCAAACGTCCTCAGCTTGAAAATCTCGTTCTCGATCAACCCCGCCTCCGCTGTCGTAGTGAAGCGCACATCAATTTCCGCGCGCGCTTCGGCGGCCACCACATTCGACAATGTGCCGCCGTGAAAGACGCCAACATTCACGCTAATACCACCGGCCTTGCCATTGAACGAGTGCAATCGTTCCGTCTGCCGCGCCAATTCAAGCACGGCGCTTGCGCCTTTCTCAGGCTCCAAACCCGCATGCGCTGCGACACCTCGCGCTGCGAGTGAATAAATTCCAGTTCCCTTGCGACCAGTCTTCACGCGACCGCCGCTGCCGGAAGGCTCGAGCACGAGCACGCTGCTCGCTTTTCTTGCTTCCGCTTCAACCAGCGGGCGTCCACTCGCGCTACCAGTTTCCTCGTCGCAGGTTAATAGCAAAACAACCGGTCGCTTTGGCTGGATTCCGACATGCGCCAGCGCGCGAATGACTTCCAATGCGAGGACGCAATTCGCTTTCATATCAAACACGCCTGGGCCGTAAGCCTTGTTGCCTTCAACGCGCCAGGGACGTTCGCCTATCGAACCGCGCGCGTGAACGGTATCGGTGTGTCCCAACAAGACAATCGGCGCGGATTCTAGCGCGTCCGCAAATGCAGTCAGCCGCACATGCTCGCCGTAATTGTTAACGGGCACAACCTCGAGCTTCACGCCGCCAATCGTTTCTGCGTTCTTCGCCAGCAAAGAAACAACCGCCTTGCTGCCTGCTTCATCGCCTGAAGGGGATTCCGTCTCCACCAGAGCTTTTATTAACGCGACGATTTCGTCGTGCCGGCTAAAAAAGTAACCGTGTAAGTCGTTAAGATTTGAATTAGAAAGTTCCATTCGAAGTACTAATGGCAGGCTCAACTAATCGTCTCTTTTCTAACCGTGTGCTGATCAATTCTTGACTTGTTCACCTCGAATCCGATTCCAGGCGTGTCCGGTGCTTTGATAGTACCGTTTGCACTAACCGTCACCGGCGGATCAATTATGTCCTGTTCCCAATAACGTGAACTCGCCGACACATCGCCCGGTAAAGTAAATCCTGCAAGTGTGGCCATCGCGATGTTGTGGGCGCGGCCAATGCCGGATTCGAGCATGCCGCCACACCACACCGGAATGTTATTTTCGTGGCAAACTTGCTCAACTTCTTTTGCCTGCGCGTGCCCTCCGACTCGTCCCAGTTTTACATTGATGACGCGACAAGCGCCAAGTTGGATCGCATGTTCCGCATCCGCAGGCGAGCGAATCGACTCATCGAGACAGACCGGAGTCTTGATCTGCTTCTGCAACGCAGCGTGATCGAAAATATCATCATGGGCCAATGGCTGTTCAATCATCATGAGCTCAAACTGGTCCAATTCCCGAAACAGGCCCACATCAGCCAACGTGTAGGCAGAATTCGCGTCGGCCATTAGTTGAATCTCAGGAAATCGTTTGCGAACCTCGCTGATACTATTCGCATCCCAACCAGGCTTAATTTTGATTTTTATTCGCTGGTAACCTGCCGCCAATTCCTTTTCGATCTTCTCAATCAGCTCGTCAGGCGTCTGCTGAATGCCAATCGAAACACCGCAGGGAATCTCGCTGCGTACTCCACCGAGATGTTTCCACAACGACAGACCAAGCTGTTTAGCCTCAAGGTCCCAACAGGCCGTTTCAATTGCCGCTTTGGCCATGCGATTCCCACGCACCGATTGCAACAGCTTCCAGACATCGGCCGCGCTTTCAATCTCTTTGCTGATAACAATGGGCACGAGAAAAGTTTTAAGCGTCGCCCAGGCGCTGGCGGTCCATTCTTCGCAATAGAATGGACCTTCGCCAGCCGTGCACTCACCCCAGCCTTCCGCGCCTTCTCTGTCAACGATGCGAACGAGCACTATTCGCCGCTCGGTCGTGCGACCAAAGCTCGTTTCGAATGGGTGCACCAAGGACAGACGAATTTCGCGCAGCTCGACGGAAGTTATGAACACTCTTGGATGTGCCTTACTGGATTTGCTGGAGCAAAAATATTATTGCATGCGAACTGAGTTTTTCCGCAGCCGCAAGAGCCAAATAAAAAACGGCCGCCAGGGACCGTTTGTGATTTACATTTTGCCCAAGGTCTATTCCGTGGACACGAGGGCTTCGTTGTTCAGCGCCGCGTGCATCGTGTGCCACGGTAGCGTGGCGCATTTCACACGCACCGGAAACTCGCGCACCCCTGAGAACACTTTCAAGTTTCCCAAGCGCTCAGCGACCTGCTCTTCATCCGAGTCACTGGTAACCATCTCATGAAACGAACTGAAAAGCTGCTCGGCGTCTTCTTTGGTTTTCCCCTTGACTGCCTGCGTCATCATGCTGGCAGCAGCTTTGGAAATAGCGCAACCTGACCCTTCAAAACTTATTTCCTTTACCGCGTCGCCTTCCAGATTTAGATAGACAGTCAGGTGGTCGCCACAAAGGGGGTTGAAGCCTTCCGCCGAATGATTCGCGGTCTCCAGTTTGCGAAAATTCCGCGGCCTCTTGTTGTGGTCCAAGATGACCTGTTGATATAGCTCGCTTAATTCAGACATGTAAGAACCGTAAATGGTAAATCGTGAATCGTAAATAGTAGTTGAGTCGGATCGAAGTTTTTGAATGTTTACCACTTGCGATTCAAAATCACGAAAAGATCTCGACGACTCTTTCAATCGTTCGCGCCAGCACGTCAACTTCTTCTTTTGTGTTGTAGAAAGCAAACGAAGCGCGCGCGGTTGCCGGCACATTGAACCGCTGCATCACCGGCTGCGCGCAATGATGCCCGGCACGCACGGCGATGCCTTCCTGATCGAGGATGGTGCCAATGTCGTGCGGATGGATATCATCGATAACGAAAGACAGGACACTGAGCTTCTCACGAGCTGTGCCGATGATGCGTACACCTTCGATTGCGCTTAGCTTTTCGGTAGCATAACGCAAAAGTTCGTGCTCATATGCAGCGGCCTGCTTGCGATTAATCGAATTCAAATAGTCAATCGCAGCGCCCAGTCCGATCTGCGAAGCGATTGCCGGCGTTCCCGCCTCAAACTTATTCGGCAAATCAGCGTAGATGGTCTTTTCAAAAGTCACGCTCTTGATCATGTCGCCGCCGCCCTGAAACGGATTCATGGTTTCCAGAACCGATGCCTTGCCGTAGACAACACCGCTGCCAGTCGGTGCAAACATTTTGTGACCCGAGAAGGCGTAGAAGTCGCAATCCAAATCCTGCACATCGACCAACATGTGCGGCGCGCTTTGCGCACCATCGATCAAAACCGGCACGCCGTACTTGTGCGCCTGATCGATCATCCGCTTGATCGGATTGACTGTTCCCAGGGCATTTGAAACGTGCGTTACCGCAACTAACCTGGTGCGCTCATTCAGCAGCGCATCATATTCATCAGCCAGCAACTCTCCCGCATCATTCATCGGTATGACGCGCAGTCGAGCGCCTTTCTCTTCGCAGAGCATCTGCCAGGGGACGATGTTGGCGTGATGCTCCATCGCCGAGATGATGATCTCGTCGCCGGCGCCAATGAACTTGCGGCCGTAGCCATGCATTACGAGATTGATGCCTTCGGTCGCGCCCCTTACAAAAATACATTCTCGCGCTTCACGAGCGTTGATGAACCGCTTCACTTTCTCGCGCGCGCCTTCGTAGGCAGTTGTCGCCTTCTGGCTCAGGTAATGCACACCCCGATGTATGTTGGAATGTTCGTCTTCGAGATAAATGCTGCCGCGGTCGATAACCACCTGCGGCACCTGCGACGAAGCCGCGTTGTCGAGGTAAACCAGTGGCTTGCCGTTGACTGTTTGGCGCAGCACCGGAAAATCTTCACGGATGCGCTGCACATCGAAACCAACATCATGCGTTTTTGTTAAGACTGATTTTTCGATCGTTGCCATGCAATTACGCTTCAAGGCTGGCATTCAGCCGATTTAGAACCGTTGCATCGAGCTGATTGCGTATGGATTCAAGTTTGATTTTTGCGATGACTTCTTCGGCGAACCCGTAAGTCAAAAGATTTCGTGCGAGCTCCGGATGAATGCCGCGAGTTTCAAGGTAAAACAATTCATCTTCATCAATCTGCCCTACCGCCGCGCCATGCGCGCACTTCACATCGTCCGCCAGAATCTCCAATTGCGGTTTGGTATCGACGCGAGCCTCGTTCGACAACAACAAGTTCTTGTTTGTTTGCATGGCGTCGGTTTTCTGCGCGTTGTGTCGCACGAAAACTTTGCCATTGAAAACAGCCCGCGACTTGCCGTCAAGAATGCCTTTGTAAAGTTGATGGCTGGTGCAGTTGGGCTGGCGGTGATCGATTACGGAATGAGTGTCAGCATGCTGATCACCAGTGACAAGATAAAGACCATCAACCTTACACTCCGCGCCTTCATGGTCCATTGTCACCACCACGTCGTGCCGCGAAAGCTTAGCGCCAAATGTTATCGTAGTTGTGTCGTAGCTCGAGTTCCGCCCCAAACCAACTGCGGTAGTGGCCACGTGAAAAGCCTCGATGCTTTCGCGCTGTATCTTGTAGTGCTCGAGCCGCGCGCCGTCTTCAAGTACAACCTCAACCACTGCGCTGGTGAAATACTGATCCGAATCAGCACTTACGTAGTTCTCAACGATGGTGGCGCTGCTGTTTCCCCCGGCAATGATTATCACCCGCGGAAAGCTTGCCACGCGCTCGCTTTCGGCGATGAACAGTAAATGTATCGGCGCTTCAACAGTTACGTTTTTGGGAATGTACAGCAACGCGCCATGATTTATGAACGCCGTGTTCAATGCCGTGAAACCGTTTACGACGTAGTCAGCCTGACGCGCAAGATGCGTACGCACGATTTCACTGTAGCGCTCGTCGGCAATCGCCCGGGTCAAATCGATAGCAACGACTTGTTCCGGAAGCGCAGTCAACGATGACAGATCACTTCGGAATACGCCGTCAACGAACACCAATTGACTCGAGCCTGCTTCGGGAACGGAGGCGAGCTGTTTCACTCCCGTTTTCGATTTGGGCGTCAGTTCGAATGAAACTGCTGGACGGAAATTAGACCTTGCAATTGCCGCTACGTTCGTATACTTCCACTCCTCTTCCTTGACAGATGGAAAACCCAATTCCAGAAACCGATCCATGGCGTTCTCGCGCAGACGCTCCAGCCAGGATGAATTTTCAGCGCCAGGTCTTTGCAGTGACTGAAAAGCCTCGTGGTACAAGTTTTCTTTTTGCGTTAGTTCGGTAACCATTTTCTTTAGTTTGCAACTACACCCGCGCCGTTGACTTCCGCTGGTGCCTTCAGCCAGTCGTAGCCTTTTTGTTCGAGCTCGAGCGCCAGCTCCTTGCCACCTTCTTTCGCGATGCGGCCATTTGCCAGCACATGCACAAATTGCGGCACGATGTAATCGAGCAGGCGTTGATAGTGCGTCACCAGGATCACAGCGTTTTCAGGATTGTGTAGTTGATTAACTCCACCCGCGACGATTCGCAACGCGTCAATGTCCAATCCGGAATCGGTCTCATCGAGAACCGCCAACCTGGGTTCCAGCACAGCCATTTGCAGAATCTCATTCTTTTTCTTTTCGCCACCGGAGAAACCTTCATTCACGGATCGGTTCATGAAACTCGCGTCCATTTCCACCACCTTCGCGCGCTCTTTCAATAGATCCTTAAATTCCAGAGGATCGAGTTCTTCTTCGCCCAAATGCTTGCGCTTCTCGTTATATGCGAGCCGTAGAAACTGCGCATTTGAAACGCCTGGAACTTCGATCGGATATTGAAACGCCATGAAGATGCCTTCACGCGCGCGCTCGTCCGGTGATAAGTCGAGCAGGTTCTTGCCCTCGTAAAGCACTTCGCCCTTGGTGACCTGGTAAGCCGGATGTCCTGCCAGCACTTTCGCCAGCGTCGATTTTCCCGAGCCGTTTGGCCCCATGATGGCGTGAATCTCGCCCTTCTTCACCGTGAGATTGATCCCTTTCAGGATCTCGTTGCCGTCGATGCCCGCATATAAATTTTTAACTTCTAACACGAATTATTTCTCCTCAAACAAAAGTGACAAGTGAACTGTTACAAGTGACAAGCAAAGACTTTCAGACCTTGTCACTTGTTACCCGTCACCTGTCACTGCCTTATCCGACGCTGCCTTCGAGCTTTAAACCAAGCAACCGCTGGGCTTCGACAGCAAATTCCATCGGCAACTGCAAAAATACATCCTTGCAAAAGCCATTAATGATTAGCGAAACGGCGTCTTCCTGCGAGATGCCGCGCTGCTGAAGATAGAACAATTGCTCTTCGCTGATCTTCGAGGTTGAAGCTTCATGCTCAACACTCGAGCTGTTGTTCATTACCTCAATGTACGGAAACGTATTCGCGCCACAATTCGATCCAATCAACATCGAATCACACTGCGTGTAATTGCGCGCGCCTTCCGCTTTCGGCATCACCTTCACTAAACCGCGGTAGCTGTTGTTTGATTTGCCGGCGGCAATTCCCTTCGAGATGATCGTCGAGCGCGTGTTCTTGCCGAGATGGATCATCTTGGTGCCGGTGTCGGCCTGCTGTGCGTGATTGGTTAACGCCACCGAATAAAACTCCCCGATTGAATTGTCGCCCTGGAGAATGCACGAAGGATACTTCCAGGTGATCGCTGAACCCGTCTCAACTTGCGTCCAGGAGATTTTCGAGTTGCGACCGGCACACTTGCCGCGCTTGGTCACGAAGTTGTAGATACCGCCGACGCCTTCCTCGTCCCCCGCATACCAGTTCTGCACAGTTGAATATTTGATTTGCGCGTCGTCGAGCGCGACCAGCTCTACGACCGCCGCATGCAACTGGTTCTTGTCAAACTTCGGAGCAGTGCAACCTTCGAGATAGGAGACGTGCGAGCCCTCTTCGGCAACTATCAGCGTTCTTTCAAACTGTCCAGATTCTGAATTATTAATCCTGAAATAAGTGGAGAGTTCCATCGGGCAGCGCACGCCTTTGGGAATGAAGCAGAACGATCCGTCGGAAAAAACCGCACTGTTAAGCGCTGCAAAAAAGTTGTCGTTTGTCGGCACTACCGATCCCAAATACTTCTTAACCAGATCGGGATAGTCGCGAATTGCTTCAGTAAACGAGCAGAAGATTACTCCATGCTTCTTCAGCTTTTCTTTGTAGGTTGTAGCTACTGAAACCGAGTCAAACACAGCATCCACGGCTACATTGGCAAGTTGTTTCTGTTCGGTTAAGGGTATGCCCAGCTTTTCGAACGTACGCAACAACTCGGGGTCTACTTCATCGAGGCTGGCTTTGGTCGCCTTCTGCTTTGGCGCGCTGTAGTAGATAACATCCTGATAGTTGATTTCCGGATAAGAGATGTTTGGCCAGTGCTTCGGCTCGGTCATCGTCAACCAATGCCGGTAAGCCTTGAGACGAAACTCCAACATCCAGTCAGGTTCATTTTTCTTCGCGACGATTAGCCGAATCGTATCTTCCGACAAACCACGAGGGATAACATCCGATTCGATGTCGGTTACGAAACCGTATTTATATTCCTGCTGACCTAATAGTTCTACTGTGCTCATTTGTGTTCTGACCGCTTCAATCAGCCGTCACGCTTGCACGCGACTGGTCTCCAATTTTTGTCTTGTACTTTGAATTTTGTGCAGGACTGCATCCACGTTTGCTTCGGTGCCCAGGAGTTGCGACAGCGTGATGTCAGACAACGCATTATCAACAATCTGATGCAACTCAACGATGACGGGTCGAATGCCGCAATCACCGGTATGGACACATGAATCCAAAACGCCTGTATAACTCTTGCAATGCGTTTCGACGCGTTCGTCGTCAAGCACGCTGATAACTTCGTTCAGATGAATATCGGCAGCCGCACGCGCAAGTCGATACCCACCTTTGGTTCCCCGTTGCGATTGGACCAGGCCGGCCTTGTTCAGAATCCACATCAGCTTGCCGGCATTTGCTCCGGAGATCCCTTCCAGCCGCGCGATTTGCGCCAAGGTCAGCGACTCGCCCTGTGCATCAGCACGCGCGAGCTGCAGCAGGCAGCGCAATCCATATTCTTCTTGTGCGGATATCTTCATCTTTTGTTCATTAGGAACTGAAGCAGTTTAACCAATCCTTACTTTTAAGTCAACATTGGCTAAGCGCTTCTGAATGTTGAAGATGCGCTGCGCTATTGGTCATGGAGTTGGACTAAAGCGTGAAGTTGAAGTCGATGTAGCCACTGACCCGAACGGGCCGTCCTTCGTTCAATGAAGGCCCAAAAACCCATTGCCGCGCGGCCGTTTCGGCAGATGTGCGGAGCAGTGCCGGTCCATCTGATTTCGGCACGTCGATAACCTTGCCGTTCTCGTCGAGGATGACGTACACCCGGACCATGCCAACCATTCCCATCTGTCTGGCGACCGATGGATAGTGGGGCAATACCCTTCTGATTGCGATCGTGTTTAGTAAACCCTTATCGATGGGTTTGGCAATGTCTGTTGAAGTAGCTGAGGTCGGGCTGAGATCGGGTCCGGCGACTACTTGTTCAGTTTGCGGTACCGTTGGCGTGTTATCGGTGGCATGATTGGATTCACTTTGTGGCTGCACCGCTACTGGATCTGTTTTCGCGCTCGTCGTGGAAATCTGTTTATTGTCTGCGAGCGTTACCGACTTCCTCGCCGGCAGGACTGGCATGGCGCCGAGCGAAGCAACCTGCGTTTCCGAAGATGCCAGCACTTCGCGGACGCTCGAATATTCTGACGACCAGGTAGCTTGATCGTCCACGTCTTTTGCAAGCGCCAGGCGCAATCCCAGAACATCTTCTAACAACGACAACGAGTCGTACGCCTTGCGGTTGGCGGAGACGGTTTTGGCCTGTACAACCATGCGTTCGATGAGCGCTCGCAAACGATTCAAGTCGGTCGCAGCCTCAGGCTGAAGGTTTGCATCCATGATGTTGATGCCAAAACTACGATAACGCGCCAGGTGACCGCGCGCGCCGTTTACGGCCTGACCCGCAAGCGCAAAATAGGTCCGCAGCGAATCTTCGTTCCGGGCTGCGTCGGATTGAAAACTCTCATCCAGCAGCGCCTCGGCGCGAGTGTAGTTCCCTGCCTCCAAATAGACATTCATGAGCATGACTGACGTTATGTTGCGGAGCGCGGGTTCTTTGGTCGCAGCTCTAACCGATTCCAGTTCAGTTGCTGCCGTCTCCAACTGGTGCGCTGCCATCAGCGCTTTGGCGCGTTCGATGCGGCCTTGATCCATCTCCGCAGACTTTGCGGCGTCATTTAAGGATTGGGCCTGTAGGCCGGCACAGCAGATAAGAAAAACTATCAGGATGGGGACACTGAGCATGGCCCGAGGGGCGGAGGGCATGATTCGCTTCACTAATTAGCTCCTAATATAAATGCAAAAGCGAGCGTAAACGCTCGCTTACCAGTTCATCAAAATTCTCGCGGTTATTATGATCAGATCAGCGCGAGATGGCAAGTCATCATGCAAGCTATGGCTTAGCTCCGAGTGTTCCCAGGCTTCTGGCTACCTGGTCGCGATACCTGCGCGCGCTAGCCTTAATTTCCGCCTCGTTGAGCGTCAACAGGCGCCGGTCGCGCATCACGATACGGCCATTGATTATCACGGTTTCTACATCATTCGCCTTTGTCGCATAAACGAGATCGGAATAGACATTATAAAGCGGAATCTGGTTCAGCGAGTCGCGTTCGACAATTACCAGGTCGGCGCGCTTCCCTTTTTCGATCGAGCCAATTTCGGCTTCCAAGTGCAAGGCCTGCGCGCCGCGAATAGTCGCTAATTCAAAGGCCTCTTCCGCCGACAGTACCTTAGGATCGCCACTAAACACTTTGTGCAGCTTGGCCGCTGTGTCCATCTCTTCCCACATGTTCAGGTCATTGTTCGACGCCGCGCCATCTGTTCCCAGCCCAACCAGCAAGCGGCGCTTTAGCATTTCTGGAACCGGCGCCACACCTGAAGCAAGTTTCATGTTTGACTGTGGATTGTGGACCACTCCGACGCCAACCTTTTGTAAGATCCCGAGTTCTTCTTCGCTTGGCCAAACAACGTGCGCCGCGATTACTTTGTTGCTGAGGAAGCCAATGCGCGCCAGATAATCGATAGGACTTGCGCCGTGGGCCTTGATGCTGTCGTCGATCTCTCGCTTCGTTTCCGAAATATGAGTAACGATTGGCGCGCCAGTACGATCGGAAAAAGCGCGGATGGCCTTCAAGTGTTCTTCAGAAACAGTGTAGGGCGCATGTGGCGCAATGGCTGGAATAATTAGCTCATTTCCCTGCCAGTGCTTAACGAATTTCTCGGCGTAAGCCATAGCCTCGGCGTTTGTTTTATTATCTGCCACTGGGAAATCGATAATCGTTTCACCCAACACACCGCGCACGCCCGCTTTTGCAGTTTCATCTGCAATCGCGTCTTCGAAGTAGTACATATCGCAGTAGGTCGTGGTGCCACCGCGAATCATTTCGGCCAAACCTAATCGAGTGCCCGCGCGCACAAATTCTTCAGACACGTTTTTCGCTTCGGCGGGGAAGATATATTTCGTCAGCCAATCCTGTAGATCGAGATCGTCCGCGAGACCGCGAAACAAAGTCATCGGAATGTGAGTGTGCCCATTGATAAGTCCAGGAACGATGAGGCGGCCGGCAGCATTAATCGTTTGCGGCGCACTATAGTTTCCGGAAATATCGCCACGCGATCCCACCGCGACAATTCTTCCCCCGACCACAGCGACGCCAGCGTCTGGAATAATACGGCGCTCTTTATCCATCGAGACGAGGGTGCCGCCCAACACCAAAAGGTCGACTTGCTTCATACGACGTCCCTTCCCCTGGGCGCTGGCGGGCAACGCGTACCCAAGTACAACGGCAGCGAGCGTGATGATGACAATGAGTTTCTTTGGCATATGACTAAACGCAATGGAGGTGAACCGTGAACTATTGCTAATCTTTATGAACGCCGGCAAGAAAGCGAGCATCGAAAGCGCGAGGCAACAATTCTTTGATCGAACATTGTTGAATTTCCCCGTCGAGATTTGCGAGTACAATTGTCGCGTTCTTGCAAAACTCCCAAATAATTTGTCGGCAAGTGCCGCAGGGAGGTGTCAGCGATTCCGTATCCGCGACAATCGCAAGTTCAGTAAAGTCACGTTCGCCTTCCGACAACGCCTTCCAGATGGCAACGCGTTCGCCGCAAACAGTCAGACCGTAACTGGCACTTTCGACATTGCAGCCGGTATAAACTTTTCCATTCGCGGTTCGCACCGCAGCGCCCACCAGGAAATTTGAAAAAGGTGCTACGGAATGCAGTCTCGCCTGCTTCGCTATCTCAATCAACTCTTGCAAACTTTTTTCACTCAAGATTGGCCCCCAACCGAGGTCAAGGCACCCGCCAACCTCTCGCGAATTTTTCCACTTATCAAATCAATGCTCACCAGATTATGACCACCTTCCGGAATGATTACGTCGGCGTAACGTTTCGAAGGCTCGACGAACTGCATGTGCATGGGTCGAACCGTGCCGATGTATTGCTCGATAACCGATTCAACCGTGCGGCCGCGCTCGGCAATATCACGGCGCAAACGTCGAATAAAACGAATGTCGTCAGGCGTATCAACGAAAACCTTGATGTCCAACAGCTCCAGCAATCGCGGATCCGCAAAGATCAAAATATCCTCAACTATGACAATCGGTTTTGGATCGACTGCGCGCGTGTCGTTTAAGCGGTTGTGGGTGCGGAAATCGTAAATCGGCAGATCGATCGGTTCACCAGCCCTCAGTTTGCGCACGTGATTGACTAACAAGTCGTTATCGAGTGCGTCGGGATGATCAAAGTTTGCGACTTGCCGGTAGTCGAGCGGCAGATCCTTCAAATTGCGATAGTAGGAATCCTGCTGAATGAAAACTACTTCACTCGCTCGCACCGTCTCTAAAATGCGGTTCGCCACCGTCGTTTTCCCAGAGCCGGTGCCGCCGGATATACCTATGATTAAACTCACGTTTGCTTATCCCTGGGCCGGCACTTTGGCAATAATTCGTCGCAACAGTTGCGCAAACGTTGCTCGCACGCGCTCGCCCGTCTCCATCACTTCTGCGTGGTTTATTGGTTGTTCACTGATGCCGGCGGCCATGTTTGTAATGCAGGAAATGCCAAGCACGTTGATACCCATATGGCGCGCCACGATTGCTTCGGGCACCGTGCTCATGCCGACGGCATCGGCGCCAAACGCGCGCAGCATGTGTATCTCGGCGGGCGTTTCATAACTCGGTCCCGCCAGTCCCGCGTATATGCCGCGACGAAGAGTAACACCCAATTCGCGCGCTTCATCAATTGCCAGTTCCTGCAACTCGCGCGAGTAAACTTCCGACATGTCAGGAAAGCGCGGACCAAAACGTTCGTCGTTCGCGCCGCGCAACGGATTTACTCCCATCAGGTTCAGATGATCGCTGATGACCATCAAGGCGCCCTGATTAAGTTGCACATTCACTCCACCCGACGCGTTCGTCAGTATCAATGTGTCGATACCCAGCAGCTTGAAGGTTCTGATGGGAAAGGTGACCTGCTCGAGCGAGTAGCCTTCGTAAAAATGAACACGGCCCTGCATTGCCACCACGCTATTTTGTTCGACCTTACCGATGACCAGGCGGCCGGCATGTCCCTGCGCAGTTGAAGATACAAAACCGGGAATGTCCTGATAAGGAATTGCGACGGCGTCCGCAAACTCATCTGCAAAACCGCCGAGACCGCTGCCCAGCACGAGCGCAACACGACATCGCGCACTGCTGCGCGCGCGAATTGCGCTTGCAGCACGCTCGGCACGCGCATACAGGTCAGTTTGAGTCATCACTTCAGACACTTTGCCACTCATCAGTTCACTTATCGAAATGCAGTGCGACTATTTCTCCTTTTGGTAAGGAATGCCCAGCGCTCGCGGTGGTCGCGACGAGCCGATGAAGCCGGCGAGCACAATGATTGTCAAAAGGTAGGGGACCATATTCATAAACTGGACGGGAATATCATCACCCGGAGTCTGCCGCAGTAGGGTTGCAAAGAACGCGGGCAGCTTTATCGCGCCCTGCATTTGAATCGAAAGGGCGTCGGTGAAACCAAACAACAGACAGGCGAGTAGAGTCTGCACCGGCCGCCATTTGCCGAAGATTAAGGCTGCTAACGCAATGAAGCCGCGGCCCGATGTCATGTTTCGTGTGAACAGGGACGACTGACCGATTGAAAGATACGCGCCGCCAATTCCTGCCAACGCACCCGCAATTAATACTCCGGAATAGCGCATGCCGCTAACACTCACGCCGGCCGCGTCCGCAGCTTCGGGGTTTTCGCCGACTGAGCGGAGCCGGAGCCCGAAGGGTGTGCGATAAAGGACGTACCAGCAAATGCCAGTGAGCAAGAGCAGCAGAAGCGCAATAACAAGTGGGGTGAAAGGTATCAATCGATCCCGCGGGATTTGTGGTGTTGATCCGGACGAAAGAAAGAAAGCACCGCTCAAAAAAGCCGGTAGCCCAAACATCAGAATATTGATCGCCGTCCCGCTGACTACCTGGTCGGCTTTGTAACGAATACAAACGATGGCATAGATCGCGGCAATGAAAATCCCTGCGCTCATGCCGGCAAGCAAACCGACCCATGGACTCGCCGCACCCAGATGCAGCTTCGAGTCCGCGGCGTAGGTGACCGCCGCCGCCGTAAACGCGCCAGCCAACATCTTTCCTTCGAGGGCGATGTTGATGATGCCTGAGCGTTCCGAGAACAAACCGCCGAGCGCCGCCAGAATTAAAGGCGTCGCCAACCGCACTGTTGACCAAATCAAAGCAATGGTGAAAAGGTCTCTCATTTGAGTTACACCTTAGAGCGTTTGAGTAAACCAAACCTGCTGAATGGACCGCGAAACAATGCTTCCGCGGCTACAAAAAGAATCACTATGCCCTGAAGAACGTCCACGAGATCTTTGGTGACGTTGTTTGTGAAAGCGTCAACAAAGATGCCGCCACGTATCAGCATGCCAAACAGGATCGCTGATAACAGAACTCCCACCGGATGGTTGCGCCCCAGCAACGCCACCGCAATCCCCGTAAATCCATAGCTGGCGGAAAAACCATCGTAGTAACGATAACGATAACCCAGTACTTCATTGATGCCGACCATGCCCGCGAGCGATCCTGAAATCGTCATCGCAATTATTATTTGTTTGCGGATGGAGATACCGCCATATTCGGCCGCGGTTGGATTCGAGCCCGTAGCACGTAACTCGTAACCCCATTTTGTGCGCCAGAGAAAAAGATAGATGAGCACACAACAGACCAGCGCCAAAATGAATGCCAGATTAAGCGGAATGCGTTCAGGAAACCCGGGCAGAAATTTTCCGATGCGCGCGATGTGTGCTCCGCCGCCGATCTCGGTAGTTTCCATAATCGGATCGCCAGGCGTTTTGTAGTGGTACTGCGTGAAGTAACTGACCAGCGCGACAGCGATGAAGTTCAGCATGATGGTGTTAATTACTTCATGTGAACCAAAGCGCGCTTTCAAGACGCCCGGAATCGCGCCCCAGGCGCCGCCGGCAATAATCGCAGCCAGAAAACAAAGCGGGAGCAACAGCCAGGCGGACATGTGTACGAACGTGATGCCGACCCAGGCCGTAGCAAACGCCGCCACGTACAACTGACCTTCCGCGCCAATGTTGAGAAGGCCGCAGCGAAACGCAACCAGCACCGCCAGCCCCGTGAAGATTAAAGGAGTTGCATAGAACAGCGTGTAGCCAATGCCATCCGGCCACGACAAGGCGCTGCCCAGCAGCAGTTTGTAGGCAACGATTGGATTATCGCCGATGATCAGAATCAGGATTCCACCAATAATGAAAGCCGCGATTACGGCGATCAGTGGAAACAGCAATTCACGAAGTAGTTTCATCTGTTATCCGCGAATTCACTTTGGAAGCGCACCAGAACGTTGTTTGTCTTCGCCCCAGTGGGGCGAGATGTTTATAGCCTGAGATTCTTTTTTTAAATCCTTAGCTCCGTAGGAGCACAATGAGTTTCGCTCCTATGGAGCGAAGACCTTGTGTGTCTACTCGTAGCTATAAACATCTCGCTCCGCTGGAGCGAATGCGAATCCCAGCGTTGCAGTTGTAAGTTAAATTCACCATCAGACACAATGCCCTGAGATTCTTCTGATCGATCTTTGTTCTTTGGTTCGCAGGAAAAAGTTCAAAAGAACTTTCAATCGCCTTCAATGCTTCCCGCCGCCGCCTGTCATTAACAAACCAATTTCCTCGATCGTCGCAACTTTAGGATCGACATCGCCGACAATGCGGCCCTCGTGAATGATCAGCAAGCGATCGGCGAGCGCGGTCACCTCTTCCAGTTCCGCAGAGACAAGCAACACCGCGCAGCCGGCATCACGTAAGGCCACGAGCTTACGATGGATAAACTCGATCGCGCCGATGTCAACCCCGCGCGTCGGTTGCGAAACGAGTAATAGCTTCGGATGCAGATCAAACTCGCGACCAATGATCAACTTCTGCTGGTTGCCGCCCGATAGCGCGCGCGCCGGCAACTCCTGATTGGTGGGGCGCACATCAAACCGTTCAATTATTTTCGCGGCGCGCTTGCGAATGGCCTGGTTGTCGAGAAATACTCCGGCGGTCGAAACAACCGGCTTGCGGTAGTGCACGCCTAAAATCGAATTCTCGGCGAGACTAAAATCCAGCAACAGGCCGCGCCGGTGGCGGTCTTCGGGAATGTGCGCAATGCCAAGCTCGCGCCGCGAACGCGCATCAACGCGCGTAATGTCGCGCCCTTCCAACCGAATTTCGCCGGTGAGATGCGCTGCCGGCACTAATCCCGCGAGCGCCTCAATCAATTCCGTTTGGCCGTTACCCTCGACACCCGCAATGCCGAGAATTTCGCCTTTACGCACCTCAAACGAAACTCCATTAACGCGCTTTGTACCATCGCTGCTGGACACAGAAAGATTTTTTACCGACAGCTCGGTTGTGCCCACGTCTGCTTCCGGCTTTTCAACTCGCAGCAAAACTTCGCGACCGACCATCAGTCGTGCCAGCTCTGCTGCGTTCGTCTCCTTCGTCTGCAAACGACCAACGACGCGACCGTCGCGCATTACAGTAACTTCATCCGAGATTGCCAGGACTTCAGAAAGCTTGTGCGTGATGATGACGACAGTTTTGCCCTGCTGCCGCATGCCGCGCAGGATGGCGAAAAACTCTTCAACCTCCTGTGGCGTGAGCACCGCGGTAGGCTCATCCAAAATCAAAACCCGCGCGTGACGATACAAAGCCTTCAACAACTCGACGCGCTGTTGCTGGCCCACCGAAAGATGTTCGATAACTGCGTGCGGGTTGACGGCGAGCTTGAATTCCTCTGAAAGCTTTTGAATGTCGGCGGACGCTTTGTTCAGGTCGAGCGCAACCTCGCTACCCGGCTCGGCGCCAAGCACAATATTTTCTGCAACGGTCATGGTGCTGACAAGCATGAAGTGCTGATGCACCATGCCAATGCCCAGTGCAATCGCATCGTGCGGGCTATTAATTTCTCTCGCCTGGCCGTCAACGACAACTTCGCCGCTATCTGCTTTGTAAAAACCATACGCGATGCGCATGGCGGTAGACTTGCCTGCACCGTTCTCGCCGACGATGGCGTGGATGGTCCCCGGCCGCACTGAAATGCTAACGCGGTCGTTTGCAAGGACGTCCCCAAATCGCTTTGTGATGTTTCTTAACTCGAGCACTTGTTTATTGTCAGTCGTTAGTTGTCAGTTGTTAGTTGCTGGTTCCTGACGAATTCGAAGTCGACTGTCCCGGCCGATGGAATTCACGTTTGAAGGCACGTCTCAACCAGTGTTTTGACTCGTTCAGTGAACCTCTTGCAATTCGCACAAAGCGTTTGTTGTCTGCGAAGGTGCCGCGGCCGGTGCCTTCTGCAATGTTTGCCCCGATGCTATCAACAGATCTCACAAGTTGTTTGCCCACGGTGTCCCGGGCAAAAGGGCTCCATGCAAGCACTACGATCCAAATCAAATCGGAAAGTTCTTCCGACAACTGAGACACCCTTAAGTTCTCAAAATTGGTCCGAGCCATAATGAGTCTCCTAAGGGTGAAACAAGCAACTGACTACTGACTACTAGCGACTGACATATTTCATTTAGCCATTTTATCCGTGACCTTGATCTCGCCCGTGATGATTTTCTTTTTTGCTTCTTCAACCTGCTGAATCATTTCTGGCGTAACCAGGCTCTGGTTGTTCTCGTCCATGGCGTAGCCGACGCCGTCCTTGTCGAGCCCATAAACGTGGAAGCCGGCCTGAAACTTTCCCTTCACCACGTCATCGACGATTGCATAGACGGCATTGTCAACGCGCTTGACCATGCTGGTGAGCACAAAACCCGGCTTGACCATGTTCTGATTTGAGTCTACGCCGATCACGAAGTGCGTGGCGCGGCCGTTTTGTTTGCCGGCCTGCTCGACGGCATCGAAAGCGCCCAGCCCGGAATTACCGGCGGCCGTAAAAATCACATCGGCGCCTTTGCCGATTTGCGCCAGCGCGAGTTCCTTTCCCTTGCCCGGATTATTCCAGGCCGAATCGGTCACACCAACATAATTTTGAATGACACGGATGTTGGGATTGACGGCCCGCGCACCTTCCTCGTAACCGCCTTCGAACCGATGAATAAGACCAATGTCCATTCCACCCAAAAATCCTATGGTGCCGGTTTGGGACTTCTTCGCGGCAAGCATACCGACCAGATACGAGCCTTCGTGTTCTTTGAACACCAGCGAAGCGACATTTGGAAGGTCACTAACGCCATCAACAATCGCGAAATGAATGTTTGGATATTCTTTCGCGACGCGCTCCATGATCGGCGCCTGCGCAAAACCAACGCCTATAATTAAATCGTAACCGCGCTCAGCAAACGCGCGCATGGCAGGTTCAATAGAATTTGGCGTACCGGGTTCAATATCTCGCAGCACGATGTTCAGTGCGGGCTTGCCACAGGGCGTTCCATTGGGCCAATTACCAGTTTCGGCGCATTTTACGCCGGCAAAAGCAGCCGCGTTGAATGAACGATCGTCTTTGCCGCCGATATCAAAGACAATGCCAACATGAATTTTGGATGGGTCGTCGGCGGCATAACCTCCCCGGTTGCACGCCGAACCAAACGCAGCGAGCAATAGCAAGATCGAAATCATGGACCAGCACACCAGCTTCATTCGTTTATTACTTCCTTCACCAACAATAGTTTCTCCAAAGGCGCCGCACCGATTTCGTAGGCGGCTTGAATGGCTTGCACCGCTTCGTTCGCCTTCGCTTCATCGCGACAGAAAACGGTGCCGATGCTGCCGCCCGCGTCGATGCGATCTCCAATTTTGACGTCTGTGACGAAGCCTACTGACGGATCTATCTGGTCGTCGATGCGCACGCGTCCGCCGCCGATTGCCGCAATGCCATGACCGACGTCCGCCGTATTAACTTTGGTGACGAAACCTGAACGTGGCGATTCTACCTTAAACGATTCTGCCGCCAAAGGAAGAAACTTCGCAGGCTCGTCGCACACGCGTGCATCCCCGCCTTGCGCTGCAACGTTGGCACGAAAACTTTCCAACGCTTTGCCCGACGATAGAATTTCCTGGAGTCGCTTGCGAGCGGCAACCAACGAGTCGTCAACGCGTGAAAGAACCAGCATGTGCGCTGACAGTTCGATTGAAAGATCCAAAGCAGGACGCGTGCCATCATCAATCTCGCCGCGCAACAACTCAATGCACTCTTTCACTTCAAGCGAATTTCCCACGGCACGACCCAGCGGTTGATTCATGTCGGTAAGTAAAGCACGCGTGCGAATGCCACAAGAGTTTCCGGTCTTCACCAGCGCGTGAGCAAGTGCCTGCGCGCGCGTTTCGTCGCGCATGAAAGCGCCGGAACCAACCTTTACATCGATGACCATGGCGTCCAGTCCAGCCGCGCCTTTTTTGGAAATAATCGAAGCGACGATCAGTGGAATCGCTTCGACCGTTGCGGTCGCATCGCGCAGCGCATACATCTTTTTGTCTGCGGGCGCCAGCTCGGCAGTTTGACCGGACATTGCATAGCCAACTGTTTGTAGAACGTTTTCAAATTCAGAGGCGCTGAGGTCCACACGATAGCCGGGGATCGATTCCAGCTTATCCAATGTGCCGCCGGTGTGGCCCAGACCGCGTCCCGAAATCATCGGCACACAAACTCCGCAGGCAGCAACCATCGGCGCAATCAGCAACGAGGTCTTGTCGCCGACGCCGCCGGTCGAGTGCTTATCAGCTTTTGGTTTTGCTATCGACGAGAAATCGAGAATATTTCCCGAGCGCAGCATTGCTTCGGTGAGGATTTCCTGTTCAGCATCGTTCATGCCATTGAGATAAATGGCCATCAGCAGCGCGCTGATTTGATAGTCGGCGATAGTGCCGCGCGTAACGCCGTCAATGAAGAAGAGGATCTCTTCGCGCGAAAGCTCGGCGCCGTCGCGTTTTTTACGTATGATGTCCTGCGGTCTCAATCGTTTCCTCTTCGCTCCGCGTAAAGCAAACTATTAGTTTGCGATCTTTAGTTTGCTTTGCACAAAAATTATTCCCGCAATGCGAGATGCGACTAGATAGCGTCCTCATGTCGGGACTGTACCTTTTCGTGGGTCGACGAATACAGAACCGGGAGCGGTAGCGACCGGGTCGGACTTGCGATAAACAACGCCTCCATTACCGGATCGCCGAGGACGCTAGCTTACGATGACGTTGAACTCAACACTTCGCAGACCCGGTCGCTACCGCTCCCGGTTCTGTATTCGTCTACCCACATGCAAATAGACTCAGTAGGCAAATTCATGCTCCTATCGAGGACTCTGATTTCGCGCGTTTGCGTTTTTTTTTGCAAAAGCCCAGCTAAGTGGGGAGTTCGCCGCGCAAACTAACAGTTTGCTTTACGATTCGATAAGTACCACGGCTTGCGCAGAAACAGCGAGTCCCTTTCCCACCGCATCAACACCTTCACCCGTCTTTGCCTTAACACTGACGCAGCCGACATCAACAGCCAGCGTTTCGGCGATGCGTTCACGCATCGAAAGAATGTACGGCCGCAAGTGTGGCGCTTCGAGCATGATCGTCGCGTCTACATTTACAATGTGAATGTTACGTTCATGTGCCAGCCAGACGACGCGCGATAGCAGTTGCAGGCTAGCGGCATCTTTCCATTGCGGATCGCTGTCCGGGAAATGCATCCCAAGATCGCCCTCACACAACGCACCGAGAATGGCGTCGCTGATTGCGTGCAGCAGAGCGTCGGCATCTGAATGTCCTTCACCGCCATGATCTGAAGCGATATGTACGCCGCCCAACATGAGCGGTCGCCCCTGGACCAGGCGATGCGTGTCGCTGCCGATGCCGATGCGAAACATAAAAGACAGAGGTCAGAAATCAGAGATCAGAAGTCAGAAGTCAGAAGCGCTTCGGCGAGAACTAGATCTTCGGGCCGAGTAATTTTGATGTTGCGCGCGCTGCCCTCAACGATAGTTACTCTCTCGCCGAGCCGTTCGACCAAAGAACTTTCGTCGGTCAAGTCCGGATCGGAAACATTCACCTGCTCGTAGGCGCGGCGCAGCAATTTGTAGCGAAAGCACTGGGGCGTCAGCGCGTTGCGCAGCTCATACCTTCGCATCGTCTTCACTACCGCGCCAGCGCGAACCTCTTTAACCGTGTCTACCGGTGAACTAACCAGGATCGCGGCGCCGCTTATTTGCGCGGCTGCAACCGTGCGCGATATTTCATCCGTAGTCACAAAGGGGCGTACGCCGTCATGAACCGCGACGATGTCCACGGTCGTCTCCCGCACGGCTTGCAGTCCACGCAAGACTGACTCGGCCCGCGTCGCGCCGCCCGTTACAACCCTGGACAACTTTCGCAGCTCGCGTTTGCCGGCGAGAGATAAAAAACCAGCCGATTCCGCGGCTGAGATGACGACAATGATTTCTTGAATGGAATCACACTGCTCGAATGCTTGCAGCGTGTGAAAAATGATAGGCGTGCCCGCCAGCTCGAGAAATTGCTTCGGCCGCTTGCCGGCCATCCGGGTGCCTTGCCCGGCGGCGGCTATGATTGCGACATTCATAGGAAAGTGACAGGTAACGAGTGACAGGTAACAAGTGAAAAGTGACAAGTGAAAAGAAGAACCAAAGTACTCCCGTTACTTGTCACCTGTCACTTGTCACTTGTCACTGCAACTTGTCACTGTTTACAACTCGGTAATGGGCTCGCCGTCGGTGATGCGCACGGGCGTTGAACTGCTGCGCGAGTCTCGTGGTTGTTGTCTTCGCATTGCACCGTTAGTGCGATATTCGCCGGTGGTACCGTTTTCCGGTTCTTCCCACAGCCGCCCAAAGATCATTTTGCCCGCGGTGGTCTGCAACACGCTGGTGACAGCGATGTCCGCGTTCTTGCCAATCAAGCGGCGCGCGTTATCGACGACGACCATGGTGCCGTCGTCAAGATAGGCGACACCCTGATTGTATTCTTTACCTTCCTTCAAAATGAAAACGCGCATCGCTTCGCCGGGCAGGACGACCGGCTTTAACGCATTGGCCAGTTCATTGATATTCAGCACGCTGACGCCCCGCAATTGCGAAACCTTGTTCAGATTGAAGTCGTTGGTAACAATCACGGCGTCGAGTTGCTTTCCCAACTCGATCAATTTCAGATCCACTTCGCGCACTGACGGAAAATCAGTTTCGACAATCTGTATGTCGAGCGAACTGTTATTCTGCAAACGATTGAGCATGTCGAGACCACGGCGCCCCCGCTGGCGCTTCGATGAATCGGGCGAATCGGCGACTTGTTGCAGCTCACGCAGGATAAATTGCGGAATGATCAAGGTGCCCGTCAGAAATCCTGTCTCGGCCACGTCGGCGATGCGGCCGTCAATGATTACTGAAGTATCCAGAATCTTCAGATCACGGCGCGAGGCTTTGTCGGTCAGGATGCCGCCGAGCGCTGACAACTCGAGATAGTCGCCCTTGGCACCACCCACCATCAAGCCGACGTAGGCCATGAAGAAAACCAGGCCGAGCGTCAGAAAGGTGCGCACTTCATGGGGCATCGATTCCTGCCTCATGATGAGTGAACCAATCAGGTAGGCCCCGACTATTCCGAGTATGGAACCTACGGCAGCGCCGATAAGAGTTTTTAGTGAAGCCTTACGTATTCTCAGCTCGAAAAGAATGATGCAGATTGCAACGAGGGCGCCCACACCTGCGGATATCCACGGATCACCGCCGACAGGCTTCAGCACGTATCCAGCAGCGATGAGAAAAGCAGTAAAAATTAACCGTATGATAACGACATCCGCATGCATAATGCGGGAATCTTACCACGCCGGCCCAAACCCGTCACCAAAAACCTCGGGCAAACCGCCCGGGATAACGTGGGTCCTCTAACTTTCAACGAAAAGGACGGACACCCAGGTCCGCCCTTGTTTATCCTGTCAGGGATCTTCAGCGTCTATCGGTTGTCCGGATATTGAATCCGCGCGCTAAAGCTGCCGCTGTTATCGCTGTAGTTGTCGTCGTTAACGAGCAGGAACAAACGACCGTCGCTTGGCACGGTTAATGTCATCTGATTACCAACCAGGAAAGGTTGGGTCGTCTGGCCATTCGACTGAAGTATGTAACCAATGAGGGCACCAACACCCGCCGTTGGAACAGGACGAGTGCCGAAGATCGAAACCGGGCCTGGTGCGGCGCCGTTCGGCGAAACCACGCCGACGCGCCGGCCCGCGGTAATGTTTCCACTCGCCGTAATTATCACTTGATCGCCGGCGCGCAAATCAATGCCCGTGTCAGCGCCGCGCGATTCGGTTCCCTGCACGGCAATGATTCGTTCCAACATGCGGTTGTTGCGGCGGTCATCTCTAATTGGACCACCCACCGGCTGTCGAGTGCGCGTCGGAGCCGGGTTGTTATCGCCTTCGCCGGGCAATGAAAACGGATCGTAACTATCGTTGCGATTACCGTCGTCGCTGGTCCTTGCCATCGCTGTAAGATCCAGCTCCTTGCGAATACGAACACTAAAAGCGCCACGAGCGTCGGTATAGGAACTGCGATTGGCAGTTAGATAAAGGCGGCCTGCACGGTCGGCTACAAATTCTCTGCCGGCGCCTAGTTCTATGATCGGCGAATCATAATCATTTCCGATTACGCCAATGAGCGCACCTTCCGCGACGCGCGGCAGCGGCGCATACTGATCGGTGCTGCTTAAGCCGGCGGGTGTGATGCGCGACCGTCCCGCGTATATCGTGCCCGTCGCGTCAACTCTTACTCTTTCGCCGCGCCGGACATCGACGCCACTATCAATCCAGTTGGGACCCAGGGCCACGTCAACGGTTTGCGTTTGATAGCGCGCGTCATCCAGCGACCGTCCGTCGATCTCGATGCGATCGATGTCGCGGGGTCGTAAGAAGATCACTTCACCTTCGCGCACGGTTCTGGTGGTTTG
>DATNOG010000025.1:0-12993 GCA_035601415.1 Pyrinomonadaceae bacterium | reverse complement strand
TTTTTTTTACTCCAGGATAGCGCGACAGTTTTAAAGCTCCGCGTAAATGGAAGCCACTATATTGATATTGATCAAGGTCCAAAGCGCTGCTGGTACTCACTTGAGACGATAAATGCCTTGACCATCTCGGCATTAACGAAGTTACCGTTGAACTGATTTAGCTTTGTCAGCCAGAAGTTATAACCCGCGAAATCAAGCCCAAGCTCCGGCGGATCGTTGGGGTTGCGACGCAAGTAGCCAAAGTATTGCATCAAAACAAACGCCTTATTGAATTGCCGGCTGTGGAAGAGTGCATTCTCCGATACAGACCGCAGAACTTGCGCGCGTAACGTGGCTGATGAAGGATTTGGCGATAACTGGCTGACCAGGTTGTTACGTTCGGCCACTGTGAGCGAGCCTCCCGACTGCGGAGCGCGCGGATCAAATGTGTTCCCGTTTAGCTTATCGACAAACTGCTCCGCCGTCATCGAGGCGGGAAAGGCGGCGGAATCCGTGAACTTCGGCCGCTGCACGAAGTCGAGGAAAAACTCCTGCTTGTTAGCTTCCAGTTGCGCGTCAGCGCCAGGCTGGCCGATGACCACACCGTGTCCAATCCGCTGAGTGTCAGGTAGGAAATCTCGCAGCTTCAAAAACTCCTGCGAGTTGAACGCCGCCTGGTTCGCTTTATAAACCAGATAGCCAGTCTGTTGGAATTCGATCGAAAGAAAGAAGGCAGCACTGACGTTGATCTTGCGAAGCTCGCGGCACTCCGGAGTTGTGCACTCGTCAATCTGGTTTTTCCAGAAGGCGAGTCCCGCAGGGTCAGCCTCACGATTAAAGAAGTCGACGTAATGCTGTCGAACAAAGAAATCGGTGTTGAAGCTAGCGTCAGTAACAGGGTTGGGTCCATTCACGCTTTCGTCGCTGTTGATTGTGACTGTAAGAGTTGCAGGTGAGCCCGGAACGCAGTTAACGGCATTGCTCAGCGTGACGTTGAATGTTTCCGGGCCTTCGCCGTACGAATCGTCAACAATGAAGATCGGGATGGTCTGCGACGACTCGTTGGCGGCAAACCGCAAGGTACCGATTGCGGCAAGATAGTCAGACCTCTCACTGGCAGTTACATCGCTTGTCGCGTAGTTAATGCTCGCGGCGGTTGATATATTTCCAGTCCGGGTAACAGTGAGATTGATCTTCGTCGTCGCGTTGGGCGTTTCAGTAGCACTCATCGCAGCACTTGAGAATTGGACGGAGCTGTCTACACAGTTAGCTGCAAGCCAGTTGAGCTTGATGGGCCCTTCATCGCCTCCAGAGCCGTCGTTATTGAAGCCATCGACCGCTATTTGATAAATCGTCCCCGCATTTGCTGGAAAGGTAACACTACTGGTCGTAATGTGGGGTTGGACTGAAGCGTCGTCGTTACTGGCAATCAAGTTCAAAGCGTTGACGGTTGTTCCGGTATACACCGCAAGTACGGTGTCGAACCCGCTTCCTGCAGTAGTCATTGTGACGCTACCGCTGCTGGGGGCCTGCCACTGATACCAAACCGAGCGCGTTCCGCCACCATTAGCATGATTGGGCTCGCCTGTTTCTTTGGTCGCATTCAGGTTTGTGCCGGTCACACTGCCGGAGCATCCTGAAATAGTTTGCGCATTCGCAAAGTTATCATTGCTGGCCGGTGGCGGAGGCGCCGGCGGGGGGGTGCTATCAACAAGATTCCAGCCTAATGTTTCGAGCGCAGAAAAATCGTTGTCGGTGGCGTCCCGATGAACGCCGGAAGCGATCGTTGGATCCATGATCCCAATGTACTGCCCGGTAATCTCGTCAGCTTTCCAGTGACTTGATTGATTGCCGTCGCCATCTCCTGGCGCGGGATCGGGACCACCGGTCGATAGTCCTAATTCATTAGTGCCAACGCTGCCAACCACAAAAGTCTGGCCCGTGAAATAAACCTGGCTGCCTCCTCCGATGGACATGATCCGTTGCGCCGTGGCGAAGGTACCTGTCGTTGTACCGGGACGAAAGCGAAACATGTCCCAAAGCGACACTTGTGCGGTGCTGCCCTCGCCCGCATCGGACACAAAGCCGAGTGCATGCCCGATCTCATGCGCCGCCACTGCAACAAAATCGATTGCGCCGGAGTTAATGCCATCATCCGGATTAAAGTCGAACGTGAAATGCTTGTTGAAGGCGATAGTAGCCACAATTTCGTTGGGATTTAAGGGCACAAAAGCGAGCGGCTGCGCAAGAGAGCGCGATATGGATATTACCGATCCATCTCCGGTATCGGTAGGAATAACGGAGCCAGGCAACGAATTGTAGAGGCTCGTTTCGCCGGGACTTGAGGCGGTGGTGACTAGATGATTACGTGCACCAGGGTAATCAACGGAAATGCTGCCCGAGCTGGTAGCGCCCAGCACGCCGGATGGAAAGGCAGTTCCATCAGGTGCATTCACGCCATAATCGATATTGACGCTGATAGTTACCGGCGACTTTATTCGGGCCGTCCAGACACCGGCGGCTTGTTGGAAGGCCGCGATCACCGTTGCCTTGTTTGAATCGTTCTGTAGTTGTTGCAGAGCGTTCAGATTAATAGTCAATCCTGTAGCCGAGTTCACACCGCCCTGAGATTGTTGATTTTCAAGATTGGTCTTTAAAAGCTCGCGAACGGGTATCCCTCGATCATCCGGACGCGGCAGCGTTAACGAAACCTCCGCTGGCCGTGCTTTGCGACAGGTCGATACCCCATCAACCATCTCGATGATGAAACTATCTACTCCACTCTTTTCTGAATTCTTGTCTGCCACAGCATTACTACCTTGGAGAACGCTGGATGTGGCCGAGGCTGGTATTGCCGGCTGACGCGCGTCCCTCGCCGCTGAGACTCCGACGGCTAGGGGTACTGCGAAAATAAGAACAGCGAGGGCTATCGCGAGCTGGCGCCGCAAGCCACGGACGAAGAACAGTCGATTACTCAGGCTGGGCGAAAAAGAGAAAATAAACAAAGTGAAGCTCCTAAACACAAATTCAACCGCAGTTGTGTCGGGCCCTGCAATTTGGATTAAGGTGTCCACGCAGGCAAAGAGCCTGACGAATATCCGTTAAGTTAAGTTGAGTGAATTCCACGTGGAAAAAACTTTGATCGAACCGCGACGTTACCGTTCCGACTTCAGATGCAGAAGCCCCATTTGAAGATGCACTCATCGGCCGCGTATTACCAGGGACAGACGGTCTTCGACCGAGTTACATACAGATTGCCCCTCTAGTGGAAACGTTGCCCGATTTGCTCAGTCCCGAATGTGCCAATGCCGTTCAGGCGAAAACTGAAGACCACCCGGTTTTCCTGCCGCACGCCAACATTGAAAGTGTAATTTTGTGCGCTTACGGCGCAGCAGTCCCAGCTATAGCCGATGGTTACTGTCGAACTCACGAGCGTGCGATGATTTCCTGGGTGCATTTGAAAGTCGTAAAAGAACGACGCACCGCCAAAGAGTCCGCGATCGCGATTGCCGAGAAAGAATGATGGACTCCATTGCGAACCGCGCAATGTACCAGGCTCCTTGCCGCGCGCGTCCGCAAATTGCGCCAGACTCGGAACGAGCTCGACTGCTCGCGTGTAGTAAAAACTCTGAAATATCTGCACCAGGGAACGGTTGATGCCGAACGAAGCCGAGAGTGCGCGCAAGCCACCGCCGTGCGTATCCAGGTCAGTACGAAAATCAAGAAAGATTTGCGCCCGTGGACGGTAACGGGCCTCGACGTTCAATGGCGAAAAGCGCCGCGGCACGCCGCCATAGCTAAAGCCCGAAAGCGTGTCGATGGGATAGAACTGATTGCGCTGGCCCGGAATCAAAGCACCGCCAAAAAAAGGATCGAAGAAATATTTTCCGCGCACTGTAATCGTCAGCGCTTCATAAGGCTGGGTCGCGAGCGACTCGCGGTTGTTGGTGCGGGTTGTCGCGGTGGTTTCTTTCCGCTTGCCGCTCACATTCTCCGTCGATCGTCGTGTAAAGAAGCGGTTCGAAACCCCAAACTCAATTTCGTTCGTGTCCGCCACCGCATCGATGTAATCAAAACGGATGACGCGATCAAAGTCATTGACTCCCGAAATCTTGCGATAAATAACGTAAGGCTCAATCACGTGCCTGAACCAGAAGGCGCCATTATGATGAAAGTCTTTCGCCAGGGCTGGTGGTCTCACGTCCAACTCAAACTCGCCGTAACTTCGCGTGATGTTTTGGCTGAGTATCGCGCGATTTGTCGGGTCGATCGAATTTGAATAGAAGGTGGCGCGCGCTCCCGCCGTGGCCGTCACCGAGACGCCAAAGAAATAGAGCGGAATCTGCACGCGCGGGTGAAAATCAAGGCGTTGCACGATCGACGGGGAAACTACTGGATCGCCGCCGACGTCACGTCTGAAGGAAATCAAGTCATCGACCGTTTCTTTGCGGCTGACTCCTTCCGCGCCGGCTTCGTAAGAAAAATAAATCGGCAGCTTCTTGATGAAGTTCAGCGGCGACGCGCGCTGCTCGAACGTGACGCTGGGCAACTCGCGTATGCGGATGCGCGCGTTAGGCAAATTTGTCACCTGCGAGCGCGCCAGAAAATTGAAACTATAGGCGTTGTAGTCCTTATTAACGAAAACCTGCGAGCGCTCCTCAGGCGAGATCGCCTGCTGAATGCTGTCGGAAAATACCTGGCGAAACGCGAGGTTTGAAGTTACGTTGACGTCGGCGGCAGCGATAAATCCATTGGGAAAATAGTGAACCCCCTCAACGTAGAAACTCGAGCCGCCCTGATCGGGATGATTGGCGTCGGCTTTGGGACCTAGCGCGCGATCCTTCACGATATAAAATCCGGCGTTGAAGAATGACCGCGAATTCGCACGCGTGCGCAGGTCGGCTCCCAGCCCGTAGCCTCGCTTGGTGTAGATGTCATTCCGCACCGTCACATCGGCGGACCTGCCCAGTGTTTGATAGTAAGCAGTTGAAAGGCGATATCCCTTCTGACCGGAACCACTGAAGGTCGGAGTTAAGAATCCTGAAGCCCGGTCGCGAGGTTTGATTGAGACAGACGCGTAAGGAAGATAAAAGATCGGCACCTTCTTCACACGGAGATCCGGCGAATAAAGGCGGACGCGATCCCCTGTCTTAATTTTTACTTTCTTGGCATGAAAGCTCCACTTTGGAACGTCTTCGTCGCATGAAGTGACCTGAACATTGGTTGCGATAATCGTATCGAAGCTGACTTTGTCAACGCGGTCGGCAGTGAAATAGACGCGCGTGCCGTCTTGCGTTTGATTGGTGTAGCCGGTGGAATCAATAAATAATCCGGTCTTGGTTTTGTAATTCCATTCTGCGCGCGAGCCGGTGATTCGTTGCTGGTCGCCTTGATCGAAAACCACGTTGCCCTCAGCAATCACTTTGTTGGTCGCTTCATAAACCGTCACCTTGTCGGCCTGTAAGCGATAGGTCCCGATACGCGCGTCGACGTTGCCTTCATAAACGAATACGCGCGCTTCTTTCGGTCCGGAAACCGTCTGCGTGCCCGCATCAACTTTCAACAGGTCCGTCGCCTCGCCAATTTCACCCTGGGCGGCAGTGCGTCGCGGCCTGACCGGCTGATCCTGAGTTATTGGATTGACGTTGGGGGTGTCGGTCATCGGGTTCGTCACCTTGCGATCGACCGTGTTCGTTTGCTGCGAGAAAGCTTTGAGCGGAGTTAAGACGACGAATGCGCTTGCGAGGGCAAACAGAATAAGGGTCATGCTACTGCTGGAACGAAAAGAAGCGCGCAAGAGAAAATGAACCCTTCCGGTGGGAAGAACGAGCGCCTCGCATGAAGTTCAATGCTGCAAGCACTGCCCGTTTATAAAAACGCAGGGATGCTAACACGAAATAGTGAGCAGTGGGCAGTGAGCGGTTGGGGTAAAGTAGGGCTTGTGACTAGAAAGCAAGATTTTCCATTTGCCATTTACCATTTTTCATTTTTCATTGGCGCTGCAGCAGTTGTTCCGCCTTTCAACTCCACGGCTGCGGCTGCAGTGCGCCGCTTAGACTCGGTAAAACTTAAACCCTCCCGCCTCAAATGGAAAATGAAAAATGGTAAATGGCAAATGGAAAATCTTTCTCCGTGCGCCTGCTTACTGCTCACTGCTCACTGTCCACTGCACACTGCCCACCGCACACTGTTATCATGCGCGCCGATGGAAACGCGTCGACTAATGATTGTGGCCGGCGAAGCTTCGGGTGACGCGCATGCTGCGGCGCTCGTCAACGAGTTGCGGAGTGCTGAGCCAAATACCGGCTTTGAATTTTTCGGCGCTACTGGTCCATTGATGCGCACGGCCGGTGTTGAGTCCGTGATGCGGACGGATGATCTTTCTATTCTCGGGCTCGTCGAAATTAGTTCGGCGCTGCCAAGGTTTTGGCGCGCCTACAAACTTCTAAAACAAGCGGCGCTTGAGAAAGAGCCTGACGCAGTAATCCTGGTTGACTGGCCGGACTTCAACTTAAAACTCGCGCGCGCGCTGCATCGTAATGGGCTCAAGATTATTTACTACATCAGCCCACAGCTTTGGGCGTGGCGCGGTTATCGTGCGCGCAGTATTGAGCGCAACGTCGACCTGTTGCTGTCGATTCTTCCCTTTGAAAAAGATTGGTACGCCGACCGCGGGATCGATCAGGTCGAGTTTGTGGGCCATCCACTGGCTGGTGAGGTTCACGCTCTTCAGGATCGGGCGGAGTTTTGCCGGCGAATGAAAATTGATCCCAAGTTGCCAATCATTTCACTGTTACCCGGCAGTCGTCGCAAAGAAGTTGAGCGCATTTTGCCGCCAATGCTCGAAGCAGCCGCGCTCATTTCTGCCCGCCACCCAGAGGTGCAATTCGTTGTCGTAGGCGCGCCCGGTCGTTCATCGAAGGAAATAAGAGACCTTGTGCGCGCGCAGCGAGCGACGCCAGAGCCGCTGCCGTCGTGCCTTCATCTCGTGTCCGGTCAATCACGGGAAGCACTCGCCGCTTCTGATGCCGCTGCGATAGCGAGTGGCACCGCGACTTTGGAAGCCGCCTTGCTGGGAACACCGATGGTAGTTGTCTATAAAGAATCGCTGATTAATTGGCACGCGCTGGGACGTTTGATTACGGTGGACCATTACGGGCTGGTAAACCTGGTGGCAGGTGAGCGCGTGGCAACTGAACTAATGCAGGATGATCTGAATGGTGAGCGGCTGGCAAAAGAGTTGCTGTTACTACTGGATAAGAAAACAAACGAAGATGCGCGAACGCGCCTGCGCGAGGTGGCGCATCAGCTTGGCGAAGGCGGCGCTTCACAAAGGGCCGCTGAACAGGTCATACGCGCGTTAGAAATATGGTCGTCGTGATCAAGATGCGCTAAGCGCTCTTGCTTCCCTTCAGTTCCTCTAATTGTTTCTTCAACTCCTTGATTTCTTTGCGCATTTCTGGCAGATGGCCCATATGCGCATTTAGTCGCTTGTATTCATCCAGCGGTTGAATCGGAATGCCCCACCAAACGCCGGGCCGCACAATTTTGCCGGGCAGAATACCTGCTTTTGAACCAATCACAGCGCCGCTCAACACTCGTATGTGATCGCCAAAGCCCACCTGCCCGCCGATCACTACATCGTCTTCAATCACCACGCTGCCACTGATTCCGGTTTGCGCGGCAATTACTACGCGCTCGCCAATGTCGCAGTTGTGGCCGACGTGGACCATGTTGTCGATTTTCGTTCCGCGTCCAATCCGCGTTTGGCCCAGGGCTGCACGATCGACGCACGTATGCGCGCCGAGTTCAACGTCATCTTCTATGACAACCGTTCCCACTTGCGGGAACTTGTGATAGCTAACGTCACCGCGGACGTAACCAAAACCATCTGCGCCAATACAAACACCCGCATGCAGAATGACGCGGTCGCCGACAGTCACGTTGTCGTAAAGCACAACGCCCGGATGCAACACGCAATCACGACCAAGGGTGACATGATCGCCGATGACCACCCCCGCTTCGATGCGCGTGCCTGCGGCAATGCGTGTGTTATCACCAATTGAAACATGTGGGCCGATGAAAACCGTGAGATCGATATCCGCGCCCAGCGCAATCGCGGCGGAGTCGTGAACAAATGGCTCGCGGCGCTTTTGCGGACGGAGAATTTCTGCGATTAAAGCGAAAGCGAGTTTAGGTTTCGCCACTTCGATGAACGTCGAATCGCACTCGCTTTTCTGACCTGAAACGAACTCGCGGGTCACAATCAAACAGGTGGCCTGGCTCTGACACGCCGTGTCAAAAAACTTCTCGTCCTCGACGTAGGCAATATCTCCCGCGCCGGCAGTTTCAAGCTCGGCCACTCTCGCAATATGAAGGGCGCCATCGCCGACTATGCGGCCTCCGCAGGCAGTTGCCAGATCAGCGACTGTGAATGTCTTCGTTTCACTCATGAGATTCGTTCGCGAAACAGCAGGGACCTTTGAGTTGGAAATTGCGGGGCCGATAGTACACTTTTTCTTCCGCCTCAGGTGAATCACGACAAGCGAAATCGTGCATTTCACCAAACAAAAACAGGCCTGAGAAGGCAAATAGGACGAAACAGTCGCCAGTGTTTGAGCTTGCCATGCTTCGACAGACCATCTATCATGTCGCGGTCGCCAAATTCTCGGATCTAAGTTGTGCTTGGCGGCAGTAATTTTGCAGTTAGAGCTTTTATATCAGGCGATTGGAGTCAATCCAGCGCCGTCGAGGAGAATGTCTCATTGTTTAGTGATCAGTTTCGCAGAGGTGAGTCGGAAAAGGGCAAGCTTGCCGGAGTAAAAAGCTCCAAGCTGCTCTCAAGTCTTTCTGGCGTCGCCTGGAAAGCCTTTCAATCCGTAAACAAGTATATTCCGGAAGGCGAAGCCATTCGTCCGACCTGGGCACCTGGACCACTGCTGAAGTCCTACGAACGAAGTGCGCCGCCGCTCGGATTCCCCAGAGAGACCGACAGTCTTTGTCCGCGTTGTGTGAAAGAAGTTCGCAACGCTGTCATCAGTGGCGAGACCACGCTCGAATCGTTGATGAACGAACATCCGGGCGAGATCAAAGCACAGATAGTTGAAGAAAACGGACAGGTGGTCATGCGCAAGACTTGTCCGAAGCATGGCGAGTTTGTTGACGTAATGGCAACGGATCCCGCGTTTCTAGAGCGCATCGAATCGCTCTTTTTTGGCCGCGACTTTAAGGCTGCTGAGGATTCGCACGTCCATCATCACGGAACCTCGAACATCAAGTTTGGCCGCGGCGCTGTGTTGACCGTCGATCTAACAAACCGCTGCAACATGATGTGCAATCCATGCTTCATGGATGCGAATCAGGTTGGGTATGTTCACGAGCCAACCTACGAAGACACGAAAGCGATTCTCGATCGCGCTGTGTCATTCAAACCAAAGCGCCAAATCATCATTCTCTTTTCAGGTGGTGAGCCGACGTTGTCGCCTTATTATCTCGAGGCTGTCGCGTATGCAAAGAAGGTCGGCTTCTATCGCATACTGGCGGCGACCAACGGCATTCGCTTTGCCGAAGACATTGAGTTTTGTAAAGCAGCAAAAGCGGCCGGCCAGCACGGCGTGTACTTACAGTTTGACGGAGTCAGCGAAGAGAAGAACAGGCATCGCGGCGTTGGCAACTTGTTTGATGTAAAGCAGCAGGCAATCGAAAACCTGGCCACGGTCGGCATCAAGGTTACGCTGGTTACGACCATCGTCAACACGATTAACAACGATGGCATCGGCGCAATCGTTGATTTCGCGGCGAAGAATATCGACAAGGTGCAGACCATTGCGTTCCAGCCCGTGTCATTTACTGGCCGCGACGAAGATATTTCCGACAAGTTGCGCATCAAGCAGCGCTATACGCTGGCCGGAATGACGCACGATCTGAAAGATCAATTGCGTGGTCAACTCGAACCGTTGCGCGACTGGTATCCGCTTTCGTCCTACTCGGCATTCACCAGCGTGATGGACATGCTGCAAGGCGCGGACGCGCCCTGGGGTTGGTCTTCATGCAATTGCCATCCAAACTGCGGCATCTTTACCTTGATAGTGGTCAACCGCAAGACCGGAGAATTCAAATCGCTGTTTGAGTTTTTCGACTACGAGCAGTTTATGAAAGACGTGGCGACGATTACCGACACGGCACGGGGCAAGAAGCTTTCTTACGCACAGCTCGGCATGGCGATCCTGCGAAACTTCAACGCGGAACAAGCGCCGGAAGGATTTCCGATTTCGCAGATTCTGAATCTCTTCAAACCTTCATCGACAAACTCCAGCTCTGATCGCAACGATCGCATGAAGACTGAAAAGACTGAAGACCCGAACGACATCTGGCGTGTATTGTGCGTCGAAGGCATGTGGTTCCAGGATCTCTTCAACTACGATTTCCGCCGCACCGAGATGTGCGTCATTCCCTACGGCACGCAGGAAGGCGAGATTTCATTCTGCGCTTACAACACCGGCGTCGGCTGGCGGCAGATCATCGAGAACATGCACAAGACTGCGAACCTCGCCGAATGGTATGAAGAACACGAACGCCATCCCGTTTACGCCGCCGGTCACGACGTGCCCGGTATTTCGAAGAAGCATTCGTTGAGTCTGCCGATCATCCAGGCCGTGCTGGACGAAGATGCTGATGAGAAGCCGGTGACTGTTAGTCCTTACTTGGTTCCAGAGCACGAAGAAGAATCAGTTAGCGTTTAGTTTTGTCCTCGCTTGTCTTTGAATGGCAGGCGACTATTGAGTTGTCGGAGTCCCTAAACTCGCCGCTCCTCGCTTAAATCGAAGGGGAAAATCATGAATGTTATGAAGCGATGTCTCTCGTTTCTACTCTTGTGTTTCTTATTCACTTCAGTAGTTTCCCAGGAGAACAACAAGAAGGACCAAAAGAACAAACAATCGCAAACACAACCTGCCCCTCCCGAAACGCCGCGGCCCCCGCTAGCATTTGGCCTAAGCGAAGATACTCCAGTGCGACTCAAACTAACTCGCACGATGTCCTCAAAAGATGCAACGCTTGATGAAAAAGTAGACTTTGAAGTTTTAGAAGATGTAAAGGTTGGCGATGTGGTTGTAGTTCAACATGGCGGAATGGCTATCGCCACTGTTACTGAAGCTCAGCATAAACGGCGAATGGGTCGCGCCGGAAAGTTAAACATTAACATCGACTATGTCCAGTTAGTTTCCGGAGATAAAGTTCCGCTTCGCGCAGTTAAAGGAGGTAGTGGCGGGAACCACACTGGTGCAATGACCGGCGCGATAGTGGCGACGAGTATCGTTTTCTTTCCAGCTGCGCCCTTTTTTCTCTTCATGCATGGTAAGGACATTACCATTCCTAAGGGAACCGAGATCACAGCCTACATCGCCGGAGATACGCCCCTCGATCCTGCAAAATTCTCCACGTCCGCAACGGTCTTAACGCCATCTAATTCGATCTCCTCTGAGGTCACCACTGTGAATATCAACTCTACTCCAGCTGGGGCAGACATTATGATAGACCGTAAATTCGTCGGTAATACTCCGTCGAGTCTTCAGCTCCCAGGGGGCGAGCACACCATAGCGATTGAAAAAACCGGATTCAAGACTTGGCAACGCACGATGACCGTTGCTGCTCGTGGTGCCGCAAACATCGACGCTACCTTGGAAAAAATTCCTTAAGTCAGCGCACGAGGAAGCATCCTTTATAAACATCTTATCTTGCGTGGCAATTTAGCTTGCCACGCATTTTTTGTCGGCTCCGCTTATCCCCCCGACGGCACCACGTTTGCACGTTTGCGACTTGACGAATGCGTTTAAAGTCGGAGGCATGCAAATGAAATCGATTGTTTTGGCATTTTTAGTCGTGTTTACTTTCAATTCTGCGCTGTTTGCGCAGACTCCAATTCCTCTAACCCCAGCAATACAAAATATCCAACCGTCGCAATCCAGCGAACCGGCAACGGCGCTCAAGACGAAGTTGCCGATCCTCAAGATTCCCGACGGCACGCCGGTTGAGATTGAAGCGCCTTACTGTAACTTGAAGCGATTACTTGCCGCGACTGGAAGCAATTACTTGCCGCAAGTTTACAAAAATTCGAGCAATTCTGACCTCGACGTTCCGCCGAGTTTCGAATTTTGGAAGCTTCCATTGCCGGAAGTGCAAAGAGGAAGTTAGGCCTTGCCGGAAGTTCAAAGTCGATCCAATCGAGTTACAGTTCTGTTCTACCGGGCACGGTCTTAAAGAGGGATAGAAACCCTGCCCTCCGCATTGTGAATCAGCCTAAGGGGCGTATCAAGAGTACACTCTGCCACATCGGTAAGGGTGGCGAACAACGCAATGACTTTGGTGACGCGTTCGAAGATACCGGTTATCGCATCACACCTAAACTGCGAGCGAAGTTCCAAAAACTCTTCATCGGAACCTCGGTGACACGATGACTAAGCTTCGGGCCGTTTGCTCTCTCAAGTTAACGCTCTTGGCTTACACGACTGTGATTCACTCCGCACCGAGTAGTCGCGCTTGAGCTTGGTGCGATCCGCACGGATGAATCAACTTCGCCAGATGTTTTCTAGACAGACAGTTTCGTATGTTCCAAGTCTATGTCTTCTGGCGCTTCTTGATCTCCTCCAATGCCTGTTCGACAGTCCCGTGCGGCTTGTCTTTGAGTTCCGGGTATCTACTGAGCCATTGATTCAGTGCGTCTTCAGACCTGAAGAAGTTAATGACCCCTCAACCACCGCCCGCGAAGAAGACGGTTGACGCGGGCTCGGCAGTGACTAACTTAGCTTTATCGAAGACCAGGTGGATGCGGGACGTACCCTCCGGTGATGAATCATCTATCGTGACTTTTTCATTTGCGAGTTTGCCGCTGACCAGCGACAGCGAGTCGAGCGCTCAATTCACGTTGAACTGTCGCCCGCTGTCCAGGCTTATCTTATGAAAGACGAAGTCCAGTCGCGGCTGCCATTTCACATAGCGCGGTATCACGGCATATCC
>DATNOG010000024.1:0-46318 GCA_035601415.1 Pyrinomonadaceae bacterium | reverse complement strand
TGGCGCAAAAACGCTTTATATTTTCGATGAGCCGACCACTGGGTTGCACTTTGACGACATCAACAAACTGCTGGCCGCCTTTCGTGCTTTGATCGATGCCGGCGGTTCGCTATTGGTGATTGAACATAATCTTGATGTGATTAAGACTGCGGATTACATGATCGACCTTGGGCCCGAGGGCGGCGATGCAGGCGGGCATGTGGTAGTCACCGGCACACCGGAACAGATCATGCGCGTGAAAGCGTCGCACACTGGAAAATATTTGCGTCAGCATCTGGCAAAATCCAATGGACACTCAAAAGTGCCGGCTTAAGCGAAGCTCACGATCGAAAAATCCCACTAACAAGGGCGTGAATTCGTTCCGTAGGAACGAGATGTTTATAGCGTTCATTTTATGGAACCTCTAGATTCTCAGATTCCAAGTCGGTTCAGTCGCAAACGCCCCCTCGTTTATTCCTTAGTCATCTACCTTGCCTTCCTTCTGACTTTGGTTGCTGTCGAGTTGGGAACTCGGCTGACTATGGCCCACATTTCGAGTCTCGATCTTTTTGTAGTCACACCGCAGCAGAAGGCGCAGGTTGCCGACAGCAAACAAGCCACAATTTTCGAAGGCGATCCTTTGTTGCTGTGGAGGCTGAAGCCAAATCTCGATCACGTTGTTTGGGATTTCACGGTTCTATCTACCAACGCGCAGCACCTTCGCTCAGATCGGCCATTGCAAACCAAACAAGCCGGCGCCACACGCATCGTTTGTCTCGGCGATTCCGTCACCTTCGGCTATCGCATTCCTACCGTTTGGCCGGAAAGGCCGAATGACTACGACCGTCAGGCGCTGCCGTTTCCAATCTTGCTGGAAAAGGAATTGCAGACGGCGAATCCCAACAGGCAAATCGAAGTGGTAACGATGGCGGTCCCCGGTTACACCAGCCATCAGGGACTCGCCTGGTTGCGGCGCGATATAGATCGGCTCAAACCCGATCTGCTGACAATTAGTTTTGGCTGGAACGATGCGAGCTTCAGCGACGTTCAGGATAGCGAAGCAATCAAGACGAATTGGCAGGCCGTGACCGTTCGTTGGTTAGTTGATCACAGCCAGGCATTTGCCCATGCTACACATTGGTTAAGATCGAGGAGTCACACAAATACCGTCTCAGGCTTGCGACCGGTGGCAAGAGTTTCGCAACCAGAGTATATCGACAATATGCTCGCGATGGTTCGTCTTGCTTATGCCAAGAACGTGGGGATCATCGTAATTGCCGCACCTTATCGCGACCGCACAACCAATCCGGCCGAGGCACAGGTGATGCAGCGTTATCGCGACAGCCTGCGAACAGCTACACAACAGCAAAGTGTTTCTTTCTTGGAGATACGAGAATTGACTCCTGATGCGGCGCCGGCCAACGAGCGTTGGTTTGGCGAGCTTATACACCCCAATCACATGGGCCATCGCCTGCTGACTTCAGAATTGCTGAAGCTGTTGGCTCAAGATCGCGCGCTTGGCGATTTGAACATACCCACGCTGACGCCCTAGCCGGCGATGCTTTATATTGAGCCCGGAGGAAGCAATGACTTTACGAGAACAAATCATTTCCGACATGACGGCGTCGATGAAAGCGCAAGATGCGCCGCGCACCTCAACGCTCAGAATGGTGAAAGCTGCAATGCAGAATCGCCAGATTGAAAAAGGCGGTGAGTTGAACGACGAAGACATGACGAAACTTCTCAACTCATTAGTCAAGCAACGGCGTGATTCCGTAGAGCAGTATGAAAAGGGTGGCCGCCAGGATCTTGCCGACAAAGAAAAGGCGGAAATTGAAGTGATCGAAGCCTACTTGCCGCAAGCTGCTTCGCGTGACGAGATTGAAGTCGTCGTGACTGCGGCAGTTGCTGACACGGGCGCCAGCTCCATGAAAGACATGGGCAAGGTAATGAAGTCGGTGCAAGCCGCGCTAGCCGGAAAAAATGCTGACGGGCGCACAGTAAGTGAGGTCGTCAAGTCGAAGCTCGGCGGCTGACGGCTTCGAGACTCACCGAGCATTCTCCTCGGCTCTGCACAAAGGTCATAAACGGGATAAGAGGTTAGCGAAATCAGAATGCTCGCAGGGAGCATCAGTTCGCCTACTGACTCGACTTGCTTTGTGGGTCGACGAATACAGAACCGGAAGCGGTAGCGACCGGGTCTGTGTAGCGTTGGGGTCAACGCCATCGAACGCTAGTAGTTTTCGCTGATCGCTTCCGCTTAGATTGTGCCTATCGCAAGTGCGACCCGGTCGCTACCGCTTCCGGTTCTGTATTTGCCAACCCACGACAAGGCAGAGTTCCAGCAGGACCACGCTATCTCGTTGCTTCTCGCAATGCGGGAATAGTCTTGTGCAAAGCTATTCTCCTCTCAGCATATACACGATGATGGCAGCAACGAATAAGGCATGCCGTCGCCTCGCGGCGATGACATGCCTTTATCCATCTACTCGCCGAAGAAAGTTGGGCGAGTTCACGAGAGATGCAGTCTTATTTGTAGGTGATGTCGATTTCCGGCTTGCTGCCGAAAGTTGGCAATGCCGAACTATCAAACACTTTCACGCCGGTGGAGTCCTTAACTACGACCTGGGTTATGTGTTTGGCCGACTGTTTATGTTTGTACTTGCCCATGTTGTCATTGACGCCCAGACAGTCTGTTCCTTGATTGGCGCCGCATTGGATTTCCAATGAGCCGCCCTTGATGATGATGTCGTCGCCACCGGAAGGACGGTTCACACTTCGATTAACGAGGGCGAACACACCGAGGGCCAGCACGCAGATGGTAGCGATGGCGATGATCAGTAAACGTAGTTGACGCATAATTCTCTCCTTTTGTGGGGTGGAAAAACTGTTTGTGTCGGGGCAACCCGCGCACTTCAAGAAATTTTCAAAAGCGAAAAGATCAGTTTGAACTGAGCAGCAGACGTGTTTGGTGCTTACGTGGAACCAGTAAGTTGATCCAGTTGTTTTCTGAGACGCTGAATGTCTGGGCGACTGAGATAGCTCTTGTAGCTTTCGGCGTTCCAGCGCTGCTCGAGTTTGGAAAGCGAATCTCTGGCCTTGAGAGCATACTCGCGCGCTCTGGTTTTGTCACCGAGGTTTTGCGAGGCTTGCCCCGCGATGGTCAGCGACCTCCAGGCTGACTCTTCCCTTCCCAGCTTGAGAAGCACGTCTGCGGCCTCCTGCGCGTGCGCGACCGCAGCCCGAGAGTCGCCGGAAACGAACATCGTTTCCGCAAGTGTGAGATGGGCCTCAGCGAGTTGGGCCGGCTCGCTCAAGTGCCTGGCCGCCTCAAAAGCCTGGCTGGCAACTGCCTTGCCCGCCGCCGGCGCGCCGCCGTAGCTTTGTGCCAGGCCCAAAAGCAGCTTTGCATTCGTGGCCAGGTTAGGAAATTCGTCGCCAGCCTTTTCCAAAGCTTTCGCAGCGGCTGCCTTCGCTTCAGGAAAATGATCCTGGCTCAATGCGATCTCGGCTTTGATCAGCTCGACCTCTGCGGACAGCCGCTTCAATTCACCGCCTGGCTTATTGGCTATCGCTTCAGCCTGGGCGAGAAGACTTTGCGCTTCGTCATAACGGCCAAGACGCCACAAGACATCACAGCGATCCGTTAGGTTATAGGCAAGGCTGCGCTGCACGCCCAGCGCGCTGTAGAGGTCTCCAGCCTGAGTCAAATGTTCGAGAGCTTCCGTAAATTTCTGTTCGTCGGCAAGACCTGACCCACGTTCAGCGTGCGCCAGCGCCAGCAACGACTGATCGTTGGCAGTCTGCGCAAGTTGCAGCAATTGCTCTTGGCCTTTTTGAGCCGCCGGGTAATCACCCTTTTGCAGGTTTGCTCGCGCGACTAGTACCAGGCAGGAAAACGTTTCGGAACTGTAACCACCCTGCTGGTAGAAAGCGAGCGCCGGTTCGATAAATTGAATCACCTCATCCGGTTTATTCTGTTGTTGACGCAAACTCGCCAGCGAGACGCGCGCTTTCGCTTCTGTGCGGCGAGCTTTGGCTCGTTGCGCCGAATCAAGGGCTTGCGAAAGATATTTTTCCGCTTCGTCTGGTTGGCCGCGTATTAGAAATGAGTTCCCCAGATCGACCAACGCCAGTGAGCTCAAATTCTCCATGCCGCTCTTCTGCGCCAGGTCAACAGCCTCGCGAGCGTAACCAGTGGAACGCTCCGTTTCGCCCGCATCAAACGAAACGCTGCATAGTTGCAGTAGTACCTTTATGATTTGCGATTTGTTGTCGTTTGCCTTTGCCAGCGCCAGTGCTTGTTCCAATTGCGTCTTAGCTTCCGCAAGCTTGTTGCGTTTGTTGAATAACGCGCCGCGCCGAAAAATGACTTCGGTGCGGCCCTCGATGTTGCCCAATGCCTGATAGATCGATTCAGCGGTTTCAAAGGAAGAAAGAGCTTTTGCAAGATCGCCTTGTTGTCCGAACACTATGCCCAGGCGCAGGTACGCCGTTGCGGATTGCGGGTTGCGCGTGCTGGCTTCCGTGTAGCTTTGAATCGCTCCCTTGAGGTCATTGTTGTTTTCATAAGCGCGACCCAGATCGAGCAGTACGAACGGCTTTTCGGTGTCACTGCTCTGCTTTGCAATACGGCTGTACAAATCGATCGACTTGGCAAAATCGCGCCGCGCAGTTGCTGTAATCGCGTCGAGATAAAGCGAATCAAGACTGGCTAGCCGCGCACGATCGGCGCTGCTCACGCGCAGCAGTTCGTCCTTGGCGCGGTCCACGTAATCCAGTTCCACCAACGCTTCGGCCAGCCGCGCATGAGCCAGCATGAATCCGTCATCAGCGCCGATGGCGCGCTGCAGCGCATGGGTCGCTTGATAGTAAGCTCCATCGCGCAGCGCGTTCGTCCCGATGTCATACCAACGCTGCGCTTCAGCAGGCGGCGTGTACGGCGACGGGCGTAGGTAGCGAAGAGCGACTGCTCCGGCAATCAATAAAACACCTACGCCAACGAGAATATAAGAAATCGGTATGCTCGGCCGCTGCAGAATTTGCGACAGGTTACTCAGCGTCCTGCTGTGCGCGCTGGCCAGCGTAGACGGGCTGCGTTTGATGAGTGTCTGGCCTGAATCTTCCTCTAACTGGTCCTTGACAGCAGTGAGATCCGCAATTAGTTCTTTGGCAGATTGGTAACGCTTGTCCGGCTTCTTGGCCAACGCCTTTAAAGTAATGAAGTCGAGCTCTTTCGGCACATTGTGATTGATCTTTGAAGGTTCGGGCGGTTGAACGTGAAGCACGTTCGCCGCAATTTCGATGAAGCTGTTACCGGCGAATGGCGTGCGACCGGTGATTGCTTCGTAGAGCAGGGTGCCAAGCGCAAACAGGTCGCTGCGGCCGTCAACTGCGCCGCCAATTGCCTGTTCCGGCGAGAGGTAAGCAGGCGTTCCCAGCACCACCCCACTGCGCGTTTCTGTTGAGAGAAGGGTTTGCGCCTCCGGCTCGGAACTGAGTACGTGATCTTTGTTTAGTTGTTTCGCCAATCCGAAATCCAGCACTTTAACCTGGCCGGCATCGTCAATCATTATGTTTGACGGCTTGATATCACGATGGACCACGCCGCGCGCGTGCGCTTCAACCAGCGCCAGCGCCACGTCTCTGACGATCGCAACTGCGCGCGGCAGATTGAGCTCGCCCTTCTGCATTAGCTCGCTCAACGAGCGGCCGCGCGCTAGTTCCATCACCAGAAATGGGCGGCCTTCAGTCGTCTCGCCGTAGTCAAAAAGCGTTGCAATACCGGGATGGCTAAGTTCGGAAACGGCGCGAGCTTCGCGCAGGAAGCGCGCGCGATAATCGTGAGAGTCGGAATTGACTGAAGGAAACTTGATGGCGACGCGGCGGCCGAGATGCGTGTCTTCCGCCAGGTAGACGGTCCCCATGCCGCCCTCACCGAGGGGTTCAAGAATGCGGTAATGTGAAACCGTTTGCCCGATCATTGGTGTGTTTAGCGCACAACCAACAGTTGCTTTGTCGCCTTTGTACCGACGGCGGGATTTGCTCCAGGGAAGCCCAAACGAAGAATCGATTGCAGTACGGGCGCATACTACGACACAGCAAGGTGCTTTTCAATGCTTTTGAATAGCGGAAAGGACTCAATTGACGGCGCTTTTCGCTGCGACCTGCGAAAGATCGTCAACTTGCTTCCCCACCTACCTTTCCGTATAATTCACGGCTTGCTCGGAGCGCGGCGGTCTCGTCCGGTGGGTTCGCGCCCACTTTTTATTTTGGGCGACAGGTTTTTTGGAGGTTGACAATGGGAGCAAGTTCGGTTGAACAGCGTGTTCAGGCAATCGCCGAGCAAGTGGCAATCGATCATGGGGTCGAGCTGGTGCACGTCGAAGTCGCCGGGCCTGATAACAAACCCATTGTGCGGATCTTTATTGACAAGCCAAACGGGGTAACTCACGAAGATTGTTCGGAAGTGAGTTTTCACGTAGGCACTGTACTCGACGTTGAAGATTTTATTCATGCTTCCTACACCTTGGAAGTTTCGTCGCCGGGCCTGGAACGAGGCCTCTATAAACGCGAGGATTACGAGCGTTTTGCGGGCCAGATCGTAAAGATCAAGACGCGCAATCCAATTGGCGGACAAAGAAACTTTCGCGGCAGGCTGCTGGGTATCGAAGGCGACGAGGTCTCAATCGAGGATCGCACCAGCGGCCGGGTGATAGTGCCATTCGAGTCAGTTTCCAAAGCCAACCTGGAAATGGACTTTGAACAGGAACTTCGCCGCGCCAAGGCAAATTGACACGAAAAACAGGGAAGCACGCGTTTAGAGGCGTGCGACTTACAACTGAATAACAATTGAATAGGCTCAAACGGCGCAACGACTTTAGCGTCCGAGCCAGCGGAGACAGTACAGCTCAATGAGTTCATCCATCGCACAAAACATCGAGGCGCTTTGCCAGGAACAGGGCATCGAGCGCGATCTGGTCATCGACGCAATGAAAGAAGCTGTGCGCGCGGCAGCGAAGAAACAGTTTCGCTCCGGCGAAGACATCCAGGTCGATTGGAACCCGGAGACCGGCATTGAGCTTTCGGCCTCGAAAGTAGTCGTCGATGAAGTGGCGAACGCTGCCACCGAGCTCTCGATCAACGAAGCACGCGAGCTGGCCGGCGATGAAGTCGAATTAGGCGACGCGCTGCTCTTGCCGCTGCCGATGGAAGAGCTGGGACGTATTGCCGCGCAGACTGCCAAACAAATCTTGTTTCAAAAAGTCAGGGACGCAGTTCGCAGTAATGTTTATGAGCAGTATGTCGACAAGATCGGCGACCTTGTTAACGGATACGTCAAGCGATTTGAACGCGGCAATATCATTGTTGACCTGGGAAACCTCGAAGCCATTCTGCCTCGTTCGCAACAGTCGCGCGGCGAGCAGTGGAATCAGGGCGAGCGCATCCGTGTAGTTATCAATAACGTCTCCAAAGAATCAAAAGGTCCGCAGGTAGAAGTTTCGCGCACCTCGCCGGAGTTACTGCTGCGATTGTTTGAAATGGAAGTGCCGGAAATTTACGACGGCACTGTTGTGATCAAATCCGCTGTACGCGAACCGGGCGAACGCGCCAAGATTGCGGTTACTTCCAACGAACGCGACGTTGATCCGGTCGGCGCGTGCGTGGGCATGAAGGGTTCGCGCGTACAGGCGATCATTCGCGAGCTGCGCGGAGAAAAAATTGACATCATCGAGTGGTCTGACGAACCTTCGGTATTTGCGGCAAACGCTTTATCACCCGCCAAGGTCAATCAGGTCCGCATTACCGACATCGAACAAAGGCAAATGGAAGTGATCGTCAACGAAGATCAGCTTTCATTGGCGATCGGCAAACGGGGCCAGAACGTTCGGCTGGCTACGAAGCTTGTCGGCTGGAACATCGATATACGCAGTGAAGAAGAGATTAAGCGCGAAGTCACCGAACAGATGGGCGCACTGATTGCTTCAGGCGAGTCGGTTCCGCTTTCAGCTATCGAGGGCGTTACTGCACAGCAAACCGATGCGCTGGCTGAACATGGCATCAACGATATTGACGCGTTGGCCCAAACCTCCGTCGATGATCTGGTCGAGTTTCTTGACGTGAGTTTGGATGAAGCGGAAAACATCCTGAGCGCGGCGCAGGCCGTAATAGCAATCCGCGACAAGTCCTTGCAGGAAGGCGAAGCGCAGGCCGGTGAAGAAGGCGGCGAAACTATCGAGCAACATGCGGCGTCAGCTGAATTCGACGAAAGCATTGAAGCTGGCGACGTCGAGCCCTCTCAGGAGATGACTGCTGCCGGCTACGACGAGGCAGTGGAAAATGGAGTTCCGTTCAGCGCCGAGGCCACCATCCTCGCTCAGGAGTCGGCTGATCCTGTTGCCTTAACTGAAGCCGAGGCAGTCTCGGAGGACGAGCTGGTCTTGCAGGAGCCGGGCCGCGATTTGCGCCCCGACACGATAACGCCGTCGCCGGAAGTAACTTCGAGCGGCGCTGCCGCATTGGAGAGTGTCAGCGAATTTGTGAGCGAAGAGCTTATTGATGAGCAACTCGCTGCGGAATTCTCTGCTGACGAAACTGAAACCTTAGCTCCCGCTGTTTCAGAAGATGCCACATCGAGCGAGAGCAATGACGAAGAGAAGCAGGATGCTTCCTCAGATGCGGCAAATTAGTAGCGGCACAGTCGCTGGTTTTGCCAGCGTGTTGCCTTGTTCGCTCCACGGCCACCATTGCGCAGTGCACTGACATTGCTTCAAAAGGTGGTTTGAGAGCGAGAGTCCTTTAACCACTTTTCGAAGCCAGACGCCGAAAGATTTAGCGGCGTTTGAAAAGGAGTGCATGAGCGTTTCCTCTAAGATTCGTCTTTACGATCTCGCCAAAGAATTAAAGCTGGACACCAAGCGCCTTATTGAAGAGGTGCGCCGCGAAGGTGTCGACGTCAGCGTTCCCTCCAACTCTGTTTCGAAAGAGTTGGCAGAGAAGATCCGAAACAAATATTTTCCCAAGAAGGAAGCTGTCGTTAAGCGTGGTGTCCGAGTCGTAAAGAAAGCCGAGCGCGCGGTTGAGGAGACGCTGCTGGAAGTTTCCGAAGAACCGCTTGCAGCGGAAGCGGAAACTGTCGCCGCTAGTCCTGAATCAGAGGGCGAACCAGTCACGACAAGTCCGGCTGCCGCTAAGCCGGCAACGCCTGCCAGGCTGGTCAAGAAACTGACTCCGGCTGCGCGCGCGCCGTTACCAGCTGAAACCGAGACAAGCGTTTCGGCCGAAACCGAAACAGCGAGCGAAATGCCGGGCGCGAATGGCGCGCCTGCCGAAGCGGCAACTTCTGAGGTTGCTTCGGCAACACCGGCTGCAGCTAGTCCGGCACCTTCACATCAGGTAAGAGTTCTTCGCCCAACAGTTGCTGCATTGAACGCCGGCATTCGCCCGGGTGCGCGCGCCCCTTCACCAGTGGTGACGCCGCCGGCTACGCCGCGCGAGCGAGTCGAACGTAGCACGCGCGTCAGAGAACGCACGCCGCTATCGCGAACCGAACGCATGGGCACGCCGGGCGAAACACTGACGCCGCAAACTACATATATTCCACCGCCTGATGCTGGGCGTAGGCGCTCTCGTCGAGCACCTGCTCGCGGCGGGCGCAAAGCTGAAGGAAAAGGCGGTCGCTTTGATAAGGGCGACTTTATTCCACCGCCGAAAGCACTCTCACTTGAAGACCGCATTGCTGGCCGGCTCGAGGACGCTATTCCCGGCGAGATCAAACCGGTGCGCTTGGTTGAAGGCACAACCGTAAAAGAGTTTGCAGAGAAACTCGGAATCAAACCAAAAGACGTAGTGACACTGCTGCTGCAACGCGGCGTTTTCGCGACGATCAATCAACCACTCAACGACGATGTCGCAGTCGATCTCGGCAAACGCTTCGGTTATGAAGTCACCTTTGTGCCGTTTGAAGAGATGGTTGCTGAAGAAGAGTTTGAAGAGTTGATCGCCACGGACGCAGACGACGTGGAGTTGCCGCGCGCGCCGGTGGTCACGGTGATGGGCCACGTGGATCATGGCAAAACGTCTCTGCTCGATGCGATTCGCACTACTGAAGTCGCAGCCGGCGAGGCCGGCGGTATCACGCAGCATATCGGCGCCTATAGCGTACAAGTCCCAAGTCCGGACAATCCAGGGGAGTTTCGCCGCGTAGTCTTTCTCGATACCCCGGGTCATGAAGCGTTCACCCTGATGCGCGCGCGCGGAGCGAAAGCAACCGACGTGGTTGTGCTGGTGGTTGCTGCAGATGATGGTGTCATGCCGCAAACGATCGAAGCCATCGAACACTCGCGCGCGGCCAATGTGCCAATCGTGGTGGCGATTAATAAGATCGATAAATCCGACGCAAATCCCGATCGCGTGCGTCAAGAGCTGGCCCAGCACGGTTTGTCGCCAGTTGAATGGGGCGGTGAAACTGAAATTGTCCAGGTCTCGGCCAAGAAACGCGAGAATCTCGACACGTTGCTGGAAACGATCCTGCTGACTTCAGACATTCTCAACCTGCGCGCCAGTCCGACGCGTCTCGCGTCTGGTGTGGTGTTGGAAGCGAAATTGGATCGCGGCCGTGGCGCCGTTGCAACGGTTCTGGTGCAACAGGGTACGCTGCATATTCACGAGCCATTCATCGTCGGCCAGATTTTTGGCCGGGTGCGCGCGATGTTCAACGACAAGGGCGAGGCAATCACGGAAGCAGCGCCAGCCACACCTGTTGAAGTGCTGGGATTACAGGGCGTGCCGCAGGCGGGCGAAAGTTTTCAGGTAGTCGCCGACATCACGCGCGCCCAACAAATATCGGGTCATCGGCAGATGCTGAGCCGCCAGGCGACGCTGATGCAATCGACCAAGCGCGGTATCGAAGCGCTGGGCGAAACCGAAGTCAAAGAACTTCTCGTGGTCATCAAGGCGGACGTACAGGGTTCAGTCGAAGTTCTTAAATCCACGCTGCAAAAACTTTCCACTGATCGCGTTAAGGTGAAAGTGATTCGTTCCGGCGTTGGCGCGATTACCGAGTCTGACGTGTTGCTGGCTTCCGCCACGCAAGCCGGCTCGGCTGTGTCTGCCGTCGTGGTAATCGGTTTCAACGTGAGGCCGGGAGCGCGCGCCGCGGATCTCGCGAAGCAGGAGAGTGTGGACATACGGCTGCACTCGATCATTTACAAGGTTGAAGAAGAGATTCGCGCGGCGATGATCGGCATGCTCGAGGCCATTGAAAAAGAGCGCATCATCGGCAAGGCGGACGTGCGCGAAGTTTTCCGCGTTCCCAAAGCGGGTGTGGTTGCCGGTTCGATGGTTATCGACGGCAACATTCGCCGCAACGCACGCGCGCGACTGATTCGCGATGGCGTGGTCAGTTGGGAAGGTAACATCGCTTCGCTGCGTCGTTTCAAAGACGACGTTTCGGAAGTGCGTGAAGGTTTCGAGTGTGGCATTGGCCTGGAGAACTTTAACGACGTCAAGGTCGGCGACCAGATCGAAGCGTATATAGTTGAGAAGGTTGCCGCCACGGAGCTGTAGAAGGCACAAAGCACTAAGCAGAAGGCAGAAAGCGTGTGCTGCATACTGCCTACTGCATACTGGTTATGCGTCGCCCTGAGAGAGTTGCAGACATTCTTCGTGAAGAAATCTCGCAGATCGTCGGCTTCGAACTCGAAGACCCGCGGCTGACGATGGTGACCGTAACGGACGTTCGGCTTTCCGACAACCTGCGAGACGCGCGCGTCTACGTTACGATTGCGGGAGATGAAAAGGAACATCAGGTTGCGCTTAGTGCTCTGCGTCACGCCGCACCTTACGTTCGTAAACAACTCGGCCTTTCGCTCAACCTGCCCCGCACACCGGAGATTCATTTTGTGAGGGACCTCATCGAAGAACAGGGAGAACGTGTGGACCATTTGCTGTACCAGATTGAAAAGGAATCGAAGAACGAAGAAGGGATGAAGGATGAGAATTAAGGATGAAGTCAAGGGGATGAAGGATGAAACACGGAATGGTTTCCGGTTCTTCCTTCATCCTTAATACTTCATCCTTCATCCTTGCTAATAAATGCTTAGTCAAGTAGTCGAGCTGATCGAAGCGAAGCGAAAATTTGCCATCACCTCTCACCGCCGTCCGGATGGCGACAGCCTGGGATCGTCGTTGGGCCTCTACTGGTTACTGCGCGCTCTTGATAAGGACGTCGAGGTAATCATGTGCGATCCAGTGCCGCATGCATACCAGCAGTTGCCGGGCGCCAAAAATGTTCGGGTTACGCCGGCGGTTGATAATTCTTATCACGCGGTGTTTGTTATCGAATGTTCCGATGTCACGCGCCCCGGGCTCGAGGAGCTTGAAAAGCAATTCGTCGTCAATATCGATCACCACTCGACCACAGCGCTGTTTGGCAAAATCAACTGGATTGATTCAACGGCCTCCGCCGTTGGCGAAATGATCTACAACCTCTGTAAGGCCACCGGCGTGCGCGTGACGAAAGAAATTGCTGAATGCGTCTACACCGCGCTGATCACCGACACCGGCTCATTCCATTTCTCGAACACAACTGAACGGACCTTCAAAGTTGCTTCCGAACTGCTGCGTACCGGAGTGAAACCGGCCAAAGCGGCCGAAGCTGTCTTTGCCAGTTATCCCTGGAGCCGCATTCAGTTAATGGGCGCAGTGCTTTCAACAGCGCGGCGTGATTCAACCGGTCGCGTCGCTCTGCTGCGACACAGTCTGGAGATGCAACACACTGCGCACTCGTCGGACGAAGATGCGGATGGATTTGTTAACTATCCGTTGACCGTCGGTGAGGTTGAGGCAGTCGCGATGCTCAGAGAATCGGAGCCAGGAGTTTACCGCACCAGCCTCCGTTCGAAAGGCGAGGTTAACGTCGCCAAGGTCGCAGAAAAGTTTGGCGGCGGGGGACATCGCAACGCGGCGGGTTGCACGCTGCGCGGCACCTGGGAAGAAGCGGAAGAAAAGATTATTGCGCTGTTGCAGGACGCGGTTGAACGAGCGAATGGCTTGGCTGACATCACCGAAGATGCACTCGCCGGCATTGACTAACGCGGTAGGCAACTAAAAGAGATTTTCCATTTCTCATTTCTCATTTTTCATTGTAAAGCCCTGAGCTTGATTTCGGTTCAACCGCGCACCTTTCGATGAAGAACTTAAGAAGTCTCAGCAACAGATCAAGATTGCGGCGGCGTTGCCCGCAATAGACAAAGGTGAAAAATGGTTAAATGAGAAATGGAAAATCTTGTTTTTCTGACTTCTGATTTCTGACTTGCGACCTCTGATCTCTGACTTCGGACCTCCGTAATGTCTTCCAAAGAAAAAAAGAATGTCTTCCAAAGAAAAAAAGTACAAGTGGCGTCGCGAGGACTATCAGGAGCAGACGCGCGGCCTGTTGATGGTCCATACAGGCAACGGCAAGGGCAAGACAACCAGCGCGCTGGGCCTGATGATGCGCGCCGCGGGCCGCGGTTTGAAGTGTTGCATGATTCAGTTTATGAAGTCGCGCAACGATCGCTACGGCGAACATGAGGCAGCGGAAAAACTGGGCATCGAAGTGCATACCATGGGCGACGGCTTTACCTGGGACACTAAGAACCCGGAACAGGATAGAGCTACCTCGCGCAAAACCTGGGAGCTGTGCGTTGAGAAGTTACGCAGTGGAGACTACGATATGCTCGTCTTCGATGAACTGGTTTACGTGCTGAGTTATGACATGCTGCCGCTTGCGGAAGTGCTGGCAGAGATTCAGAGTGTCCGCGCTTCTCAACCGGCTTTGCATATCGTCGTCACGGGCCGCGACGCCCCGGCCGAGCTTATTGCGGCCGCCGATCTGGTCACTGAGATGAAAGAGATCAAGCATCCTTTCAACGCCGGCATCCGCGCCCAGCAAGGTATCGAATTCTGATAAATGGCCTGTGAAAATGGGGTAGCACTAGAGCGGGCCCACTTTTTTTTGCCTGCATCCTTCATGCGTCATGCCTTATGTGCTAGGCTCTGTTCCATACCGACAAATCGTTGCAACAGCTTTTTCCTGAACTGACTTTGCCATGCCCTGGTTTAGCAAAAAAAGTAAACAGATCGAAGCGGTGCCCCCCGAGGAGCGCGTCGTCAAAACCGAAAACGTGTTCGTCAAATGCGACGAATGCGAAGCGCATCTCTACAAGCGTGACCTTGACGAGTCGTTACAGGTTTGCCCTAAGTGTGGTCATCACTTCCGCATCGGCGCGCGCGAACGCCTCGCCCTGCTGTTCGATGGCGGAACTTATGAAGAATTGGACGCGGAAGTTATTTCCATCGATCCGCTCGAGTTTGTTGATACCAAGCCATATAAGCAACGCCTGAAACAGGCAATCAAAAGTTCAGGTGTTCCTGAAGCGATAGTCAGCGGCCGCGGCAAAGTTGCTGATCATCCTGTGTTCGCCGGCGCCATGGACATGTCATTCATCGGCGGCTCCATGGGTTCGGCCGTTGGTGAAAAGGTCACTCGCCTCATTGAACACTCCTTGAAGGAACATGCGGCGCTGGTTCTCTTTTCCGCATCGGGTGGAGCGCGCATGCAGGAAGGCGCGCTGTCGCTGATGCAGATGGCGAAAATAGCCGCGGCGCTGGCCGCTCTCGACGAAGCGCAACTGCCGTTCATCTCTGTTTTAACTGATCCAACTACAGGCGGCGTAACCGCGAGCTTTGCGATGTTGGGAGACATAGTCATCGCTGAGCCAAAGGCGCTGATAGGTTTTGCCGGGCCCCGCGTGATCGAACAAACAATTCGACAAAAACTGCCGAAAGATTTTCAGCGCTCCGAATTTCTGTTGGCCCATGGCATGGTAGATGCCATCGTGGATCGCCGGGAGTTGCGCGGCTACGTGACGAAACTGCTGAATTTCATGTTGAATCCGGAAATCACGGGCGCATCAGAAATGGATCGTTTACGCTCGCGGGCGATTTCTGGCGACTAACTCATTTCGAAATCACCTCACTTCTAAACAGGCCGGCCGGGATCTTCAATGGAGTTTAAAGAGACTCTTTCCTATCTTTTAAGTCTGGGCCACGAAACGCTGGCCATGAAGCTGGGACTCAAAAACACCGAGTTACTGCTTGAGGCCCTCGGCACTCCTCATCATTCGTTTGCATCGGTACAAATTGCCGGAACGAATGGCAAAGGTTCGACCGCAGCAATGCTCGATTCGATTTGTCGTCGAGCCGGACTACGAACGGGTCTCTTTACTTCTCCTCACCTGATCTCAATCACCGAAAGAATCAAGGTTGCTGGTATTGATATTTCAGCGCACGAGTTTGCAAGACTTGCAACACAGGTTAAAGGCGCAGCGGAAAGTTTAGTCGCACAAGGAAAACTGGAAGCGTTACCAACTTTCTTTGAACACGTCACCGCGATCGCGTTGCTTGCCTTTAAAGAAGCCGGCGTCGAGCTGGCAATTCTCGAGACCGGTCTGGGCGGTCGACTGGATGCGACTACTGTTGCGGGTGCGGGGATCGTCGCAATCACTCCCATCGCGCTGGACCACCAGGAACATCTCGGAGCGACGCTCCGGAAAATCGCTGCCGAGAAAGCGGCGATTATTCGGGCCGGCACTACCGCCATAATTGCAGCCCAGCAAGAAGAGGCGATCGAAGTGATCCGGCAACGCGCGGCTGAATGCAAAGTTCAACCTTTGCTGACTGGTTACGAGGCTTTGATTGAGGGCGCGACTGCCGATGGCCGCTTCACGGTTACACTTCAGACAAAAACCGGGCGTTATGAATCGATAAGCATTGGCCTACGTGGCAGACATCAAATTGAGAACGCCGCCACCGCAATGCGGATCGCTGAAGCGCTAACCCAGCAAGGCTGGAAAATCCCACAGACAGCAATCGTCGCTGGAATTGAAGCAGCGAGCCATGCAGGAAGGCTGGAAATGGTCGACGGATATTTGTTGGACGGCGCCCACAATCCGTCTGCGGCCCAGACTCTACGCTGCTACCTTGACGAGTTCGTTAAGGTTCCGTTGACGCTCGTGTTTGGTGCGATGCGCGACAAAAACCTCGAAGGGATGGCCGCAATTCTCTTCCCTGCGGCTGCTCGAGTTGTATTGACCGAAGTTGATAATCCGCGAAGCGCAAGCGTTGAAGAACTCCGGGAAATAACGGTGGCCATCGGCACGGCTAACGTTTTTGTCACGCGCTCGGTTAGCGAAGCGCTTACAAAGGCGAATGAAGTGACCCCATCCGAAAGCCTCACCTGCATCACCGGTTCGCTTTATTTGTTGGGCGAGGCTAAAGCAATATTGAACGCTTCGGCCTTAACAGCTAAACACTCATAGACAACGTTCGATCCGGGAAGGAATAGCAAATGACGTCCACAGACTGTCCTCAGATTCTGGATAGCAAAGAAATTTTTCACGGTCGAGTTTTTGATGTGACCGTGGACACGATTCGCGAAGCTGATAAGACTTATCAACGTGAAACAGTCCATCATCCGGGCAGCGCGGTGATTGTTCCGGTGTTTGAGGATGGCACCTTGGCGCTGGTGCGCCAGTATCGCCACCCGGCCGTTCGTTACTTGCTGGAAGTTCCGGCTGGCACTTTGAAACGCGGCGAAGCGCCAGAAGAAGGTGCGGCGCGTGAATTGGAAGAAGAACTTGGCTGCACTGCCGGACGTATGGAAAAACTATCGGAGTTCTTCGTCACCCCGGGTTTTTGCGAAGAGAAAATGTGGGTTTATTTGGCCACCGACTTAACTGAAACCGAGCAACGATTGGAAGACGACGAGATTATCGAAGTTGTTCGCCTTCCGTTTTCTCAAGCGCTAAGCATGATCACTAGCGGTGAGATCGAAGACGCGAAAACAATCATTGGTGTCATGCTGGCAGCGCCTCGGGTTGGACCACCAATGTTTGAAACTGGCTATCCGGCGGTCTGAAGCCATTTGGTTGGTTCCCGCAGACTGCACGAGCTTCAAGTTTGACCGCGGCAAGACAACCTCATAAACTGCCACTCATCGTGTTTAATTCCAAGGAAGTGACGGCAATCCATCTTGCCGAAGATCCGAAATCATATCTGCCGGCGGCGTTTGGCGCGGGCACACAGCCACCGGCAGTGAATGCTGATGATCCTGCGTGGGGCGTAGTCTCGGCGTTGTTTGTTTGGATTGCGAGCATGGTGTTGATTGTAGTCATGCCGCTGTTGTTTCTGTTGCCTTATGCTTCAAGCAAAGGCCTGCACACCGGTGATCCAAATTACATAAAGGCGTTGGCTGAGCTCGCACTTAGCGACAAGACCGCCGTGCTGCTTCAGGTAGTTGCACTCCTGCCCAGCCATTTGGCGACCTTGGTTCTAATCTGGGCGGTAGTTACACGATTTGGCAAAAAACCATTTTGGCGCACTATCGGCTGGAGCTGGTCAGGTCAATTGGAAATCTGGCTCTGGGTCGGATTAGGTGTCGGCTTATTCATTGTTGGCTCGACGCTCGCGTGGGCGTTGGGTTCCGCAAAGCCCACGCAACTCGAACAGATCATTAACAGTTCGTTGGCCGCGCGTTACACGATTTCACTCCTGGCGGTTGGCACCGCGCCATTCGTCGAAGAGTTTATGTATCGCGGCGTGCTTTATGCACCACTGCAAAAGCTGGCCGGCGGGCCGACGGCAGTTTGTCTCGTGCTGGCGCTCTTTACTATCATTCACGTTCCACAATACTGGCCAAACGTTGGCGTGATTGCTGCGGTCGCGCTGTTAAGTATTGCGCTGACGCTGGTTCGCGCCTACACCCATCGCTTGCTGCCGTGCATCATCATTCACCTCGTCTTCAACGGCATTCAGGCGGTGCTGTTGATTGTCGAACCCTACGCGCAAAAGATTCTGCCCGGTAGTGATCCGGCGAATCCTACCTTTATCCTGCTACCATTAATTCACTTTATTCGCTAACAGATGGACTGTGAAGTTGTTGTCGTGGGCGGTGGCATTGGCGGATTGACGGTGGCTGCCTTGCTCGCGCAACGCGGTATGAATGTTTGCCTATTGGAACGGCAACCAGACGTTGGCGGGTGCGCGGCGAGCTTTGATAAATTTGGCTTCACCTTTGAGCAGGGCTTTGGACTCTATTCTTCATGGGGCCCTGATGAAATCCATCAACGCATCTTCTCCGAACTGCCGGTTGTGCCTCCGGAGACTCGGCCACTCGATCCGAGTTATGTTTTCAGACTACCCGATCATTCTGAAGTCGTCGTAGGAAAAGACGGTGAGCGGTTTGAGCAGAACTTGCGTGAAGTTTTTCCAGAGTGCGCCGAAGCCGCAATTGGCTTTTATCGAAAACTGAATCTCATTGGCCTTAGCCTGCGGCAATTACTGCAACAGAGCCCGGGTCTACTTTCGGCAGCGAAAGTCAGCCGAGTCTATAAGCTGCTCAGCAAAGGCAAGGCCGGTGCGAACATACTTGCGTCTTCAGGCGATTCAGTCGCCGCCCATCTCAAGGATCTGTCGGTACGTTTTCGTCGCTTCGTTGATGCACAACTGCAAACGCTGGCCCAGGGTAACAGCAACGAAGTGCCCTACCTGCAGGCAGCTCTCGCGCTGAACGAAGTATGCCAGGGAATGTTTGCGATCCGCGGCGGTAGCGCGGCGCTGGCGGCACGACTGGCGGAATCAATTAGGACCAGCGGCGGCTCGATCAAGTTGAACTCGCCGGTCCTGAGGTTGGCTTACGACTCAGCAGGCAGCGCCGTTGGTGTCGACCTATTAAGCGGCGAAAAAATAACCGGCACGAAAGCGATCGTCAGCAATCTAACCGTGTGGGACACTTACGGAAAGTTGGTCGGACTCAATCGCACGCCGCCGGAAATAAGAAAGTCACTGCAAACACTCCGTGGTTGGGGTGCATATTTGCTTTTCCTTTCGCTTGACGATAATGCCGGCGACGGACTTACTTCGGACCGATTTCTTACAGTGACTGATTGGCAAGACGACGCCACTTACTGTCCTGAGAATAACCAGCTGTTCTTTAACGCTGCTCCCGGCTGGGACGTGAGAGGGCCTGCAGGAAAACGCGCGGTAACAGTTCATGCCTTTACGAATGTAGACGATTGGTTTTCATTCCACACAAACGAAGAGGAATCGGAAGCGAAGGACCAACTCATGCTCGAGGCCTGCTGGGGCCGTTTGCATACAGCATTTCCTGAACTGGGCAGCAGTGTAGAAGTAATCGACAGTATCAACCCGCGAGGCTATTACGATTCAACCAGGCGAAAACTAGGGATGGTTGGCAACCTCGTGCCGACCGCCTCACAGTTTTGGGAAAGCCAGCCTTCACACGCTACTTCCCTACCAAACCTTTTCATCATTAGCGATACCACTTCGCCCGGCGGCATGGCCGCTATTAGTCGTTCAGCGCTTGTTCTTGCAGACAAACTTGCACCTCATACATGATTGATCCTTTACAAAACCATAGTGTCTAGTGTATACAGTCAATAAACACTCATGTACATAACCGTAGACGAAAAAGACCGGAGGCCAATTTATCAGCAAATTGTTGATGAAATTAAGGGCCTGATAGCGACCGGGGAACTCTCTCAGGGGACCTTTTTACCACCCGTCCGCCAGGTGGCTGCCGATCTAGGCGTGAACCTGAACACGGTCGCTTTTGCCTATCGACGACTTCAAAAAGAAGGGTTAGTAAAGGTGCGACATGGTGCCGGTGCCTTGGTCGTCTCTCGAGTGCTCAAGGAGCCGATTGGGGATCACGCGCGCAGCCAGCTAACGGCAGCGCTGACTCAGCTGGTTCTCTCAGGCTTGAAACCAAGTGAAGTAAGGAATCTGGTGGATGATGAGTTGCGCCGGCTCTCCGTTGAAGTTACTTCGCCTCTTTAATTTATTTTAGGGATTATCAGGCCGGTGGGCGTTAGCCGGTCCGGCCGTGGGAATATCGCGAGCCCGCGGAGATTCAGAAATGGGGTTGGCGGGTGGCGGCGGGACATTGTTGGGGTTTCCTCCTCCAGCTCCGCTACCAACACCGTTCCCTGTGCCACTTCCTGCGCCGCCTGAACCTCCTGAAGGAGACCAACCCAATAACGGGTTGCGATAGATTGTTCCGTAGAGTGAACTGCCGTAGGACGTGCCGTATGGAGATCCGCACCCATACGAGAATGGGAAAAACGTATAGAAGCCGCCACCTGAATCATAAAGCCAAAACCCCGCTCTGCCACTGAAATTAGATAGCCACCAATCGCTCCGGTAGGAAGCTATTAATGTAGTCAGCGCCCGAGCAGAAAGCCTGCTGTTCGCTTGCGTCAATGTTTCCGCCCGCCCTTTGCTCCAGGCTTCAAGGTCGTCTCGCGTCTTCTCACCCTTTTTCAGCTTCGCGACGGAGAATGAGTTGTCGCTGAAAATTACCTTGTCGCCGCCTTTGATTTTCGTGTGCGTGGGTTCCAGCAACACGCGTCCTTTGCGAACGATCAACTCGGTGGCATCGCCGGGAACAACGTTCACCCGATAGAGTCCGCGTCGCACGATGGCCATGCGTGTATGGGGCGTCGCAATATTGATTAGTAGTTCAGTATCGTCGGTACCGGTAACTTCCACTATCGCCGTGCCCCGCACCAGGCGGATCTCCAGGTTTTCAAGAGAATTGTCGGTCAACTCAATTTCAGAGTTCTCGCCGATACGAAGATACGAGCCGGGATTGAGCAGCACCTCAACACGCCCGTCCAAGCTAGTTCTTACGACATCTCCCGTCTCCAAATCTTCTGTAATGGTGAGTTGTTGCCAATCGCCAGTACCATGGGATCGCAAGGCGGCGCGGCCAGTGACCGCGTTAACGCCCCCAGCGTGCGCGGAGATAACAAACTTTTCGCGGTTTTGCGCCGCCGTCGAAAAAGGAAACGCGACAACAAAGGAAGCAACCAACAAGGGAATCAACGACATAAGACCTTTTTTCATGATAGTTTCCTTTGGTCTGGCCGGCGATCAAATCGATCCTTTAGGGGGATTTTCATTATAGTCCCCTCCAAATCATTTACAAGCATTTCCGCGTAGCCAGCGAGACTTAATTCGCATAGTAACCACGCTTGCCGCGCGCGACGGCGTTCGGTCGATTGACCGCGACCCGGATGCCGCGCCACTTCCCGTCACGCGTCTTGTCAGAAGGGCGGTAGGCCAGGCTGTACACCGTACCGAGATCGGCGACTACACGTTCGTATGCGCCAGCCAAATCCTCAAGGCGTTCAACCTCATAGAATGCACCGCCGCCTGAATCTGCCATTTCCTTCATGCGGTCATAACCAGCGTCGAAAGCTTCGGGTTGGGTATCCAGCGGGCTTAACGCTTCATATTCTGTGTTGAGCCACAGGGTGTAAAGCACCCCATCAAACTCGCGAACTCGATTGACGAGATCGGTGTAAGACAGTTTCGATCCATCGCCCTGCACCCCGGGAATACTGCCATCCAAGCCATCGCTCATCAGCACAACCGCAGTGCGCCGCGCGTTCTTCGTGTCCCGCAATAATTGCGTCAAGGCAAAGTCAGTCGCGTCGTAAAGCTTTGTGTCACCTGCTTCGGTATCGATGGCATTGACGCGCTGGCGTAAAGTCTGCCGATCCAGTGTCAATGGCGACACCGGGGTTGGGCGACCAGCAAAGGTGATCACTCCAATGCGATCGAACGGTCGCGCCGCGTTGATGAAGCGCAAGGCCGCAGCGCGGATCAAACTGACAACGTCGCGTGTCGAGCCGGACAGATCAATCAAGAGCATCAGATCGAAGGGCGCCGATGACGATTCGAATTCGAGAATCTGTTGCTCGCTGCCGTTTTCAAAAAGGCGAAAGTCAGATTGCGTCAGTCCGGCCAGTCCACGACTGGTGTTTCGATCGACAACGCTCATGTTGAGCGTTACCAGTTGCGAATCGACGCGAATGATATCGCCTTCGCTAATTTCCTGAGTGTCTGAAGCCGGCGCAGGCGTTCCTGCCGCTTTCCTCGGCGTTTCTGAAGTCGACTCGTCTGCGCTAACCGCGGGCTTCGATAACGCCTCAGGCTCAGTTATTAGGGCCAATGAAATCGCACCACTTTGCGTGTTGACGCGCAGAGTTTGCGTACCCGCTCCCAGGCGGGCCTGCACCACATGACCGTTGCTGGTGCGGAATTCGGGAAGCGTTGACGCGACTGATCCGGTAACTGATCGAGCAAGAATGTCCGCGTTGGGCGACCCTGCAAATTCCACCCCAATATCACCGGCGCTCGATCTTAGTGAGGCAGACGATGGCATGCTTCGTAAAGAAATCGAATGTTTGCCGGTAACAATCTCGGCATGCGCACTCTCAGGAATCTTGACGGTCAGCTTAATGGCAACGGCGGGATCGTTGGGCCGGCGCACGATGCTGATCGACAACAGTTGTTTCCGGTTTTCGATTACGACTGGCGATCGCGCAAGGGGTTTGCTTCCTTCGACGGCTGCCGAAACAGTCACGTAGTTTTCCTTCCAAACTTCCGCGTCTACGTCACCAAACTGGTTTTCAATGCGCAGATGACTGCCGGCGACAAACTCAATCCGAATACCCTGCGGCGGCTCGCTTTGGGGCGAATCAGCCGAAACAGGCAATGGCAATAAGACGAAAAATAGGGCGACGACAAATACACGTTTCAACGAAAGTGACAACATAATTCGGATTTTCAGGCCGTTATTTTGAACTTCAGGGGAGAGAGACCAGAGCTTCAAAGGGATTATAGACCCTTATCGCTACCTTTCAATCAAATCGAGCATGGAATCTTCTTCTTTGGGAGCGGCTGGGACTGGCGCGGCCGCCGGGTCACCGAGGTCGGTTAGGCGCAGCAGCAAGTTATTAGCGTTGGTCGCGTAGGGAAGAGCGCCTTCTTTAGTTAGTACGCCATTGCGCACCATCTGTTCGATGACGCTGTCGAATGTCTGCATACCGTCCTGATCGCCTTGTTCCATCGCATCAATCAGCGACTTCCCTTCTGATTCTCCCTTTTCGATATACTCCCGCGTGCGCATGGTGGATTTAAGGATTTCAATAGCAGCGACGCGCCCTTTGCCATCGCCTCGAGGCATCAGCCGTTGCGAAACAATGTAACGAAACGACTGCGCAATGCGCGTGCGAATTACGCGCTCTTCGTTCTTGGGAAACACGCCAATGATTCGATCTACGGTCTTGGAGGCATCGATCGTGTGCAGGGTCGAGAGAACCAGATGGCCCGTTTCCGCAGCTTCCAACGCGACCTCAATCGTTTCCCGGTCACGCATTTCGCCGACGAGTATTACCTTTGGAGCCTGGCGCAGCGCCGCGCGCAAAGCGATGGAAAAACTCGGCGTATCCGAATGCAGTTCCCGCTGGTGAATAGTCGAGTTTTTATGCTTATGCAGAAACTCGATCGGATCTTCAATGGTGACGATATGGTAGTACTGCGTGTTGTTAATCAGATCGATTATCGCGGCCAGGGTCGAGCTTTTCCCGCTGCCAGTCGGACCGGTCACCAGCACGATGCCATTCTTGATATCGACGATTTCCTTTAGCTGCGGGGGTAAGTCAAAGTCATCAAAGGTCGGCGGTTTCGTGGGAATTACACGCATGACAATCGCATGCGTACCGCGTTGCTTGAAGATGTTCACGCGAAAGCGCGCCTCACCTGGAACGCTGAACGAGAGATCGGCAGACCCGCTTTTCTCCAGGCTTTCATTCGCACTTTCGTTGTTTCCCACAATTAGTTTAGCGATGGCGGCGGTGTGCGCAGGCGTGAGCTTCTCTAATCCAGGAACAATCACACCCTGGAGCTTGCTTGCGAGTTCGACCTGTGGTGGCCGGCCCGGTGAAAAAATCAGATCACTGACTTTGTCGGACGTTTTCAGCATCTGCCGCAGCACGGCGACGAAGTTGAGTTGTGAAGGGACGCCGCTTTGGCTGGGATTTGGGTCAGTCATTTTTATTTCGAACTTTTCTCCTGTAACCGGCGTCAAAAACCTTCAAATGCAAAACATTTTCCAACGGATAACCTAAAACTGAAAACTTACATCAAATCCCTGGGTACTATTCGAGCGGACGAGCTAATCAAAGGGAGGCAGCGGACATGGCAACCTACAGAGATCCAGTTATATGCTTTGCCCCACTTGAAGTTGTCGAGCGCTTGTTGGAAATTCGCGCTGAAGCCGGGTTCGTTCCCGCCGTATATCTTCACTCACCAGACGACGTTGCAGATTATCTCGACGCATTTGGTTTCGACGTTTATGCCTTTACAAGTGTCGAAAACGAGTTTCACTTCGGCGACTATCGCGGTCCATTGGCGCCTGGAGGCGACCACGCGCATTGTTCCTCAACAGCGCACTAACCGATAACTCGTCGCTCCCGATTATTCAAGCGCCTTGATAACGAAAAAGGTTACGTCGTCGGTTGCGCCCTTTCCGTCTGTCCATTCAATGACTTCCTTGTGTACGGCTGCGATCAAATCGCGGGCACTGAGGGTCTCGTTTGCTTTGACCGCACGGGCTAAGCGATCGCGGCCATACTCTTCGTCTTTCCGATTCTGCGCTTCCGTAACGCCGTCAGTATAGAGCACAAGCATCTCGCCCGGCTCAATCGTTTGGTAATACTCGTGGTAACGGGTGTCTTTGAACATTCCCAAAGGCAGGCTGCCACGCTCGATGAACCGGTGTTTTCCGTCGCCCGTGAGCAGCAGCGGCGGGTTGTGGCCGGCATTTGTATAAGCGAGCGTCCGGTTGGTGGCATCGAGGATTCCATAGAAAGCCGTAACAAACTGGTTTCGCTCGATTGATTCCCAAAGCAAATAGTTCACTTTCGCCATCGAGACCTGCGGCGAATAACCAATGTGTGTTGCGGCGCGCAGGCTGGCGCGCAGGAACGCCATCAGCAGGGCCGCGGGAACGCCTTTGCCCGACACATCGGCAATCACCAGGCCGATCTGGTCATCGAAAATCTGCACCCAATCATAGTAGTCGCCCGAAACCTCTTCAGTGGGAAAGTTGTAGGCGCTGATATCGTAACCTGCCAAACGCGGATCCTTCGCCGGCAGCAATTCCAACTGCACCTGGCGCGCGACTTCAAGCTGACCTTCAAGACGTTTCTTTTCGATCAACTGCTCGTGCAGCATCACCTTCTCGATAATGATGGCCACTTGCGCAGCCAGCAGCATCAATACCTGAAGATCATCTTCGGAATAGGCATTGAGTTCGTCGCTTTCGAGGTCGAAAACGCCGATGACTTCGGTGTTGGAAATGATCGGCGCTAACATTTCCGATCGAGTCTCACCTCTTGCATTGATATAAAGCGGCTCGCTGCGCACGTCCGGAGAATTAACAGGCTGGGCAGTCCGCGCCACCTGGCCCAACAAACCCTCACCAATTTTCAAATGCAGGTTTGTCAGCTCGTCGATGTCATAACCACGCACAGCTTCTGCCTGAAACACACAGGGCTCTTCGCCTTCGGCGACTTTTACCTCGTCACACTTAACCACGAAAATGCCGGCGGCATCGTATGGAATCAACGAATCCAGCGTGTCCATCACGAGATTCAAGACTTCCTGAAGGTCAAGCGACTGGCTGATTTTCCTTGTGATATCGAGCAACATGCGCAGCTTGTCTGTAGTTGTCAGGCCAGGCAACGGCAGCTCTTTGATTTCTTCGGTCATATATTCAAGCGCCAGTCATCATGCGGTGAGACAGGAAAACGAAAGCACGATTATAAGCGTTCAAGGTGAAACCAGGAAATTCTGATTGGACTGCCACGGGTATTGACCGCTCGGCTCGCAGCTAAGCGGAAAGTGCTGCTTGATATAGCCGCCACAAGCGAGTGACTTTCAGACGATATTCGACGAGTTCGCGGCTGACGCGAAAATGTTTGGCAATTTGCGCAGACTTTTGTCCGTCAAGAACAAATTTGCGTAGCGGGGCGAACGGCACCAGGGCGGCGGCGCCCGTCGCGTATGCCGCCTCCTCGTCAGCAGCGCGGTAGTCCCGTGCAACTGTGCGACCACTCCTGTTGGTGACCAGCACCTTGAGACGGCTCGGTTGATGGCCCAAAAAGACGTGCGAGATTTCTTCCATTAACGTGGCATTGGTGCGGGCCGGTCCATGCTTCGGATTGAGTATGACGATGCGACGGCCGTCAGGCAGCGCGTGAGAGCAAGCGCCTCCGGACCATTCTTCAGATGCTGAGCCGAGCAGGCGCTCGCGCGTATTTTCGCTCAAGCTCTTTATCTGATCAAAGTCAACTACGAGCAAGTTTGCGAATTTGGCGAGCCGAAAAGGATCGAGTGCGGCATCGGGGCGCACGCCGGCAAAATCACGAAATCCCAATGCTTGAAGTTCAAATCGCCGCCACTTTTCGCCGGGCGGCAACTCCGTTGTAGTCATGAACGAATTATAGCGGATGAATGAATGCGAGTTGACTTAGCGTTTTTTGCGTGCTGATTTTGGCTGGTCTTTGCGACTGAATTGAGAATATGCCACCCGAAACAATTCAGAAAGGGCATCGGCTGTTTCCGCCGTCAGGTTGCGATCGGCGCGCAGGTGGGCCCCGACGATTTCGGGTGTTGACTCGTGCGGATAATAAACGATGGCCTTCGTTTCCTCGCGCCCCTCGCGTGTACCCTTGAGAATTCTCTCCAGCGGCACATCGAGCCAGGAGGTGAGGCGCGCGATGTTATCGGCATCGGGTTTTCCAGTGCCGTTTTCAATGCGAGATAAAGTCGAGGCAGAGACATTGGTCTCGTCCGCCACATCGCGCAGGCTCAACCCCAACTCCTCGCGTCGGCGACGAATTGCGCGTCCCAGTTCAGCAGTATTGATAAGTGACTTTGAAGTTCGTGCCATTTGGTTACCCGGGTTCACTGTGGACCATATCACAAATGTGGTTTTAGAGGCAAGACTTAGTTTTATGCGTGCAACAGGGTAGGACAGGCATTCTTGCCTGTCCTCTTTTTCGGTATTCGGTTTCTTAGGGTTGCGTGTGATGCGTAGCTGTCATGGCCAGGTCGCGGGCGCGCGGCAAAACATCGACCGCCCTGGCCAGCTGTTTATCGTCGGTGGCGAGAAATACGCGCTCGGCCAGCACGCGGCCATAGGCGGCCTGGACCAGGTTGAAGCGCAACTGCATCTCAACGAAGGCCCGATTACGATCCACCAGCGCCGCAAAAGTTTTGAATGAGGAATCGGCGACCAGGAAATCCTTAAACGCTCGCACGATCGAATCGGTAACCACAAAGTCGTTCGGTTTCAGCTCGTGCTCAAAGTCAATCGCGCCCCGCACCCGGTAATTGGCAGGTGCCGGGATGCGCCCGTTGACAAGCTCGCGCGCAAACGCAAAAACCCCAGATGCCAGCCGGCGCTGCGCGATGGTAATTGTTCTTGGATCCACCGGTTCATCGGGAGCAATGCCCCCGCCGCCGTAAACCGGCCGGCCACTGTCCGTTTTCTTTTCCGCTCCCACCACTTTCGCCGTGGAGCTGTCATTGCGTTTCGAGCCGCCATGAGTGTAGTAGTCGTACAAGCCACTGTCCGCGTAGTCTCGCTGAATCAGACGGCCCGAAGGCGTGTAGTACTTGGCAGAAGTCAAAGTCAGTCCAGCGCCATAATCGAGCGGAATGATGCTTTGCACCAGACCCTTGCCAAAGCTGGTCTCGCCGACAATCAAGGCGCGATCGTGATCCTGCATCGCGCCGGCAACAATCTCTGAAGCCGATGCCGTATTCCCATTGATCAAAATTACGAGCGGAACGGGATCAGCCGCATTGTTCGACGATCTGTAGGTATTGTCGCGCAGGCCGTTGCGCCCTTTCTGCGTCAGGATCAATTCACCACTAGGCAAGAACACTTCGGCGACGTGAATTGCCTGGTCGAGAAAACCACCCGGATTGTTCCTTAGATCCAGAACCAGAGAGTTCATGCCCCGCGCGTGAAGCTGGTCCAACGCATCCTGAAGCTCTTCGGTGGTTGAATAGTTAAAGCCGCGCGTCATATCAACATAGCCAACGCCGGGCTTGATCATGTAAGCATCAGGAATCGAAGGCTGCGGCACCACGTCGCGCGTTAGCTCGACTGTCTGCAATCGCCTGTCCGCCGCACGCTCGATTGTTATCTTTACAACTGAGCCGCGCGGGCCGCGAATCTTGTCGCGCACTTCAAGCGAAGGCTTGCCAGTCATCTTTACACCGTCAACCGCGACGATGCGATCGCCAAAGCGCAGGCCGGCGCGCGCCGCCGGTGCGTTTTGAAACGTCGCAGTGATAAAAGTGTCGCCATCATCGCTGAAAAAATAACTCTGGATCGAAGCGCCAATGCCAAAATATTCAGAACGCTGATCAGTCTTCAGCTCCTCATACTCGTCGCGGTCGTAATAATTCGAATGCGGATCGAGCGAGCGCAGCATGCCGACGATCGACGACTTGAAAACGGAGTTGTAATCCAGCTTTGAGCCATCGACGTAATGCCGCTCAATCACTCGCAGCGCCTCTTCAAAATCCTTTTCGATTATAGGAGTTGCGTCTGCCGCCGCGTGAGTATTGCGGCGAGGTGACGACGTACTTGCTCTCCCGGCTGGGCCTGGTGTTGATGCAGGCCGCGGTTTTTGTTGGGCAAAGCTAAAAGTGGAGATGCTGATAACGAGGACGAGTGTCGTCAGCCTTAATGCGAGTTTCTTGTTCACTGGCGAATAGCCTCGGGATTACTGGAATCAATGTTGGATCCGACAGCGCGTGAACGTTGATCAGATCAACGCCGCGCGCGCGACAAATACTAGCGAATGGTAACCCGCCGGGCAAGCGCTTTGCCGGCGGCGACTTTTTGGAGTGCGGCGGCCTGGCGCCGCTTTGGCCCGTGAGACTGTAGCGCGCAATCTCCCGAGCACCCTCCAACCAATTAAGATCGAGTTCGCATCCGTTAAGGCCAAAGCCCCGCCGGGCCGGCGCACTCCATGGAGTTGAATCTAACCGAGCGCCAGTCTCGAGTCGCGAGCCTGCAATTTCCAATCAAGATCAGGAGCAAATTTTGAACTACTAGCGTTGTTCGTTTTGACGCTACTTGACGGCTCTTTGAATGCATCCTTAGAATGAACTTAGCAAAGATCAAAAACGTATTACCAGCGAAGTTTGAATCCCTGCGGTCGAAGGAGTTTTCTCAAACCATGAGCAATCCTTATCAAAGCGCCCCTTATCAAAAAGAAGAGCAGAAGCCAGCGGAAACTGTCGACGACCTAATGCTTAGAGAGGACGAAACGGAAGGCGATTCCGAAGATAGATCGCGCGCCGCTTCGTCGGTCAGAGACATTGCATCGCGCATCCCGGAATCATTGAGCGCCATCGGACGTGACATTAGCCGCACCATTGAACGCGCTATTTCCGCGAAGGATGATTACGTCGTGGCCGTCAAAATCTCCCCCATAGCACAGGAAAAGGTCGAGCAACTGGTTCAGGCCGGGATCTTTCGTAACCGTGCAGAGGCTGCGGGCTTCCTGGTTGAAGAAGGAATCAAAACGCAGTCAGCTCTTTTTGAGCGAGTGCAGCAAAAGCTGGCTGAAATCGAGCGCCTGCGGGCCGAGTTGCGTGGCATGGTCAACGAGAAACCATCCTGAGCGCATTAGTTTCCTGTTCCGCCCCAACAGTACAATGGCCTTCCCCATCAGGGGCCGAAGCACGCGAACGTTAGCGGACGAAACGAGATAAACGTGGCCGAAAGATTCGAGCTTTCACCGACACCAATCAAACAATTCACTCTCCAGAACGGCTTGCGCGTCATATTGTCTCCTGACAGCGCGGTCCCTGTCGTTTCCATCGCGCTTTATTACGACGTTGGCTCGCGCAACGAGAAGACAGGGCGCACAGGCTTTGCGCATCTTTTCGAGCACATGATGTTCCAGGGCTCGGAAAATGTGCCCAAGGCCGCGCACTTCCAATACATCTTTAATGCCGGCGGCACGATGAACGGCACCACTTCGACCGAGCGAACAAACTACTTTGAAACGCTGCCAGCCAGTCACCTGCCTCTGGCGCTGTGGCTTGAAAGTGATCGCATGCGCTCGCTCAAAGTGACGCAGGAGAATCTGGACAACCAGCGAAATGCCGTGCAGGAAGAAAAGCGTTTGCGGTATGACAATCAACCTTACGTGAATGCTTTTTTGCGCATCAACGAATTGATTTTCAAGAATCCTGCCAATGCACATTCAACCATCGGATCGATGGAAGATCTTGACGCCGCCACTATCGAAGACGTGCAGGAATTTTTCCGCATTTATTATGCTCCGAATAATGCAGTGCTATCGATAGTTGGCGACTTTGAAGAGCAGGAAGCGATTTCGCTCGTCAATAAATATTTCGAAGGCATTCCCAGCCAGGCTGGGCCACCTCCGGTGGACACCGGCGAACCAGATGACGTGGCGCGAACTCAGGAAGTGTTTTACGACCAGCTCGCGCCTGCTCCTGCTTTTGTGCTTGGTTGGAAAATTCCGCCGCGCCGCACTCCGGATTTCTACGCTCTTTCGCTCGCCGCAGACTTGCTGTTTGAAGGAGACAGTTCGCGGCTTTACCAAAAGCTGGTGAAGGGCGACGAATCAGTGGTTTCTATTCAGGGCGGCATCGACGAAAGACGCGGTCCCTCGGCTTTATACATTTTTGCGCTGCCAAAGCCCGGTGAAGAAGTCGCGACCATTAGCGACCAAATTTTTGCCGAGATTCAAGCGCTTAGAATCTCTGGTCCCTCCGCAGAGGAAATGGAGAAACTGCGCAACTCACTTTGTAATGATGTCGTGCGCGGCCGCCAGTCGACTATGTATCGAGCCCAACGACTTGCGGAATATGGGCTTTACGATAACGACCCAACCTTGATGGATTCCGAACTCGACCATTACCTGTCCATCACTCCAGAACAAATCCGAGCCAGCGTCGAACGCTTTCTCGATATTGACAACCGCGTCGTATTGGACATCGTGCCGTCGGCTTTGAGTGAAGAAACGCAGACCGAGGCCGCCGCATCACCGCAACCACCAGGCGAACGGCAACAACCTGCTGCGCCCGCGCCGCAGGTTCCGGCCCGCCCGCCCGCCCAACCGGCAACCGATGCAGGCGGCGTGATGGGTGCCGCAGAAAAACATCCAGAACAATCCCAACAACCGGCCGATTCGCCGCAACAGACTGAACGCGGATCAGGTCCTTTGCATACTTGATGACGAACACACAACCGGAAACTCTCAAACAACCACCGCCGCCGTTACCTCCGCGACCGATAAAGCTGCCCACCACTTCGGAAACGACGTTGTCGAATGGACTGCTCGTGGTTGTCGTGGCAGATCAACGCTTGCCGCTGGTCAGTTATCGCCTGGCTTTGCGCAGCGGCGACGCGCACGATCCGGCGGAGCTGCCGGGCCTTGTCGATATGCTTACCGGTTTGCTGACCGAAGGCACCCAGTCGCGCAACAGCCGCGAAATTGCCGACGAAGTTGCGCGTCTGGGAGCCACGCTGCAAGCAGGCGCAAACTCCGACTACACCACGGTTGCTGCTTCTTCGCTCACGACTTTCAGTGACGAAATTCTGGAGTTGCTGGCAGACGTGGCGCTGAGGCCCGTGTTTCCGGCGAATGAAGTTGAACTCACCAAACAGAACACCAAAGAGAGTTTAAAGCAGCAACGCGCGCAGCCGTCGTTCCTGGCAACTGAGATGGTGGCCAAAGTTATGTTTGGCGCGCATCCGTATTCAGTCACCGCGCCGACTCCCGAAGCAATTGACGCTACCACACGGGAAAAGCTAATCGAATTTCACCGGTCGAAGTTTGTTCCCAACAACGCTGTGCTGGTGGTTGCCGGTGACGTCGATCACGATTCCCTGCTCCAGCGGATCGAAGACCTCTTCGGTAATTGGCAATCGGGTGCAGTTATCGGTGATGACTTTCCTGCTCCGCCGACACGAACGGCTCGTTCGGCTTATCTCATTGATCGTCCCGGCTCAGCACAAGCCAATATCGTGATCGCCAATTCCGGAATTACGCGAACTAGTCCCGATTATTTCCCGATGCTGGTAATGCACACAGTGCTGGGCGCCAATGCTTCGTCGCGCTTGTTCATGAATCTGCGCGAAGAGAAGGGCTACACTTACGGCGCTTATTCAAGCCTCGATGCGCGCCGTACGGCTGGAACTTTTCGCGCCACGGCAGAAGTCAGGACACCGGTAACCGGCGACTCGCTGAAGGAGTTCTTTTATGAACTCGGCAGAATTCGCAGCGAGCCTGTTTCGGAAAAAGAGCTTGCCGATGCCAAGTCGTATCTAACCGGCGTGTTTCCGATCCGACTGGAAACTCAGGAAGGGCTAATCGATCAACTGGTGCAGATAAAAATGTTTGGGCTGCCCGACAATTATTTGAACACCTACCGTAGCCAGATTCAGTCGGTCACCAGGGAACAGATTCAGGCGGTCGCGCTCAAGTATGTGAAGCCAGACGAGGCGGCCATAGTTATCGTGGGCGATGGTAATCAGTTGAGCGAACAAATAAAGCCGTATGCCGAGAATATTGAGTTCTATAACACGGCAGGAAAAAGAAAGACCAAAGGCGAGGCGTCTTCAGCGAAATTTGCCGCCGTCTACGTGGGCGATTGGACTTTGAAAATCGACACACCGCTGGGGCAAAGCATTCCCGCGACCTTAACTCTGACGCAAAACGCAAACGGCCTCGCGGGAAAAGTTGAATCGGAAATGGGCAGTGGAGAATTGTTGTCAGCGACGGTTGCCGGCGACTCTCTCTCGGCAATCGTTTCGCTCGATGTTGCGGGGCACGCGATCGAAGCAAACATTTCCGCTGAAGCAACGGACAATCAGATCGAGGGAACCATTAGCCTGCAAGATGCTCCTGCTTTAACCTTCACAGGAACTCGAGAAAAAAGCGCGGAAGCGACGGTACAGAGTTAACTTACTGAAGTTCCTATTTGGAAATCTGAATCCGCGGAAACAAAAAAACGCCCGGCCTTAGCGCCAGGCGTAATCACAGGAGGAACCGAAGTTACGGTGACCATTATAACCTACGGCCATCCAATATAACTTCAAACCCTTTGATGTAAATTCAATCGGTCACGGTTGCTCGCTGTAGGAAAGACATTCCTGTCTGTCCCTTCTCGAAAAGGTCTGATTGTCACGCGGGCAAAAATCGGACAGACAGGAATGTCTGTCCTACTGTTGGTAGCGAAGCAACATGCCGTCGCCGCCCACTGCCCAACCGATCTTCTTCACAAAGTAAAGCCCGTAAAGATTTTGTTTCGTGCCTGATTCCTGTTCGACCCAGTTCAAGCCGGCATCATCGGTGCGCAGGATCGTGCCACTGCGACCGATTGTCCAACCGCTGTTGTCATCGACGAATTGAACACTCAAAAGCGTCGCGCGTGTTTTGATGGCTACGGCCGTCCAGGTATTGCCGCCATCGATCGTGCGCAAAATCGTGCCACGCTCGCCGACCGCGAGGCCTTTTTTCTCGCTGCGAAAATCCAGGTGATAGATCGTGGCTGCGGTTTTTGCATCCTGTTTTGTCCAGCTTTCTCCGCCGTCGACCGTTGCCAGAATGGTGCCGCCGGTGCCCACAATCCAGCCGCGCTTATCGTTAGCGAATTCAATGTGAATTAACTCCAAACGGCTGGGCGCGCGTTGGCGACGCCAGGTTGCGCCGCCGTCTTCGGTGTAGAGGAGGATGCTGTCGCTAACCCGATCGGTTTTGCTGACCGAACCAACTACCCAACCTTTTTTCTTGCTCGAGAAGCGCACGCTGTAAAGCTCAACGTCTGCGCCGTCGAATTCTTGCGGCAGAAAGCGGCGCACTTCGCTCCAGCGGGCGCCATCGTCGCGCGTTGAAAAGATCGCGTTGCCGGCCAACACGAAACCTATTTCTTTGTCGCGGAAGTAAATGTCGTTGATTGCGTCGGGCGTATCAACCTTTTGCGGCACCCAACTCGTGCCGCCATCGTCGGTGCGCGCAAGAAAACCACCATCACCGCCAACCCAGCCTCGCTTGCCATCGAGGAAGAAAACTGTGTTCAAGTCCCGGCCTGCCGGTCCCACACGCGTTGCGCTCCAGCCCTGTTGCGCTTTAGCTGAAAACGCGAACGCAACAAGAAAAAGCGTTGCCATAAACAATCGGGTTTGTGAATTATGCACGGATATTTTCCCTGGTCTTAACTGGATGCAGAAGCTTTGCCTGAAGAACCCGCGTACTTGATCCGCTTCTTCGCAGTCTATTTTATGGGAGATTATTGTTTTAGAATTTTTACCTTAACTGCGGAAGCAACACAAGCCGAGGGTAGTGTGCTGGTTTAAATTAATCTCTGTGCGTCAGAGAAAACTGAAATTACGACACCACACAAGCCAAAGGGCCGCGCGAGTTTCCCCGCCGGCCCTTGGTGTGCGGCACTCAAGGCTTACTCAGTTACCAGCTGCGTTCACTCGATAGACAGTTCCATCAAGGATGACGACAACTTTTTCGCCCAACGAGAAGAACGCTGCCAGCCGCGGTTTCTGTTTGAGCAGCGCGAAATATTCGTCGCTGCCAAACTTGACCACTATCTGCGGCAAAGTCATGCCTGCTTTGAAGTCCGCATCGGTCCAGACCCCGTCGCGCAAGTAAAAAGTCTTGCCGCCAGCGATTCGAATCGCGTTTGATTCATCCTTATCGACGCGCATGACTTCCTGCTGCGCGCGTGCACGCTTGCTTTGTTGCACGGCGACATTACCGGTGGTTGCCGTCGCATCCGCAGGTCTCGAGGCCGGTGGCGGCGGCGCACTCAATCCACCCCGCGCATTGCCGAGACCTTGGACGCGCGAGATGGGCTGGCGGGCAAAGTTCTTAGCTGTTTCGGCCTCCTCAACCGCCAAATAAGAAGTGTATGGCGTAACGATGCCGTAGCGCGTACCCAGATCAACTATCTCATCGCGCAACTCCGGCTGCTCGCCGTTGGTTCGCACCTGCTCCATTAACCAACCAACGCGACGCGTCGCCCACAAGCGCGGCAGAAAATCATTTGCTTCTTCGTTCAAGGCAAAATGAAGATTGTTGTAGAAAAACTTTCTTTCGCTGCCGCCACTCTTGCCGGTAAGCGTCAGACGAACAAAGTTCATGTCGATCGGATTGCGATAACGGCCGATGATCGTCAGTTGCGAGCCGCGAAACAGATCAGGCAGGGCCCGCGGGTAGGACAGATCGGTTTCCACTCCGGCCATATCGAGCCGCAAGTCGCTGAGCACTGGATAACTAATCCGCGAAAAGAAGTTTGACACCTTAACTTCCAAATCCTCTTTTGGTTCGATGTAATCGGCAACGCCACCCGATTGCGATGCCAGGCGATCCAACAGTGAAGTGTTCACGTCATAGCCGACGCCAAACGAAAAGATCCGCGCCTCGCCCGTGCTCTTCGCGTTTGCCAGAATTTGTTCGATGTTAGTTTGCCCAACCGTTGGCAAGCCGTCAGTAAGAAAAACGACCATGCGCGGATGTCCCAAATTCGAAGACCGGCTGATCTGTTCGCGGGCGGCTGTTAGCGCGGCGTCAATGTTTGTTCCACCAACCGGCTTTAGTGCTTCAACAAAACGGGTCGCACGCGCCCGGCCGTTCTCGTCGGCATTGATCAATTCGCTTGCCAGCAAGTGTTCTTCACCGGCAAACGAGATCACGTTGAAACGATCGGCAGGACGCAGAATCTTTATGCCGTAGAGCAAAGCCGCGCGCGCTTTTTCCATCTTGCCGGCGTCGGCCATCGAGCCCGAAGTGTCGAGCACAAAGACGATGTCCTTAGCGGCATACTCCTGTTCCGACCAATCATCTTTTGGCGAAACCATCAGCAGGAAGTAACCATCCTTGCCCGGCTCGCGATGCGTCAACAGCGTGACGCCGAAATCTTCGCGCGAGAGGGCATAGAACAATTGGAAGTCCTGCGGCTCTCCCTGATTTTCAAAGGTCACTGCGGCGCGGCCCGTGCCATTTCGTTTCACTTCAATGGCGTGCGTTGGCGAGTAGATATTTCGCAGCGGATCTTTACTTTCGAGTTCCACCCGACCAGAGACTGAGCCGATTTGGGCCATTTGCCTGCCGGTCCCGAGCGGATAGCGATAGGCGACCGTGCCTGACTCGGCGCGCAAAATCTGGCTATAGCTGATTTCCAGTTTCTTGTCGGAGTGCGGTTGTATGGGGAAGATGCTCGCCTGGAAAAGATCTTTCCCGGCATACTCGAGCAAGCCGGGATCGCGCTGGCGGCGCACAATCTCGTCGTAGATGCGGCGCGCTTCCTCGCGCGTGCGCACCTCGCCGACGAGTCGCCGGTTGCCGTCCCAGATCGCAAATTCAGTTATTGAAGCTTGTTCGGGAATGGGAAAGAAGTAAGTCCCTTCCAACGTCGCGTCGGTGTCGTTGCGAAAGATCTGCTCGACGTGCGTAGTCGCCACTTGCGAGACAATCTTCGTGTCGATCTTGATTGATTTGATAGGCAATGAGCGTGGCAGCACCTGGTGACGCGGACCCGGGCAGCGATCGCACTCGCCTGGAACAATCACGCCCTGGGCCATAGTCACCAGCCCACTACCTAAAATGACAGTCAGCAAAACGAAGCACCGCAGTAGTCGAACTCTCATGTCTTCTCTCCTGAACGAACAGTCTTTCCCCGTGTTCCGTCAATAAGAACGGCCTCGTCCACTGTTCTTGCGTTGTAAAGCGGAAGAAGATTAGTAGAGTTCGCGCAATCGCCGGTTAAAGAAAATCATCGCGGTTGCAAACAAGGAAATGATCACGCCGCCCACCGCCAGCGTGTGCGGAGCGCCAAACCGGTACGAGGCCGAACCGGCAATAATGTTGCCGATGGGCATGGTGCCGATGAAGGAAAGGATGAACATGCTCATCACGCGCCCGCGCATCTCGTCGGTCACCAGCTTTTGCAATAAAGTGTTGGTGACAGCCACGGAAGTGACGATGGCAAAGCCGAGGCAGAAAAGAAATACATAGGTGAGATGCAGATGCGTTGACAGCGCGAACGCAGTAAGGAACGCCCCAAAGAAAAGGCTGCCGCCCAGCACGAACCAACCCTTGCGGCGAAAGTCTCCCAAAATGGTCAGCAGTGCGGCGCCACAAAACGCGCCCGCGCCCGCCATGCCCATCAACCAGGCCAGGCCTGTGGCGCCGAGGTGAAAAATGTCGCGCGCATAAATCGGAATCATTGAAAAGTAAGGTGCGCCAAACAGACTGTTCACCGAAGAAATCATTAGCAACGACCAGACACGCGGCCGGTGGCGTACGTAGCGGAAGCCTTCCAGCAAGTCTTTCCAGAGTGCGCGCCGATCATTGACGGCATGCGCAGGGGCGGTTAAAGCATGAGAATCGCGTTCGAATCGCACCATGCTCAAACTAATTACCACAGCGCCAAACGACAGTCCGTTGACGTAGAAGCAGCCGGCCAGTCCAAACAAACTAAGGCCAACGCCGGCCAAAGCGGGACCAACTACGCGCGAAAGTTGAAACTGCGATGAATTCAGTGCGACTGCATTGGCCAGGTCTTCGCGGCCAACCAAATCAAATGTCATTGCCAAATAAGAAGGACTCGCCAGCGCCATGCAACAGCCGGTAACAAAAGAAAAACCGAGTACCATCCATCTGTTGACTAGTCCGGTCCAGACTAGTGTTGCCAAAGCGAGCGCGGCCAAACCAGCAACGATTTGTGTATAGATCAGCAAGCGCCGGCGATCGACGAGGTCGGCAAAAACGCCGCCAAGCAAAGTCAGAAAGAAACCGGGAGCCGTTGCCATGAACGCATCGAGCCCCAGCCAAAACGCCGAGTTGGTTAACTGCAAAACGAGCCAGCCCTGAGCGACTGCCTGCATCCAGGTGCCACAGTTTGAAAGAAACGCGCCGGTCCAAAACAGACGATAGTTGCGATGCGATAACGCGCGAAACATTCCAGTTCGCGCGACGCGGGGTGCGGGTGCAAGTTCAATGTTTTCCGTTTGCATTATGATCAGTGGAATGTCTTAACATGACAGGCGCAAAGCTTCAAAATCGTAACTCGAGTTGGATCGCTCTTTGCGCAACTTTGCGTCTTCCCTTGCGCACTCCGCGATTGATCTTCGTGACATGAGGTCAGTACCACCTCGCGGTAGCGGGTGGGTCTCAGTATAGAGAGTCACGTTTGAGGACCAATGAGGTGCCTAGGGCACGTTTCACCCACCCGCTACCGCGAGGTGGTACTGACCTCAAGTCACCAGGTGATCAGTAGCGTTGCTAAATCAAACTGCATCAGCGTCGTTCGTTGAAACCAATTGTGATTCGCTTTAACCTCATGCTCTAATGCGCGACGAGTTGATCATCCATAGAAGTCAGGAGCGCCGTTGTGAAAATACTCCAAAGATTTTTCGAATTTGTTCTGGCTTCCTTAATCTTGTCCTGCGCAGTTAACACGACAATGGCCCAAACAAAAGCTCCAACGCCGCAACCACCGAGCCCGCCCACCACTCCGTCTTCTTCGCCAACGCCGTCAACGCCGTCAGCAAATCCCGCCGACGTCGCCTCTGTTGATTCGATCATCGCCGCAGTCTACGACGTTATTTCCGGACCAGCAGGAAAGAAGCGCGATTGGGACCGCATGAAGTCGTTGTTTATTCCGGGCGCGCGCTTAATTCCAACCGGGGCAAGGCAAACCGGCGGCTATGCCTCGCGAGTCTTGACTGTTGATGAATATATCTCGCGGGCGAGCGGCTTTTTTGAAACGGAAGGGTTCTACGAACGCGAAGCCTCAAGAAAGTCGGAAGAATTTGGACAGATTGTTGACGTCTTCAGCACTTACGAATCGCGGCACGCGCCCGGCGACGCGAAACCGTTTCAACGCGGCATCAATAGTATTCAATTAATGAACGACGGCAGCCGCTGGTGGGTGGTAACAATCTTCTGGCAAGGCGAGGACGAGAAACACCCCCTGCCGGAGAAATATCTGAAGAACTAGAATGTTGGGTGTGCGCGGCATTTGGATTTGCTTGCTTTTACTCGTCCCATTCCTCCTCGCTGCAACAAATCAGTCGGCGAAAACGTAGCTAACAGCGTTCGCTTATTTGCATCAGTCTGTAGGGCAGTTAATAATTGTGAACACCCGACGGCGTCCGAATTTTTGAATAACACCATGAGATATCGCGAGAGAGGTAATCCCTCATTCCGAATTCTGCTTTTCCTGAGCGCACTATCCGTCGCTTTCTTCAACGGCTGCGCAAACAAGGCGGCGCAGCAGGGTTTTGAACGTCCACCGGCGGCTGTCTCGGTTACGGCGGCTGTAGCGCAGGATGTGCCAACCTATCTCGACGCAATCGGCAGAACAGTGGCGCGCGAGGTAGTTTCCATCCAGCCCCAGGTGTCTGGACGCATTATGAAAATTCATTTCATTGACGGGGCGGACGTCAAGAAAAACGACATGCTTTTCACGATCGACAGCCGGCCTTTTGAAGCGAGTCTCCGCCAGGCCCAGGCAAACGTATCGAGAGACAATGCTCTGAAGAAACAGGCGGAAGCGAACCTTGCGCGCGAGATCGCGCAAGCAAAGTGGGGTGAAGTACAGCTCAAGCGGTACCGCACATTAGTCGACCAGGGAATAGTTCCGCGCGAGCAGTATGAGCAAATGCGCGCGAATCAGGATTCCCTGAACGCTAACGTCGGTTCAGCTAACGCAGCAGTTCACAGCGCCGATGAAGCTATCAGAGTCGATACCGCTGCGGTCGAAAGCGCGAAAGTACAACTGAGCTATTGCTTCATTCGCTCGCCAATTGATGGTCGTGCTGGCCAGCGACTCGTCGATGTGGGAAACGTGGTCAACCCCGGTGGAGGTTCAGGCAACAATTCAGGCGCTGGATCTTCCGGCAATAGCGGTGCTTTGCTGGTTATTGAGCGATTGGATCCTATCTACGCTGACTTCACGATCTCGCAGAACAGTCTGGTGGAAGTGCAGCTGCAAATGCGCGCAGAGAGGCTAAGGACAGAGGTGCGGCTTCCGGAAACTTCTGATGAGCCGGTTATCGGTCAGCTCACATTTCTCAACAATGCAGTAGAGAACACAACCGGCACTGTGAATCTCCGCGCGACCATTCCAAATGCCGGACATCGTTTTTGGCCAGGCCGGTTCGTCAATATTCGTCTCGTATTGAATACGATTCATCAGGCCGTGCTTGTGCCTGCTGTGGCGCCGCAAATGTCTGCCAAGGGATCGTTCGTCTATGTTGTGAAAGAGGACTCAACCGCGGAGCAACGGCCGGTGACGTTGGGGCAACGCCAGGGAGATTTGGTGGTAATTGAAAACGGGGTCGCCGCTGGCGAACGTGTAGTTACCACCGGCCAGTTGGGTGTTACGCCGGGCGGCAAGGTTCGCATTGAGCAACCGCCGTCATCCGCGCCGGGCAATGGTACCAACGGGGCGAAGCAATGAACGGGTCAGTAGTCAGTGGTCAGTAGTCAGTAGATCGCGGTCAACGCCGTCCGGCTGACTACCAACTACTGACCACTGACCACTGACTGTCTTCAGCTGAAATCATGAACTTATCGGAACCCTTCATTCGACGGCCCGTCATGACCGCGGTGTTGACGCTCTCAGTGATCCTCTTCGGAGTTCTGAGCTACACCCAACTGCCGGTGAACGATCTGCCGCCGGTGGATTATCCTGTTATACAAGTGCAGGTCGGGTATCCGGGGGCGAGTCCCGACACGATTGCGAATAACATAGCCACGCCGCTCGAGCGCCAGTTCATGCAAATCAATGGACTCGAGGTGGTGACTTCGCAGAGCACTCAAGGCGTAGCAACCTTCACTCTCCAGTTTGCGCTCGACAAAAACATCGATGCGGCCGCGACCGATGTGCAGACTGCGATCTCGCAGGCCATCGGCAGTCTTCCGGCCGACTTGCCATCGCCGCCAACGTATTCAAAAAGCAATCCTAACGATCAGCCGATCATGTACATCGCGTTGACGAGTGACTCGGTCACAGCGGGGCAGCTCTACGACTATGCGAGCACGCAGGTGGGCCAGCGCCTGAGTATCTTGCCCGGCGTGTCACGCGTAAATGTCTACGGCACGAAGTCGGCCATCCGGATCAAGGCCAATCCGTCCGCGCTGTGGGCGCGTGACATTTCCATTGACGATCTGAGCGCCGCCATCAAGAGCGGATCAAGTTACACCGGAGCGGGACAACTCGACAGCAGCACTGGCACCGCGATCCTGCGGCCGCAAGGTCAACTCGAAAGCGCCGAGCAATACAGCAACTTGATTGTTGGCGGCACCAGCGCCTCGCCCGTCTATTTGCGCGACGTTGCCGAGGTTAAGGATTCAGTTCAGGACGAACGCATCAACATGCGGTTCTGGGTTCGCGGCTACGACGTGCCGTCAGCAACCGTAATCGTGGCCGTCAATCGTCGCGCGGGTGCTAACGCTGTAGAGGTATCGAAAAGCATTCGCGAAGTCTTGCCGCGAATTAGTTCTGAATTGCCGGGCTCAATTCGCGTCACGCCAATCTACGATCGTTCGCAGAGCATCGTACACTCAGTTATTGACGTCGAGACGACGCTGGTCATCGCTTTTATCCTGGTGGTGATCGTGATTTTTGCTTTCCTCGGTCGGGCCACCGACACGCTAATCCCCACGGTCGCGCTGCCCTTGTCGTTGCTGATCACGTTCATCGCGATGCGCGCCCTCGGCTACAGTCTCGACAACCTATCGTTGATGGCCCTGACACTGGCTATCGGGTTCCTGGTTGACGATGCGATCGTCTTCCTCGAAAACACGGTACGTCGCATGGAACGCGGCGAGCAGCCATTCGTGGCGGCCATCAACAGCGCTAAAGAGATCAGCTTCACCATCATGTCGATGACCATCTCTTTGGCCGCGGTTTTCATTCCACTGGTGTTTATGTCCGGACTGGTGGGAAGAATCTTCCGCGAGTTTGCCATCACCATCGTCATTGCCATTTTTGCTTCAGGCTTGGTTTCGCTGACGCTGACGCCCTTGATGTGCGCGCGACTGCTGAAGGAGCGCGGCGAGGGTTCAAAAAAAACCTGGATGGAACGCGTCATCGGCGGCGTCGAGAAGCGCGTACTGGCGATGTACGGCGGATCGCTTTGGTGGTTTCTGAAACACCGTTGGATCTCGCCGGTGATTTGGGTCGTTTGCCTGGCCGGCACGATCTGGCTCTTTGTGCTTATCCCCAAAGCGTTTTTGCCGCCGGGAGATAGCAGCGTGATCTTTGGCGCTTTCATCGCGCGCGAAGGTTCCTCGCCGGCTCAAATGCATGCTTTGCAGAATCGTGTGGACCAGGCCCTGCATCAGGATCCAAATGTGATAACCGATTTCACCTTGACAGGGGCGACCGGATTTCTCGCTTCGAATCAGGGGATCATGTTTACTTTCATCAAACCGCCCGCGGAGCGCCAGCCTATACAGCAAGTCACGGCACAGATGATGGGCCACCTCAACCAGATTCCCGGAGTGTTCACGTTTCTGCGGCCCTTTCCGGTCCTGGAAATCAGTACGGGCGTAACAAGTCAACAGCAGGGCCAGTACGCCTTCGCGGTGTCCGGCGCCAATCCGGATCAGGTCTACGACGTCAGTCAGAAGTTGCTGGCCAAGCTCATGCAGTATCCGGGCTTCCTCACGGTTTCGTCCGACTTCTACAGCAACACCCCTAACCTGAATATCGATCTGCGTCGCGATCAGGCCAAGACCTACGGTGTGTCAGAGGCGCGAATTTTGTCGCTGCTGCGCAACGCGTATTCGCAAAACTATCTTTACCTGATCAAAAAACCTGAGGACCAGTATCAGGTGATACTGGAAATGGAAGACGCGGCTCGCGCGAATCCGGAAGACCTGTCGCGGCTTTATATAAGATCTGATGACGGACAGAGGCTCGTGCCACTAGGCGAGTTGGTTGACTGGAAATCGACGCTGGGCCCGCAGACTGTGAACCACTTGAATCAGTTTACGAGTGTGACGCTCTTCTTCAATCTCAAACCCGGCGTAGCGCTGGGAGATGCTACGAATTACATCAGCAAGTCGGCGGCGGAGATTGTTCCCCCGGGTGTGCGCGGTGAACTGCAAGGTGAAGCGCAAACTTTTGCCAACACTGTCACGAGCCTGACGTTGCTGATGGCGCTGGCAGTCTTCGTGATGTACGTGATTCTTGCAATTCTTTATGAGAGCTACGTGCATCCGCTGACCGTGCTATCGACGCTGCCAACCGCGCTGGTTGGCGGCTTGTTGACGCTGCTTTTGTTTGGCCAGGAGGCGTCGCTCTATGCTTTCGTCGGCATGTTCATGCTGATGGGCATTGTGAAGAAAAACGGGATCATGATTGTCGACTTTGCACGTCAACGCGTAGACGCCGGCGAATCAGCAGAACAGGCGATTCACGACGCGAGCATGGATCGCTTTCGCCCAATTGTGATGACGACGCTGGCGGCGGTATTTGGCGCGATGCCGATTGCGCTTGGGTATGGCGCCGATGGTTCTTCACGCCGCCCGCTGGGACTGGTTGTTGTTGGCGGCCTGGTCATCTCGCAATTCATCACGCTCTACATCACACCGGTGATTTATCTCTATCTCGAACGGTTTCAGGAAAACGTGCTCGATCGCACCTCTTTCTTCAGCTCGCGCAAATCACGACCACCGGTCGTTGGCGAGGCGGGGAGCGCTCACGACATCACTCCCTCGGATTTGGCAAGCGGAGACTGAACTTGCACTGCCATCATCATTGCGAAAGCGAGCGACCAGTGCCACCGCGGCGCACGGCGACTATTTCAGCAATGATCGCCAGCGCTACTTCTTCCGGCGTGACAGCGCCGATGTCCAGGCCAATTGGGGCATGCACTTTTTCCAGTTGCTCGTCACTGATGCCGCCGTTGCGCAAGCGTTCAAGCACAATGCGGGTGCGGCGCGTGCTGCCAATCAAACCAACGTAGTCCGGATCGCTGAATGACAGGACTGCGCGCAGGCATTGTTCATCTTCACTATGCCCGCGCGTCACGATACACACGGAAACGCCGCGTCCGTTGCCCACCGCCGTCCGCACTGCGTCGCTCCAACTTTCGGCCAGCAGCAGTTCAATATTCGGTTCCGAAAAGTCTTCGCGCCTTACAAAGTCTTTGCGGTCATCAATCAGCGCCGCACGATAACCAAGCAAAGCCGCGAGTCTGGCGAGCGAAGCACCCACATGTCCGGCGCCGCATATAACCACGCGCTGCTCCGGCTGGATTAGTTCAAAAAGAAATTGCGCTTCGCTGAAGTCACTCAAATCAGGCGCGAATTCCCTGCCGTAAAAAGTGCGCGTCTCTTCTTTCGACGCGAGAAAGATGGCAGCCTGCCGGATCACTGCCTCGTCAACGCTAGCATCTTCGAAGCTGCCATGGTGAATTCCCTTCGCCTGGACAATCATCTTCGCGCCAACATTACGCGGCGCTGCGATCAACGTAACGACAATCGCCAGCGAGCCGTCCTGCAGTAAGCGATGGAGCAAAGACGAAATGAGGCGGGTGTTGTCGGTTGAATCCTTCATGCGGAAGGATTCTATTTCGACAGCGGTGGCTTTTGCGAACCGAGAGAGGCAAGCGAGTTGAGCGCGCGGCGCAACAACCACCACGGACCGACGAGCAGGTAGAGCGGATTGCGGAAGAAGGCCGGCCGATTCCCTTCAATCAGGTGCCCGAGAAACTGAAATGCCCAGCCAATGATGAACAGCCCTAAGGCCCAACGCCAATTAAAGAAAAAGAGAGGCAACGAAATGACGATCAGCGGAATGCCAATGCTGTGTGCGAGTTTGTTCAGCGGATGGCGGTGCTTGGCTTTGTAGTTATCGATGAAGGATTCGCTCATGGGATCAACCTTACGGTTTCGGATCGCGCAGCCGCTGATAGAACCACCAGTGATGTCCTTCGAGGTCTTCGCATTCATAACCGCGATCGGTCCACCAGTCTTCGCCATAGTCGGTGGTCCTCGGCTCGGAAACAATCTTCGCGCCGGCGTTCCGCGCTTGCACACAGTGCACCTCGACGTCGTCAACATAGACCATCATGTTTTGTGTATTCGCGCCGGCGACCGCACGCGGCGATTTGCGAAACGACGGCTTGTTAGCAAGTCCGGCCTGGCCCACCATCACCACGCCTGCGCCGTAAGTCAGTTCAGAATGTTCGATGCTGCCGCCTTCGCCCTCAATTTTACGCGCACTTCAAAACCGAACGCGCGGCATAACCAATCGATGGCCGCCGGCGCGTCTTCGTAATAGACCGCGCTGGAAATGCGCGGCCAGCCTGTTGGTGTAGGTCTCACGTCTTCTCAGCAAGACAAAGATTCACCACAGAGGCACAGAGGACACAAAAGTTACACAGAGAAGCACCGCACTACGATATATGCATCTCTGGTTTCCATACGTCGAGGAAGATATCCATCGTTCCGCCACAGACCATGCCTTCTTCGCTCGCCTCTTCAGCAGTCAGTGAAAAGTGATGCAAAGCAGATTGTCCGGTGCGCAGCGCTTCGCGCGCCTCGGCCCAAACTTCTGCCTCAACACAACCGCCGCCGACTGTTCCCGCGGCTGCGCCGCCTTCAAAGAACAGCATTTTGGCGCCGCGCTGCTGCGGCGTTGAGCCGCGCGTGCGCGCGACCGTAGCTACAACTACGCGCTCGCCGCGGTCGTTCGCCTGCTCAATGCAACCGTACAGTTCGGCTTGCGGAATTGTGCCCATGTTTTAGAGATCGAACTTAAGGTTTGTCCGGCGTCGCCGCAGGTTCAGCGCGCGAAGCGTTGTTCAACTGTTGCTGGTCCATCCGCCGCCGCAGCAGGTCCACCTCGGCTTCTGCAGTCGACAGCGAAGCCTGCAAACGCGTGCGGCTGTTTTCCAACAAGGTGATTTGCGCTTGCAGCCGCGCCTTTTCGTTTTCCAGTTGGCGGCGACGAGAATCGCGGGCCTCTTCGGGATGCACTGTCCCGTAACCTGCAATCGACCGATCGATGTTTTCGGGCTTCAACGAGTAATCAACCTGGTCCATGCGCGACTGTAAATCCGCTAGCTTGCTCTCGGTGTCGAGCATCTGCGCGCGCACGCTCTCTGCGCGCTGCTCAGCTCGTGTCAGGCGCTCCATGTCGATCAGCGAGCGCTCATTCTCCTGCATCTGGCTTAGCTTGTCGTTGAGTCGATTGACCTGATTCGAGAGCGCGTCGATCGTTTGCTGCATGTTCGCTTCGCCGCCCTTCTTTTTCTTTGGCTGAGTGCCGTTTTCATTCGTATCCGCTGGACTTTCATCAGCGGTGCTGATGATTCTTTCCGAAC
>DATNOG010000023.1:0-2957 GCA_035601415.1 Pyrinomonadaceae bacterium | reverse complement strand
ACCGATGCTTTAATTTATGCCATTGACCGTTTATACTGAGCGTCGCAGCTTCGGAAGCGATTCGCGGAATTGCGTGGGAGAGCGACCGACGATTCGTTTAAACGCGCGATTGAAGTTCGTCATGGATTGAAATCCGCATGCAAAGGCAGCTTCGCTAATTCGCGAGTTGGGGTTGAGCAAAAGCGTCTTCGATTTCTCCACTCGAACTCTCGAGAGGTAGTCGATGAAATTTATCCCGGTCGCTTTCTTGAACATCTTGCAAAAGTAATGCCTGCTGATGTTAGCGGCGCGGGCGACCCGCCCGAGCGACAGAGGCTCCGTTTGATGCTTCTCGATGAATTGCCGCGCTCGCGCCATGTTTGCGGACTCGTCCTTTTCGCGCCGTACAGCCAGTTGATTCGACAAGATCGAAAGGTGCTGCGCAAAAATACTCAGCAGCCGCAACATCGCGCGATACCGGTCCGGCGATAGGACGCACGTCCGAAAATAAGCCCGCTCAAGTTGCCCCCAATCTGTCTTGTAGCCCCACGCGCGGAGCTGCCGGGTAATGGTCGCGAAGTGTTTCTTTGTCGGGTTCTTGAGCATTACTTCGCCCGTCTCGAGAAAGCCAAGAATGTGATCCCCTACATACACCGGCACTGCACTTTCGGAGAGTCCCGCAAACCAGGTCACGGTGCGCTTTGTCGAGTCCGGTTCTCGAGATGCGTCGGTCTGGGCCCTTAAGCACGCAGCACGAGCCTTGTTGAAACGAGCCAGAATTGACGCCAATGAATCGCGATCCTCTTTTCCATGGTGTGCCGGCGACCAGGAATCGTGCCCTCGGATATTGAGCGGCAAACCCATCGCTTCGCTGAAAGCCCGTTCGTAATCTTTGAAAATCTGCGAGCGCGAAAGATGCCGCATGACTTCCTGATCAGAGGATCGGGATGCGCTTCGTTTGCTCATTACGCCTTTCGAAGCGGTACGTCTAACCGGGTGTCGCATCACCGCGCGCATACTAAAACGCGAACCCCTCTCAGCGGCAGTTGTCCTGATCGAAGCCCTTGTGCGATGTATCCATTGCCGCACGTCTGCTGCTTAACATCGCGAGTCTGATTTGGAGGTGAAGCGCGAAGCTGCCGGAAAAGCGCAGCTCGACATTTAGAGCGTTTATGTCGCTTGAAATAAATCGCGCTGCTTTGTTTGGCTGTTGGCTGCATTTTTCGTTACGAGGACTTTTACACAGACTCCGCTCGTCTCTTAGTTCGCTGTGCGCTCGCTCGCAGCCATTGTAAGCTGGAGCCACGATCATTGAAAGCCGCATCTCAATCCGATGAACTGATCGGATATTGCTTTAAGGCTTTTGACGTCGCACTCTTGTCGCCGGGCAAAATGACTAGAAAAATTACTAAACTTTTGACATTCGGTCTAGCTGGGATCAGCGACAGGCAAAGCCGCGATCGCCGCGCCGGCTATATTTGCGCCTACTCGTAGACTCGTTCGCTACGCGCTTGACTCGCATGCATCGTAAGCGACTTACGATAGATGCATGGGAAAGATTTCGGACATCCGGTTTCGACCTGCCGCAGACCGCCGTGGGTCTGGTAACTTGTTCTTTAGGCCTGGACGGAACAAACCTAACTTTTACTCTTTCTATAAAGCCAGGGAGCCAGAATAATAGCAACCAAAAGAACTAACTGAATTACTAAGGTGGGTGTGTCAACGGTCATTTACTTCGCGTAGCTACGATAGCCCCGGCCTCCTAAGTAGAAGATTCCCAGACAGATTTTTACCTTCAAGTCACTGCCAGTTCGAGTGCGCGATAAGTAGCAGCGATCGGTCCGTTGGCTTCCGTTCGCATCGAAGCGCCGAGCAGCTCCGTGAGGCGCGACTCGTAAGAATCGCACATGGGAGACTCGCCATTGGACTCGACCCATTCGGGATGTTGGATCCGCAGATCGTCGTGAATCTGTTGCTGGAGCTCGGTGTAGGTGTGGATTTGGTGATACATGGCTATTGTCCTGGTAAGATTCAAGTGTGGCGCGGGACGGTTCCGACAAAGGGCTCGGCAGAATCGCCGACGAGCATTGGCGCCGTGAGCGCGCGGTACGGCCAAGGGAGGGTCTTCCAAAGGGAGGCATGCCTGTGTTTGCGGTGCGCACGACGCTGGGCCAACCGGATTACTTCGCTGCGCTGGCGTTCCAGCAACACGGCGAGCAGTCCGCTTTGCGTGAGCGTAAGGGTCGAGGTTGATTTTCTCATAACGTGGTTTCTTTCTGTTTTTCTTGTCCGAAGACATTGTAATTTACCTCGTCGGGGAGTGCGCTCTGGGCGTATTTTCCGAAAGATTAACCGTTTCTTGTCGTGCGAATCTCCGACTCGGAAGGGAGCCAACGAACCTTTGACGCCTGCTCTCTACTCTATCCCGCGAAATACTTCGCGACGAGGGACTGCGCGCCCGCGCCTAGCACCCTGGCTGCTGCTTTGCTACCCAGCAGTTTTCGTAACAAAGATCTCGCTTCATTTTTCTCCTGTTCCGACACATCGGCTTGATTGATCGCAGTGATCACTTTCTCCAGTGCCTTCGTAATCGCCTGCTGCTGCGGAATGCTCGCTGCGATCGGCGCTTGTTGCTGCTGGGGAACGGTGGTTCGTCGGCTCTCATCGGTAGAGATCGAGATCGGGGACGCGACGCCAGCTTCGAGCACTTTGATTCCGAAGGGTTTATCTTAGCAAAGCCGGACAGCAGGCCCATTCCGCTCTGATCTTCAAGAGGAGTCCAGTCGATGAGGCGATACTCTGAAAGCTGGGCTACGGCGCGAAGCCAGTCACGGCGATTATACCTTCTGGCGGCGGGACCGCCTGCTCACCGTGGCCGAACGGAATGGAACCTTCGCGTCGACGTTCATAGAGAAGCTGCAGCATGCGTCCTCTGACGACGGAATCCTTCATAGACTTTGCCAATATGCTCTGCATCC
>DATNOG010000022.1:0-37227 GCA_035601415.1 Pyrinomonadaceae bacterium | reverse complement strand
TGGTGCGGCGAGTTTTATGGCACGGAGGTAAACATGAGTTCATTTGGTTCTTATAAAGCGAGACAATTTGACTTGAGCGCGCTGAAGGGCATTTCCGATGAAACATTGGAGATGCACTTCAAGCTTTATGAAGGCTACGTCAAAGAAACAAACAAACTGACCGAAAGGATTTCAGAGTTCATTAGCGACGGCAATGTGGACCAGGAAGAGATGCCTGCTTACTCTGAATTAACGCGGCGGCTTGGCTTCGAGTACAACGGGATGGTGCTGCACGAATATTACTTTGACAATCTGAAGAAAGGTGGTGGCACAGGCGACCCGGCTGCTACCACGCAGTTTGCGAAGGCCGCTGCAGCGACGTTCGGCAGTTATGAAATCTGGAAAGCCGACTTTGTTGGTATCGGCAAAATGCGCGGCGTCGGTTGGGCCATTTGTAATCAGAACCCGGCCAACGGCAGGCTGTCCAATCACTGGATAACGCTTCACGAAACCGGCAACATCGCCGGCTTTAATCCCATCCTGGTAATGGATGTTTGGGAGCATGCGTACCTGCTCGACTATAAACCGGCTGAGCGTCCGAAATACATCGAAGCGTTTTTCTCAAATATCGACTGGGCGACAACTGAACAGCGTCTGCAAAAACAGACTGGCGCGCGCGGGGCTGGAGCTTAGCGCCCAGCGCGGACTGAGTTAAAAAACTGATCGCGCAGTAAATCGGATAGAGGGCGGGCGTTGGCCCGCCCTCTATCCTTGGGTCGTCATTGGCTTAGACTCAGTCACGGAGTACACTTACCGAAATAAAATCTCGTTCATCCTTGAATTTCGTTGGAGGAAATCATGAATCGGCATCGAAACCTTTTATCAGTGTCCCTGGCTTTAGCCTTCGCTTTATTTTTTGCATCATGCGCGACTGCGCCTGACAACAAAAGCACGACCGCCACCACTACGGTGACGCCACCCGCTACGCAAACGCTCGCGCTGGTACCGCGACCAAAAAAAACCGCGGATCTGATGAAGGCCCGCGGCGAACAGGATGAGGCGAAGCCGGCGTTGAAGATCGTCTCGCCCGCAAAAGGAGCCGTCATTAACGGTTCGACTGTGGATGTCAAACTAGATCTCAGCGGCGATCTGAAAGGCTATATGCCGCACAAAGATCCAGCCACCGGCAAGGGCAATCACATTCACGTTATTCTCGATAATCAACCTTACGAAGCCTATTACGAACTGAATGAGCCGTTCGAGTTGCGCAACGTTATTGCGGGCAAACACACCTTGCGCGTGTTTCCGTCCAGACCCTGGCACGAGAGCTACAAAAACGACGGCGCTTTTCAGATGGTGGAATTCACAGTGAAAGGTGGCGGCGACGCAGCCAAGCCGACCACCACGAACACGGGCCAGACAATGGCAAACAACAACTCCTCTGCCGCGCCCAAACCAACCCGCGAAGGTAAGGACATGGCTTCGAGCAGCGCGGGCGCCCTTGATCCTGCCAAGCCGTTGCTGACGTACAGCCGGCCAAAAGGTGAGTACAAGGCTGAAGACGCCAATCCGATCATGATCGATTTCTGGCTGACCGGCGCGAAACTGAAGGGTGACGGTGGCGAGTATCGCGTTCGTTACATTGTTGACGACGATGATGCGAAATACATCGACAAGTGGGAACCGATTTGGTTATCAGGTTGGATTAACGGCAAACATTCGGTGCGCCTTGAGTTGATCGACAAAGATGGCAAACCGGTTGACAACGGCGGCTACAATACAACGACTCGCGAGATCACAGTTACGAGATAGTAGTTTAGAGTACAAGCTTTAGCTCGCTGCTTCCGCAATCATTCAACCTAAAAGGTTGGACTCTGAACCTCTTGACCGGCAGCTTGGCGCGACGAAGCAGTAGTTTAGAGTACAAGCTTTAGCTTGCTGCTTCCCAATCGTTTCAACCTAAAGGTTGGACTCTGAACTTCTTGATGCGGAGTTATGAATAGTGCGACGACGCAAAATTGATGGTTGTCCCATTGCCGGCGCGCTGCAAATGATCGGCGACAAGTGGACGCTGCTGGTGGCGAGGGATCTCGCTGCCGGCCCCAAGCGCACCATGGAGCTTCACACAGGACTGTTCCCTATCAGCAGCCGCACGCTCGTCGCTCGCCTCAGAGACATGGAAAAGGACAAGCTCGTTGAGCGCATCGATTTCGGCGGCAATCCACCACACATCGAATACAGACTGACTGAACGCGGGCAGGTATTGTTGCCGTTAGTCGATGCGCTAAGGAAAGTGGGCCAGTCGCTCGATTGCAATGATTGTGAAGAACGAAAACAGCAATTGGGATTTTACTGTGAAGCCTGCCCGAATAACTTTGAGATGAGTGAAACAGATCGGTTTGAAATAGAACAACCTCTATCACGCCCCGCGCCGCGCCCACGCCGTCAAAAAGACGATTCGATAGTATTGCTGTAGCAACAAAAGGTGCATTCAAGTTTGAAGTGCAATGGGACATTGTTTGTCGCTTCGCCCCAGAGGGGCGAGATATTTATAGCTTGAGGTTCTTTATTTACTCCGAAGCTCTGTAGGAGCGCAATCGCCTTTTACCTGCCCTCGGCAAAGGTATCCGCTGCCTGTTTTCGCTCCTAACGGAGCGAGATCTTTGAGCGCGCGCTCGTAGCCATAAACATCTCGCTCCTCTGGAGCGAAAACGAATTTTGTTGCACTTCCAATTTGAATTCGCGAAAGGCGAGCAGAGTACGAAAAGAAAAAGGCGCGAAGAACGGAAGGCGGCTTAGTGACATGAAGAGCCTCATTCTAAACTTCTACTCACAGCGATCCTTTGCCCGAGGCGCGGTAATCAATAGAGAGTGGAGTGCTAAAGGCATTCCTACCAGAGTTACTAGAGACACCGATATTACTTTGAATGCCGCAAGGATAATCGATGGTACTTTGCAGGCGTAGTTGGTGACTAGAGTCGCTATCAATTTCGCCAAAGACTACTTCCGCAGGGATAGCTTCGATTTCACCTCGCTTGAATGCCGCGACGCGATCCTCTGCCTCAGCCCCCCACAGTTTCAGTAAGTCGGGATCGGATGGCTCAAGGCTGGCAAGAATGCTGTCCGCAAGTTCCGCTCGGTCGGAAGGTGGTAAAGCTAGAATTTGCTCGAGGATTTCACTGTTTCTTACCGACATAACTTGCCCTCATATTAATTATTCTTCCTGCGCCAACACTGTATCCGGCTGGTTTGGAATCATCGAACCGTCAGGCTCGATGATGGCACGATGGTCTGGAGTAATGTGTTCGCCTTCTATCGTTACTTCTTCGCCACTCGGCATGGCCACCGGCAGATGATCCAGGAACCTTTCCGCATCCAGCGCCGCCATACAGCCAGTGCCCGCGGCCGTTACGGCCTGACGATAAACTGAATCCTGCACGTCACCGCACGCAAATACTCCCGCAATATTTGTGGCAGTGGAATGGCCAGACGTCTTCAGGTAGCCGACTTCGTCCATGTCCAACTGCTCGCGGAAGAGATCAGTGTTGGGCTTATGGCCGATGGCCACGAAAACACCGACGCAGGGAAGGATTCGTTCTTCATTGGTCGTCACGTTACGCAAGCGCACGCCGGTTACGCCAACATCGTCCTGACCAACAATCTCGTCTATGGCGGTGTCCCAGATGAATTCGATCTTCTGATTGTGAAAAGCCTTGTCCTGCATTATTTTTGACGCGCGCAATTTGTTGCGGCGATGGACCACATAGACCTTGGCTGCATAGCGCGAAAGGAACGTTGCTTCCTCCATTGCAGTGTCGCCGCCGCCCACCACCACCAGCGTCTTATTGCGAAATGCCGGCAATGGACCATCGCAGGTTGCGCAAGCCGAGACGCCGTTGCCACCGAACCCATTTGGCACTTTAGCCTCGCCCGGAATTCCCAACCATTTAGCGGAAGCCCCGGTAGCAATAATCAACGTCTGCGCGTTAATAATGTAGTTCTCAGTGCGCAGCATGAATGGCCGCTCGCTTAGATCGACTTCCGTAATCCACTCCTCGAGAAAATCTGTGCCGAAGCGTTCCGCCTGTTTGCGAAACTCGACCATCAAGTCAGGCCCCTGAATGCCTGCGGAAAATCCTGGGTAGTTTTCCACGTCAGTGGTGATCATCAATTGGCCCCCGGGCGCTGTCTGTTTGTGCGCATCGATGGGTGCGTCGATCAACATTGGCTTCAGATTGGCGCGCGCCGAATAAATTGAGGCCGTTAATCCGGCGGGTCCGGAACCAATAATTACCACTTCTTTGTCGAGTGTTTGTATGGCCATCTATGCCTCGTCAACTGCATTTTGTGAAGCGAAAAATCTGGACTAAATGCCCGAAAGTATAGCCTTTTCGGTTAGTCGTATAGTATAACTAGCCATACTGGAGTAGTCGAACGCGAGCCGACGCGGCGCAAACGCACGCTTGGGATAAACGATTGAAATCTGGCATCGCCCCGCAAACAATTAAGACAATCGGCGTCATAGGCGCCGGCACCATGGGCCACGGAATCGCCCAGGTCGCCGCTGCCGCCGGATATCAAGCAGTGCTGCACGATGTCGATCGCGATTCGTTGGCGCGCGGTGTACAGGCGATCGAGCGCAACCTAATCAAAGGAATTCAACTCGCGAAACTCACTGAGGCCGATCGCGATTCGATCCTGCAACACATTCACGGCACCACCGATCTCGCAGAAATTGCCAAAGCGGACCTGGTGATTGAAGCTGCGCCGGAAAAGTTGGAACTCAAACAGCAGTTGTTGCGCGACGTGGAAAAGTTGGCGAGCCAGCCTTTTATTTTCGCTAGCAACACGTCTTCGTTGTCGATAACTGAGCTTGCAAAAGCATCGGACCGGCCCGGCCAAGTGGTGGGCATGCATTTTTTTAACCCGGTTCACATCATGCGGCTGATTGAAATAGTCGTTGGTAAAGCGACGAGTGATGATACAGTTGAGGCTGTTCGACAGGTGGCGCAGCGGCTGCGGAAAGAGCCGATAGTTGTTCAGGACGTGCCTGGCTTTGCCTCCAGTCGCCTGGGAGTGGCGCTTGGGCTTGAAGCAATGCGTATGGTTGAGCAGGGCGTGGCGAGCGCGAAAGACATCGACACCGCCATGGAACTCGGCTACAACCATCCCATGGGACCACTGAAACTTACCGACCATGTTGGTCTGGACATTCGCTTGAATATTGCCGAGTATCTTTACCGCGAGCTTGGTTCAGAAACATTTCGGCCGCCGGAGCTTTTGCGCCGCTTGGTGCGAGAAGGCAAACTGGGGAAGAAGACAGGCGCAGGCTTTTATGATTGGACCGCGCCCGCCGAAGATCGGCGCACGGCGCATTCTCCTTGAGAGCGTAAGCAAACTGTGTTGCCAACTATGAGTGCTCCCTACGACAACGAAGAGCGACGCTTTGCTTTGCGCATGGCGCTTCGCTTGCCGATCGTAGTGTCAGGTCGCGCCGAAGACGGCTCCGCCTGGAGCGAACCAACCGAGACCGACGACATCTCAACTACCGGCGCGCTCTTTCATCTCAACCAGAAAGTCAGCCGTGGCGAACGATTGTACCTGCGCGCGCATCGTCCCGATGGAGCGCCGATTGAGGTGACTGCGGTTGTGATTCGCATGGCGCCGGCGATCTACGGTACCGCGCGCGTCGGTGTGCAAATTGCCGAGTCCATGGAGAACTGGCTACGACTGTTCGTTTCCTGGGTCGCCGATGAACAACCTGTCGAGCCAGATTCAGATGCGCCAGCTTCCTCAGAATAAACATTCCAATTTTCGTGCGTAAGTCCGATCCTTTGCGTGACTCTGCGTGTTCTTTGCGAACTTTGCGGTTTTCTACGGTGGTTAATTGCAAAGGAGGCTGAGAACCGCAAAGAACCGCTAAGTAACCGCGATCGGTAGTGGGGTAAACGTGTGGCTCGCAAATAAAACGCGGCGGACTTTTTCAAGGCATCGTCAGATTGAATTTGTACCACCCCGATTTGCCAAAAAACCGGCCGCCCTCTTTGTCATACAGCGCGAGATAGAATTTCAGTTGATACGTCTGGCCGCTTTCCATGTTAAGAGCTTTATACGGCATGAAGAGCTGCAAATCCTCATAAACCGCGGGATCGTAGGCCGGCGTAAAATTTACGCGCGTAGCGACGCCACCCTTCTTGTCGCGATACTCTGGATCATCGGTCTTTAGCGGGGTATTCTCCGCGTCCTCATAGTAAAAATAAGCTATCAACATGCAGGGAGTGTTGAGCCCGTATCTCACCCTGAATTTGGCGTGAACCTGCATGCCCTTCTCTCCGTTCACCGTCACGTTGTGCACGATGCGCGCACCTTCATAAACTGCTTCAGGATCCTCAGGAACTGCGGTGTAATTGCGTCGAACGACATCAATTCGCGAAGCCGGTATTGAAAGACTTCTTTGGGCAGAAACGGGGAAGGCCAACTGGGCAAGTATTGCAAATGGAGTGCAGAGCACCAAACTTCTGGCAAACAACTGTCTATTATTCATCAATGATTTCCTTTCTCTAAGCACGCTGAGCTTATAGCACTGATCCAGAGGCTTTGATAGGCTGAGAAAAAAGGGCCAGTTCACTTTGCAAGTCCCCACACAATCACCCCATTACCGCAATATCACTCTTGTTGACGGATTACTCTCGAGACCTTACGATCTCTTCGCAAATCCAACCTACATGCGGAGATCAATTTAATGTCGCAAGCAAAGCCCGGAGGCTATGAAACCCTTCTTGTCGAGCGTCGCGAACGCGTCGCCATCATTACTATCAATCGTCCCGAAAAGCGCAACGCTTTAAACATCAAGACGCGTGAAGAAGGCGCGGCGCTGCTTGAAGAGTTGCGTGATGACACGTCTGTTGGCGTGGTGGTTTTTACGGGTGCGGGCGATAAAGCTTTCATCGCGGGCGCGGATATCGGCGAGTTTGCCGGACGCACGGCGATGAGGCAACGCGATGTTATGACCGCGCGTTCATTGTTCACTGCTTTCGATACTTTTCCAAAGCCGGTAATTGCCATGATCAATGGCTACTGTTTGGGCGGCGGCTGTGAGCTGGCACTCGCCTGCGACATTCGCATCGCTAGCGAGACGGCGTCGTTTGGTCAACCGGAAATCAATCTGGGAATCATTCCCGGCGGCGGCGGCACTCAGCGGCTGACGCGCCTGGTTGGCGAAGGCAAAGCGATGGAGCTGATCTTAAGCGGCGAGATCATCGATGCAAAAACTGCATACGCAATCGGCCTGGTCAATCACGTCTTTCCAGCGGATCAACTGCTGGCCAAGACAATGGAGATTGCAAATCGCATTGCGGAGAAGAGTCCCGTGGCTTTGAGTCTCGCGAAAGAAGCGGTCAAGCTGGCGTCGCGCTCGAATCTCGACGAGGGGCTGCGGCGCGAAGTTGATTTGTTTGCGCTATGCTTTTCCACTGAAGACAAAGACGAGGGTGTGGGCGCGTTTTTGGAGAAGCGGAAACCGGTATGGAAGGGAAAGTAGGACAGACATTCCTGTCTGTCCCTTTTCCAAGGTAAGAGGCCGTTCTAATTAAAAGGGACAGGCAGGAATGCCTGTCCTACTAATTATGCTGAGAGTAATCGCAATTATCTTTGGAATCGTGCTCGCCGCTGTGGGCGGCGTGATTGCTTATCGCGCGTATTTTCTTGAACCAGCCGCTGCGGTCATGATTTCCGAGCGCGGCGTGCGCGAACTTCCCGACACCTATCTCACGATTGAAGGCATCGTGCTGCTAATCGTCGGTGCGGTGATGGCATTTTTTGCAGCGCGCCGGAAGAGATACAGATAGAGGACCAAAAAAAGCGGGATGCCCTTTCAGAAGGGCCGCTTGACGCTCGTTTGAATGCCGCGCTACTCTTGCTTGCCCACAGTTTTCAACGATTTCTTATTGGGGCCGTAGCTCAGCTGGGAGAGCGCATGACTGGCAGTCATGAGGTCAGGGGTTCGATCCCCCTCGGCTCCACCAATCGCATCACCGCTAAAACCAAGTGCGTCAGATTTTTCGTGAGGAACAAAATATCGCGATTTCCTGGCCGGAAACATTCGCCTGTGCGCGTGCGTACTAACGGGCGTTTGTCAGTTAACGTTTTTGAGTCCCGTTGCTTCACTAATCCAAGGAGATGATCATGCGTAGAGTTCTGCTAATGATGGCCGGATTGGCCCTACTCGCCGCGCCCGCCTCGGCACAAACCGCCCAAGAGATTGTAGCCAAATACATCAAGACCGTCGGCGGCGCAGAAAAAATTCAAGCCGTAAAGACATTGCGACGCACAGGCACTTATAACGGCGGCGGCGGTTTTGAGGCGGCGATCCTGGAAGAGAACAAGCGCGGGAACATGGTGCGTCAGGAATTTTCGCTCCAGGGATTGACCGCTGTGAATGCCTACGACGGCCACACGGGCTGGAAGATCGAGCCGTGGCAGGGCAAGAAAGATCCGGAACCGCTCGGTGAAGAAGAGACGAAACAAATCGTCGAGGACTCTGATTTTGATGGTCCACTGGTGAACTATCAGCAAAAGGGCAACAAGGTTGAGTTTGTCGGTATGGAACCAGTCGAAGGCACCGATGCTTTTAAGCTGAAAGTGACACTGGCCAGTGGCGACGTCCGCTACTATTTCATGGACACCGATTACTACGTGCCAATTAAGATCGAAACGAAACGAATGATCCGCGGCGCCGAGCGCGAATACGAAACGTCCCTGGGCGACTACAAAGAAGTGAGCGGCTGGTACATGCCGTTTTCAGTTGAGAGCAATGTTAAGGGCAGTCCCAACCGCACAAAGGTTACTTACGAAAAGATCGAAGCCAACGTGCCGATTGATGATCGGCGTTTCCATCTTCCGGCGACGAACACAAGCGCACAGCCGGGCACCAAACCGCCCGACGCCGCTGATACTCTGCCTAAGAAGCAGGACGAAGAGAAACCACCAGCGAAACCCCCAACCAAGCCGTAACAAATATCCGAATCTGGTTAACTGAAAAAGATCCCCAACAAGAAAGAGCCCGAGAGCGATGAAAACTATCGATAGCTGGTCAGCAACGATTGTTTGTCTCTTCATTTGTGCGTTTGGCGTGTTCGCCCAAACGCCGCAACCAACGCCGGTCAAGGTCGACTCGGAAACGATATCCGGGCTGGGCGCGCGCAACATTGGCTCAGCGGCAATGAGCGGGCGCGTTGCGGCGATCGATGCGGTGCGCGAAGGCCAGCGGCTGACTGTTTATGTCGGCGCTGCGAGTGGCGGCGTTTGGAAGTCGGTTAACGGCGGCACCAGCTTCAAGCCCGTCTTCGACAAGCAACCAGTGCAATCAATCGGCGCAATCACCATCGATCCAAAGAACCCCAAAGTGATCTGGGTCGGCACCGGCGAAGCCTGGACACGCAACAGCGTCTCCGTTGGCGACGGTGTTTATAAATCCATCGATGGCGGCGACAACTGGACCAACGTGGGATTAAAGAATTCGGAAAGGATCGCGAAAATCCTGGTTGACCCAACCAGCACCGACACTGTCTATGTTTGCACTCCTGGAAAGTTGTGGAGCGACAGCGATGATCGCGGCGTCTACAAAACTACTGACGGCGGGAAGACATGGACCAAGGTTCTGAAGGGCGCCAATGCTTCAACCGGTTGTTCGATGATGTCGATGGACAAGTCACATCCGCAGACGATTTATGCAGGGATGTGGGACTTTCGTCGCAAGGGTTGGACTTTTCGTTCAGGTGGCGACAGCCCCAATGCGCCTAGCGGGAGTGGTTTGTTTAAGAGCACAGACGGTGGCGCGACCTGGACAGAACTCGATTCAAATTCCGCCAAGGGCTTGCCGGCAAAGCCATGGGGCCGCATAGCCGTGGCCGTTGCTCCTTCAAAGCCGAATGTTGTTTATGCCTTTATTGAAGCCGAAGCGCCGAAGGGCGGTTTGTACCGGTCGGACGACAACGGCATGACCTGGATCGCGGCGGATCGCAGCGCCAACATGGTCTGGCGCCCGTTCTATTTCGCAAACCTGATAGTCGATCCGAAAGATGAAAATAAGATCTACAAGCCTGATGGCCCACTCATTGCCAGCGACGACGGCGGCAAGAGCTTTAGTAACATCTCGGGAGGCGCGCACGGCGACTTTCACGATGTTTGGATCGATCCAAACGATACCGATCATGTGATCACGGGCGACGATGGCGGCCTCTGGTATTCGTACGACGGCGGCAATCGCTGGTGGAAAGCAGACAACCTGCCGATTTCGCAGTTCTATCACGTCAGCCTGGACATGGATATGCCATTCCACGTCTATGGCGGTCTGCAGGACAATAGTTCGTGGGTAGGCGATTCCGCGTACCCCGGCGGCATTACCAGCAGCCGGTGGGAAAACATGTACGGCGGCGACGGCTTCTGGATGTTCGCGGACCCGTCGGATTCAAACTACATCTACGCTGAATATCAGGGTGGCGAAATTTCGCGCATCAATCGCAAGACGCACGAGTCGCGCAACATCAAACCGTTGCCGCTCTACAAAGAAGGCAAGCTCCGCTACAACTGGAACACGCCCATTCATGTCAGTCCGACAGGCGACGGCACCATCTATATCGGCGCGCAATTTCTTTTCCGTTCACGCGATCACGGGCAAACCTGGGAGCGCATCTCGCCCGATCTCACCACCAACGATCCGGAAAAGCAGAAGCAGGAGCAGTCGGGCGGCGTAACCGTCGATAACTCGGCAGCGGAAATGCACACAACGATTTACGCTATTGCCGAATCACCTAAAGATCCAAATCTGATTTGGGTGGGCACGGACGATGGCAACGTGCAAGTGACGCGCGACGGCGGCAAGAAATGGACGAACGTGGTTGGAAATATTTCGGGGCTGCCGAAAAATGCCTGGGTTTCTTCAGTCGAACCGGGCCATTTCGATGCGGGAACAGCTTATGCCACATTCGATGCGCACACGTTCGGCGATATGCGGCCATTTGTGTACAAGACCAGCGACTTTGGTCAAACCTGGATGCCGGTTGTGAATGAGTCTGCTCCGGTTCGCGGTTACGCGCACGTAGTAAAAGAGGATTTAGTTAATAAGGATTTGCTGTTCGTCGGCACCGAAATGGGTTTGTGGATTTCACTCGATGGTGGCAAGCAATGGGCGCAATACAAAGGCGATGAACTGCCAAACGTTGCGGTGCGCGACCTGGCAATCCACCCGCGCGACCATGCGCTGGTGATAGCGACGCACGGTCGCGGCATTTGGATTGTGGATGACATCATGCCGCTACGCGCGTTGACCGCGGACACGCTTGCGAAAGAGGCGGCCTTTTTACAAGCAAAGCCCAGCGTGCAAGCCATTCCTGCCGGCGGCGGTTGGGCCAATGGCGATGCCGCTTTTGTCGGTTCAAACCCAACAGATGAAGCGGTGTTTGTTTACTATCAGAAGAAGCGCCACATTTTTGGCGACTTGAAAATCGAAGTGCTCGATTCTACTGGCAAGGTTGTCGGCACAATTCCCAGCAGCAAGCGTCGCGGGTTAAATCGCGCCACCTGGCCAATGCGCCTTAAGGCTCCGCAAGTTCCCCGCGCCGCGAGTGCGGCCTTCGGCGCCGCGATCGGCCCGCGTTTGTTGCCGGGCGCGTACACGGTGAGGATGACCAAGGACAAGCAGGTTTACACGACTGAGCTGCAGGTCGTCCCCGATCCACGCTCGAAGCACACGGCTGAAGATCGACGCGCTCAGCTTGATCTGGCGATGAAGCTCTACGCCTTGTTAGGCAACATGACCTACTCAGTCGAGCGCATTAACAATGTGCGGCTCGCGCTGGATGATCGCGCGGCCAAGCTGCCTGCCAGTGATCCTTTAGCCACTCGACTAAGGGCAGCCTCCGCGGCGGTCGATGAGCTGCGCCGGAAGATAGTAGCGACAAAGGAAGGCGGGGCCATCACTGGCGAAGAGCGCTTGCGTGAAAACCTGGCCGACCTCTACGGCAATGTTAACGGTTACGAAGGTCGCCCTTCAGCGACGCAAGTCGCGCGAAACGACGTTCTGGCACATGAACTTGGCGACGTCGAAAAAGATTTCGACGCCTGGTTGGCGAAAGAATTGGCGGGAATAAATGCTGAGTTAACCCGCAAGCATTTGGAAACGATCACGCCATTGACGCGCGCAGATTGGGACGCGAAAAACGCGCAGAAGTAACGCTGCGAGTAGGACAGGCATTCCTGCCTGTCCCTCTTTTTATTGCCAATTCTGCGACCAGGACAGACTAGAAAGTCTATCCTACTTTTTATTGTCAATTCTTCGAACGGGACAGAGCTGGAAATTCTGTCCTACTTCTGCTGACCGGTTATGGCGCGGTTGTGCCGTCGATGTTCGGGCGCATTTCCCCGACAAACTTGTCGCTGTTCACGATGCTGCGCAGGACGATTCTAATCGCTTCTTCGGGAAAACCGGATTCAAGCGTGAAAGTATAGCCAGTGAAAACATCGCCCGACTCGTCCGCTCCCCAGAATAGAAAGGCCCGGTCGCTTAGCCGAAGTAAGAGGCGCATCAGTCCCGCACTGTTCCTTGCGTTATCAATATTGACGTATCCATTTTTGTAGTGCGGATAAATGCGAAAACCAATTGTTTCGTTTGCCGTGACGCTAATCACTATTTCAAAACTATCTGCGTTGACCAACCCCTGCTTCAGCACACCGACGTAGTTGAACGGCTGTTTTGTGCTTTGCCGAAAAGCTACGTTAATGCCGGGACCTGCCTTATCCAGCAACGCCGCGAGTGATTCCCTGGTACGATTTCGCGATGCGTCGTTGTTTTGCGCATACACAGCTGGCACACTGATCATCATCAGAATAAACGAGGCGCTTAGAAAACTTCTTCTCATTGTGGGTCGTCCTCCACGGATAATTTCAAACAGCAAGCCTTCTAAGTGAATTTCGCGCGGAAGTCAATCTTTATTGACGCAGGCGCCTCAGAAAGCGAAATACAGGATAACTGACGGCCAGAAGCAGCAGCGCGTAGATACTGATGCGAGTGTCGCTTAGTATCGCGCCCAGCAGAAACAGGATTGAGCCAAGCAGCGCCGCAGAGGTAGTCCACGGATAACCCCATGCTCGATAAGGGCGTTCCTTTTCGGGCTCGCGGCGGCGCAAAACGAAAACGGAAACGAACGACAGCGTGTAATTTGCGACAAAGAAAAAAGCCAGCACTGCAAGCACGCGTTCGAATGTTTGGCCAAAGACAATGAACAGCACGGCCACCATTACACTGACAAACAACGCGAACACCGGCGTGCCTCCTTTGTTAACTGCGGAAGCCTTTTTAGCAAACAGACCGTCGCGGCTCATGGCAAACAGGACCCGCGTAGCCATCAGGTGGTAAGCATTAACGGCGCTCAACATTGAAAGAATTGTTAGAGAGCGAAAGACGCTATCGCCGTATCTTCCAAAGATCTCGTTTGCCGCCACCCCCACGGCAAAATCCTGACCGGCAATCTTCGCAACCGGCAATACATAAAGCAGCGCAATGTTTACCAACAGATAGATGACAATGATTGAAAGAATGCCACCAAACAACGAGCGCGGGATATTTTTTCCGGGTTGCTCTACTTCTTCCGAGAAATAAACCACGCCCGTCCAACCATCGTAAGTGAAGATTACCGCCTGAAGCGAAATCACGAATGCGGCTACCAGCGCGAAGCCAACCGGAACCGGCAAGTTTGAAGTTGACACTGCCGCGCCTTTACCAAAGATGAAGCACGCCACGATCAAAGCGACGAATGCGAGCGTTTTGATCGTACTGGTGATGTTTTGCGAGCTGCTGCCCCAGGCAATGCCACGCCATTGCAGCGCGGCAAACGCGACGGTAATCGTGACGCCAAGCGGAATCTCAGCACCACGGAAGATGGGAAACAGCGCGCCGGAAAATTCACCAATTACAATTGCCACCGCAGCGGTGCTGCCGCAAGTTGAAATCCAATCGCTCCAGCCGACGACGAAACCAGCGTATTCACCCAAAGCATGACGCGCGAAAACGTATTGGCCGCCCGAGCGCGGAATCATTGTTCCCAGTTCGGCAATCTGCGCGGCACCCAACAGCGCATAAATCCCACCGATCACCCACACTGACAGATACAGCCACAGGTTTGGCAAGTGCGCGGCGATCTGTCCCGGCGTGCGAAAGATTCCCGAACCAATGGTGTTGCCAATGATTACGGCGAGACCAAAACCGACACCAAGCACGCGCAGCAAGCGGCCGCGAACCGCGACAGTAGAAATTGATTTTGTCATTCTGGTAAGCGACGGCCAGCACGATGTATCTCGTATTTCACTTTATCATTGGCCGGCACTTTTGAGTTATAGTACGCCGCCGTAGGGCAGTGTCCTTGTTTGAATTAATCTCTGTGCGTCCTCTGAGCACAAAGGTCACACAGAGAAACTAAAGATAGGACACTATTCCAAATAGGCTTACCCCGCACAACTTCTGAGGAGCTCCCGCTGATGAAGAAATCTATTTGCGTGTCGTTGACTATCTGTATGACCGCTGTCCTGTTTGTTGGTCCCGCGCTAGCGGAAAGGGGAACGATCACGCCCGGCGAAAATTTGGTGGTAGAAGGAATACCCTCAATTCCGTCCAGCCTCGCTGATGAAGTCGGTCGTTACACAGAGTTTCGCAGCGCAGCCCTTTCAAGCTGGCATCCCTTGCGACGCGAGATGCTGATCACTACCCGCTTCGGCGACACCAACCAAATTCACCTCGTCAAAATGCCTGGTGGCGCACGAACTCAGCTTACTTTTTCACCGGAACGTTCCGGCGGAGCATCTTACCGTCCCAAAACCGGCGACTCATTTATTTTCAACAGGGACGTTGGCGGCAACGAGTTCTTTCAATACTACCGTTACGATCTTGCTGATGGTGATATTACTTTGCTGACCGATGGCAAGTCGCGCAACACTGGTTGGAACTGGTCCAATGCAGGCGATCGCGCCGTCTATAACTCAACGCGCCGCAACGGCAGCGATACCGATCTCTACATTATCAATCCCTCGGATCCCAAAACCGATCGCAGGTTGCTGCAGTTGAGTGGTGGCGGATGGAGCGGCGCAGATTGGTCGCCCGACGATCGCAAGCTGCTGCTGAGCGAGGATGTTTCCGCCAACGAAAGTTACATCTGGCTCGTAGACGTAGCCAGCGGCGACAAGAATTTGCTGACGCCCAAAGGTGCTGTGGACAAAGTTAATTATGGTCAGGCGCGATTCAGCAGAGATGGACGCGGAGTTTATTTGATTACAGATAAAGACTCAGAATTCATGCGCCTGGCGTACATGGACTTGGCGACCATGCAGCAAACTTTTCTGGCGAGTCAAATCAATTGGGACGTCGACTCGTTCGCCCTTTCGCCGGATGGTAAGACGATCGCGTTTGTCACAAATGAAAACGGCGTAGGCCGGCTGCACCTGTTTGACACTAAGTCACGCAAGCAAAAAACCGGGCCCACGTTGCCGGTTGGTACAATTTCGGCACTCAGGTGGCATGCAAACGGTAGAGATCTGGGTTTCAGTTTTTCATCGGCGCGTACTCCCGCTGACGTCTACTCTGTCGACGTGCGCAGTGGAAAAGTGGATCGTTGGACTGAAAGCGAAACGGGCGGCCTTAATACAAATCAATTTGCGCAGGCTGAACTGGTGAAATGGACCAGCTTCGATGGGCGAAGCATCAGCGGCTTTCTATACATGCCGCCGGCGAAGTTTAGCGGGCCACGTCCGGTAGTCATCAATATTCATGGCGGACCGGAAGGCCAGTCGCGACCGGGCTTTCTTGGCCGCAACAATTTTTATTTGAATGAGCTCGGCGTGGCGATGATTTTCCCCAACGTGCGTGGCTCAACGGGCTTCGGCAAGACTTTTCTGAAACTTGATAACGGGTTTCTACGGGAAGATTCCTACAAGGACATTGGCGCGCTGCTCGACTGGATCAAGACGCAACCGACACTCGACGCCAACCGCATTATGGTGACTGGCGGGTCGTATGGCGGTCATATGACTTTTGCCGTGGCCCAACGTTACAACGCCAAGATTCGTGCGTCGTTGCCGGTGGTTGGCATTTCGAATCTTGTTTCTTTTCTTGAACGCACAGAGTCGTACCGGCGCGATCTGCGCCGAGTTGAGTATGGCGATGAAAGGGATCCGAAGATGCGCGAGTTTATGCTGCGCATTGCACCGTTAAATAATGCTGCCAGCATAACCAAGCCAATATTCATTGTGGCCGGCGGGAATGATCCGCGCGTACCGGTAAACGAAGCGCAGCAAATGGTGAGAAGTGTGCGGGAAAATAAGACACCGGTCTGGTATCTGATGGCCAGGGATGAAGGACACGGCTTCGCAAAAAAGAAGAATCAGGACTTCCAGTTTTATGCAACCGTGATGTTTATGCGTGCGTACTTGCTTAAGTGAGATCGCATTCGACCTCGCTCTAACAGAGCGGAGAGGTTGAAAATATCACTACGCTGCCTTGATGATTGACGATTATCTGGGCACCAGCACCGCTTGGTAAGGAACGCCGTATACGATGGCGTGCCCGGTGTAACCATCGCCGTTACGACCCTCGATCGTAAAGGTGATGCTTCCTTCAGTTTGGACGAAGGTTAACATTCCATCCGAGTACGACCAACGTCCGCTGTCATCGGCAGACTGATACGTGTGGTCTGAATGGATAGTGAGAGGAAAATCTTGTGACGCACCATTACCGCTAACCCGCATCGTCCAATTACCCACGGGATTAAACGCTTCGTTGGCGTTTGTCTCGCTTGGTTCGGGTTGTTGAGTGGCAGTTGCTGTCGGCCTCGAGTATGGAACATCGCTTCCGCCGCCGCCGCCGCCAGTCGAGAGCGCCGCACCAAACAAAAGGATAATTAGAAAGCCTCCGCCCACCACCAGAATTCCTACGACCGCCAGAATCAAACAGGTTCGATTACTGCTCTTTGCCGGCGGCGGCGGAGGCGCCACCCTCGTTTCGCCCATCACGTATTCAATGGCTGAAATTAGTCGCTGCGCATCGTGCTCAAAGTCATCATCAGAGATTTCAAGCGCATTGCGAGTAGATAGTGAAGCGAGATCGGGAGGCAGTGAATCCGATGCTGGCATCTTTGCCTCGCGAACGAGAACCGGGATGACCGCTATATTCCTGTAAAGTGCGGTGGCGATCTCGTGTCGCACATAATCGTCGTCGCGCTGTATGCGCGGCTTTGTGGTGCTATCTGAGATCGTTAGCCACTGCTTGCCGATTATCGCCAGTAAGACGTGGCAGGACCCGACCGTATCCTGAATCACGCGATTAAAATCAGCGCCGGGATTAATGCCCGTGACATCCATGAAGACGCGGCCTGGAAAGCGAGCATGCAGCCGATCATAAATGCGGCCCGCATAACCTTCGGCGTCGTCACGACGGTAACAAATGAATATTCCTTTGGGTGATGACATGAGGCGCTCCTGTTGAGGCTTGCTCAAAACCTAATCGCTCGCGATTAGTTAGGACGTCAGGTTGTTCTAAAAAAGGATCGTTGAGCAGGCGTCGATTTGACCTTCGAGGAACGGCGAGAGACTAGTGGATTCTGCCAATGAAAGCAACAAATTCCTTAGTCTTTGAAAACTAACATTTCAATTCAAACGGCGCTACTGAGGTCGGCGGCCAGCAGCCGGTGAAACAGATGCTCGCCCGCTTCGCGCCGCACCGAGAGACGTCCGGCAGTATAAGCTTGCGAATTCAGACCGCGCTGCACGGATTTACAAATCTCAGTGTCTTCATCCTGGATACGCTGACCGACGGCGATACTGGCGCGGTTGCGTTCGCGTGCACTCTGGGACACATCCGCAAAATAGAAATCAAAAATCACTTCAGTTTTATCCACGCCACGCGGGATCACAAGATTCGTATCCATCGCCCCTTCGTACCAGTTGATCATGAAATTCGGATAGAGCCAGTAATACAGCGCGCGCTCGCCTTTGCGCACCGCGCCCGTCTCTGCTTCGGCGCCCTCGGTGACGATTGGGCTCCACTGCAAACAAAACCGCTCACCGTTCTCAATTTTGTAGTTGGTATAGTCGAGAACGCTGTCGAGTCCTTTATGCAAATGAGGAACGTGATAACCGCCGTCGAGATAGTTGTCGACAAAAACTTTCCAGTTGCAATCAAACGAGTAGTGGCGGCGCTCGAACCAGTGCAGGTTTTCCAGTTTCAGTGGCTGAATCTGTGCAATCAAATCGGCGCCGAGGAAAGCTGTTAAGGCGGCAGGTGGCGTGAGATTGCCTGGAGGTGGGCTTTGCTCTCCGCTTCCTGTTCTTACAAAGACCCACTTCTCCCAAACAGCAGTCTCGACCGGCATCAGACCATTGGCCGCTCGATCAAAATCACAAACACCGGTGAAATCCGGCGTGCCTTTCAGTTCACCCGCAAGCGAATAGGTCCAGCCGTGATAAGGACAACGAAGCTGCGCCGCCGTTCCCTCGGTTTCCGTCATAACTGCAGCCGCATGATGGCGGCAAACATTGAAGAAGCCGCGCAGGACATTGTCATTGCCGCGAACAACAACCAGCGGCTCGCCGGCCACGTCCGCCGTGACGTACTGGCCGGGTTCGTTCACTTGATCGACTCGCGCAGCGATTTGCCATGAATGCGGGAAGACACTTTGCAGTTCGAGTTGATAAACGCGTTCATCCGTGTACCAGGGCGCAGGGATGGTCCAGGCGTGGTCGAACGGCGCGTTCGGGTCGTAACTGTCGATGATTTGTTTGAGAGGGAGTGTTTTCATTGATCGTTTAGGGCCGGGCATTGCCCGCCGCCGACGAGGGCGACACCCTCGTCTAAACGAGGTTTACAAAACTGGCGTGGCGGTCTTGCGTTTCGGATTAAAGAAAGGGGTCTTCACGACTGTCGCGCCAACGCGATGACGCACGGCCTCGACCGTTATCTCGAATTGAAGTTTCGTGCTGGGGCGTGCGTGCTGCCGGTTGATCGTGGCCAGCGCAATCATCTTCTTCAATGTGGGCGACCAGGTGCTGGAAGTCGCCTTGCCGACCTGCGTGCCGTCCCTGAACACAGGCACAGCCACTCTGGAAGCGATAGCCGAAACTGCCGGCGGCAGGCCCACATTCTCGTAGAGGCTTTCAACCGCGGGCCAATCGATTTCCAGTCCAACGATCTCGCGAGCGTGCCCGAGTTTTTGTTCTGCCAGCAATGCTGACTGTCCGATGAAGCGGTTCTTGTCGAGATGGACCAGCCGGCCGAGACCCATTTCAAACGGCGAATACTTTTGTTCGTCAATCAATGCTTTCTTGCTGCTGTTGAAATCGACCTCAATTAGCAGCAGGCCCGCTTCGATGCGTGCAACATCCAGCGCCAGCATCCCTGTCGGATGAATATCGAAAGCCCTGCCGGCAGTCATTAGTTCATCCCAAACTCGCAAGGCCTTGTCGCTCGACACCCAGATTTCGTAACCGAGATCGCCAGTGTAGCCAGTGCGCGAAATCTCGACCGGGACCCCGGCAAGTGTTCCTTTATTAACGCGGAAATATTTCAGGTTGGCGATGTTGGCGTCGCTGACCAGAGTGTTAAGCAAGCGCCCCGAAGTGGGGCCCTGCAAGGCCAGCGCGGATACAGTTTCCGAGATGTCTTCAATTTCGACCTTCATGCCACTGGCGTTTTGTCTGAACCAACGCAGGCTGGGATCGGCCGCAGTCCAGCGATAGGTGTTTTCTTCAAGACGCGACACAGTGCCATCGTCGATCACTTTGCCTTGCTCGTCGCACCACGGCGTATAGATGACCTGGCCTACCGCCACCTTGCGCATGTCGCGCGTGATCACTCGGTCAACAAGTTTCGTCGCATCAGGCCCGGTGAGCCGGTATTTGAAGAGCGGTGAAATATCGATCAGCGCCGTAGCATTACGAATCGCGTTGTACTCGTGCTCGTGATGCGGTTCATACGAACTGACAGCGTAGTATCCCGACCACTCGCGATAGTTCAAACTCTCGCAAAGTGAAAATGTTCGTTCGTGAAAGGCGGTTCCGACCGGCATGCTGCAGGAGTCTAAATCATGTGGGCAAAAAGTTCATTCAAATTCACTGTCAGGATCAGGCACGCGTATTTCCTGAGCTACGAGTTCGCTCCAGGTTTGGATCACATCCTCATTAGCATCGAGAACGCGCAGTGCATTGAAAACTGGGCCAGACTCGGTTTTTAGTTCTGGAAAAGTTAGAAATAACACTGCCAGGTCACGCATGTCCGAGAACCCCTTCGGCTGCCCCCGGCGAGAGTGATAGGAAAAAACTTTCTGAGCGATCAGCTCTGGTGGAGAGGCAATGGAAATCTCCTGAATAAGATTGGCTTTTGGGAGCTCTGCGACGCTTCGCACGTCTACCAAATGGCGATTGCCGCTCTTCTGAATCTGAAACAGCCGGTATCCTTTTGCTTTGGCGACCTCGCGTATTCGCACAGCAATCGTAAATCGTGCGCTGAGGTGTTCTCGCAACTCTTCGGCTAGCGCGGCTGCGCGCGTCGACATGAGATCGATGTCCTGAGTCATGCGCGGCTCATCGACGTAGGCATTGACGGCGGTGGCGCCAAAGACAACTACGTCATTGCGCCCGCGCAAAAATTCCAGCACCGCGTCATGAATCGTCGCGAGCAGCAATGGTTCGCGCATGGCAAACTCCTTGAATGTCAGCGCTCCGGCGTTCAGCATTGCTCGAATGATACGCTGAGAGAGTTGTCTGCGCCAAGATGTTCTTCATCATCGCGTGAAGGAAAGCGCGTGTTTTGGTCCAGTCGTTGTCAGGGCGAGCGATTATAAGTATGCTTGCCGTGCTTCAGCAACCTGCATTTACCGAACAACTCATGAGCACCAAATACGACGTCATCGTTATCGGTGGCGGACACAATGGACTGGTGAACGCTGCTTATCTTGCGCGCGCAGGCAAGAAAGTTTTGGTGCTTGAGCGTCGTCACGTACTCGGTGGTGCGGCGGTGACGGAAGAAGTGTTTCCGGGTTTCAAGTTCTCAGTTTGTTCGTACGTTGTATCGTTGCTGCGCCCGGAAATTATTCGCGAACTGGATTTGCCGCGACATGGATTGGAAATACTTCCGCTGGATGGCACCTTCACCCCAATGCCAAACGGCGACTATCTCTGGCGCGTCAACGATCACGCCAAAACGCGTCGCGAGATCGCCCGCCATTCAAGAATCGACGCCGAAGCCTACGACGAATACGGCAAAGCCATGATCGATATGGCGCACTTTGTGAAGCCCATCATGAACATGACGCCGCCGGATCCGACCTCGTTAAATCCCAAAGGCTTGAAGGATTTGCTTTTCCTCGGTAAGCGATTTCAAAAACTCTCCGCGGACGACAAGTACAACCAGGTGCAGTTGATGACAATGAGCGCGGTGGATTTTCTCGATCAATGGTTTGAGACTGACGTGCTGAAAGCGACAATGTCGGCCTCGGGAATCATCGGAACGTTTCTCGGCGTGCGTTCACCCGGCACTGCTTACGTGCTGCTGCATCACTACATGGGCGAGATTGATGGAGCGTTTCGCTCGTGGGGACTTTCGCGTGGTGGCACCGGCGCAATTTCCGACGCCATCGCCGATGCGGCGCGCGAGTTTGGTGCAGAGATTTGCACCGAATCACCGATCGCAAAAATTCTACTAAAAAACAGACAAGCGAAAGGTGTCGTGCTCGCAAACGGGGACGAAATCCATGCTGACGTAGTTTCCTCGAGCGTCGATCCGCGCCTCACGTTTATGAAGATGGTGGGCGAAGAACACTTGCCGGATGATTTCACCGAAGACCTTAAGCGGTACAAGTACCGCGGGTCCTCGGGGAAAGTAAACCTGGCGCTTGCTGGTCTACCAAACTTCAAATGTTTGCCTGGTGTGGGGGCGCATCTGCGCGGCGCGGTTTCGATTTCGCCTAGTGTTGAATACATGGAGCGCGCTTACGACGAAGCGAAGTATGGCCGCTTCTCGCGCCGGCCATATATCGACATGGTCATTCCGAGTTTGACGGATCCGTCTGTGGCGCCGCCGGGTAAACATGTAATGTCCTGCTTTGTGCAATACGCGCCTTACAACTTGAAAGAAGGAAACTGGGACGATAAGCGCGAAGAATTTGGCGATACGGTAATCGATACGATTGCCGAGCATGCACCAAACATCAAGGATCTGATTCTGCATCGCCAGGTTCTGACGCCACTCGATCTCGAGCGCGATTTTGGTTTGTCGGAAGGAAATATTTTCCAGGGCGAGCTAACGCTCGAGCAGCTATTCTTTCTGCGGCCGGCGCCGGGTTGGGCACAGTATCGAACGCCGATCCGCAATCTCTATATGTGTGGATCAGCCACGCATCCGGGCGGCGGCATCATGGGCGCTCCCGGCCGGAATGCTGCAATGCAAATGCTGAAAGATCTGAAATAGCCGCGGATGAACGCAGATAAAAACGGATCTGAAAAAGACAAAAGTAAAATCTGTGAACGACTTTCAAGCTCTCTTGCTTTCTCAGATCTGCGTTTATCCGCGTAAATCCGCGGCTGATTGATCTCACAAATGGCAACTTACGACATCATCATTATCGGCGCCGGCCACAACGGCTTGGTGGCCGCCTATTATTTCGCGAAGGCTGGACTCAAAACGCTGGTGCTCGAGCGGCGCGAGATAATCGGCGGCGGTTCTATCACTGAAGAATTTCATCCTGGCTTTCGCTGTTCGACGCTGGCCGGTAGCCCCGGTCCGCTGTTGCCGCAAATCATCAAAGACTTCCAACTCGAGCGTCGTGGCGTCGAGTTCATCACGCCGACTGCGCGCGTGTGGGCGCCTAACACGAACGGTAATTCAATTTGCATTTATGAAGACACAAAGCGAACGGCAGATGAGTTAACCAGAACTAACCGCAGAGATGCCGAGCGATACCCGGAATTCATCTCAACCTTTGCGCGCATCGGGCAGGCATTGGCGCCCGTGCTAACGATGACGCCGCCAGATATCGAAGATCTTTCTGCGAGCGAAGTCTGGCAACTCGGAAAACTTGGATGGGCCATCCGCGGGCTCGGTAAAAAAGACGAATATCGTCTGCTGCGTTATGGACCAATGGCGGTGGCCGATCTTGCAGCCGAGTGGTTTGAAACGGAAAGTTTACGCGCACTCGTGGCTGCCCGTGGAATCTCAGGCGCGTTTGCTGGTCCATGGTCGGCCGGCACGAGCGTCGCTCTGTTGCTGCAAGTTGCAAACGGCGGTAATCCACTCGCGCCTTCTACATTGGTGAAAGGTGGCATGGGCACACTCACTAATGCTTTGGCGCAGGCTGCAACGGAAGCGGGTGCAGAAATTTGCACCGGCGCAGAAGTTGTGAAAGTTCAAGTCAAAGACGGTAAAGCTGCGGGCGTCGTACTAGATAGCGGGGAAGAGATTCCCTCATGGACCACAGTTTCTGCTCATGATCCAGGTATTACGGTCCTGGAGTTGATTGACCCTGGGGAACTTGAACCGAGTTATCGCAACCACATGCAAGACTATCGCGCGCATGGCACGGTGACAAAAGTTCAGCTTGCGCTTTCGGCATTGCCGGAATTTATCGGCTCAACTGAGAGCGACGCCAGTGAAAGACTGTCGGGCCGCATTCATATCGGTCCTGAGATTGATTATCTCGAGCGCGCCTTTGATGCAGCGAAGTATGGCGAGATTTCGCCGCAACCGTACCTGGATATTCGCATTCCCTCATTGAACGATGCGGCCCTCGCGCCAAATGGCGCGCATGTGATGTCGATTCATGCGCAATTCGCGCCTTATCAGTTAAAGGAGGGCGATTGGAATGCCCGGCGCGAAGAGCTTGGTGACATTGTTGTAAACACTTTATCGGACTACGCGCCGCACGTGCGAAATCTGATTGTGGGCCGGCAAGTAATCACACCGCTTGATCTTGAAAATACTTATGGCCTAAGGAACGGCCATATTCATCATGGCGAACAGTCACTTGATCAGTTTTTCGCCTTTCGGCCGTTGATCGGCTGGGCCCAGTATCGCACGCCAATCAAAGGGCTTTATTTATGCAGCGCGGGAACGCATCCGGGCGGCGGCATTACCGGCGGTCCGGGAGCCAATGCGGCGCGCGAAGTAATCAGAGATTTCAAGACCCGAAAAGCGTGACCTTTGTGCTTTGTACTTGGTACTTTGTTCTCGCCCCGCGGCGCCTTAATTGATGGGACCGCGAAATCAAAACACAAAGCACCAAGCACAAAGTTTATTATGAAGATCATGAGAAATGACAAAACAAGATAGGCCATCCAGAAGCTTTGCGAGTGACAACAACGCCGGCGTTCATCCGCGCGTGATGCAGGCTATCGCCGCCGCCAACGACGGCCATGTGATTGCCTATGGCGACGATCCTTACACCGCGCGAGCGTTGGAAAAGTTTCATGAGCACTTGGGGAAAGATGTAGAGGTCTTTTTTGTTTTCGGCGGCACGGGCGCGAATGTCCTGGGACTTAAGGCAATAACGCAGTCGCATCAGGCCATCATTTGTGCCGAAACAGCGCACATCAACGTCGATGAATGTGGTGCGCCAGAAAAATTCACCGGCTGCAAGTTGCTTCCGGTCGCAACGTCTGATGGAAAAATCAGGGTCGAACAAATCAAGCCGTTGCTTCACGGCGTTGGCTTTGAACATCACGTTCAGCCTCGAGTCGTTTCAATTTCACAAGCGACCGAGATGGGGACCGTCTACACGCAGCGCGAAATGAAAGCGCTAGCCAGCTGTGCGCACGATCACGACATGCTGCTGCACGTTGATGGTGCGCGCATCGCAAACGCTGCCGCCAGTCTGAATGTCAAACTAAAAGCAATCACGAGAGATGCCGGAGTGGACGTGCTTTCGTTTGGTGGAGCGAAAAACGGAATGATGTATGGCGAGGCGGTTGTGTTCTTAGATAAGACGCTGGCGAAGGATTTTAGGTACACGCGCAAGCAGGGCACGCACCTGCCTTCGAAGATGCGCTACATTTCTGCGCAGTTTGAGGCCTTGCTGAGTGGTGAGTTGTGGCACGACAATGCCGCCCACGCTAATCGCATGGCCCAACTGCTGGCTCAGGAGCTTGGCAGAATCCCGCACCTCAAGATAACGCAGAAGGTGGAAGCCAACGGCGTCTTTGCAGTTGTGCCAAAGAAATATATCGCGAAACTTCAGAAGAAATATTTCTTCTACGTGTGGGACGAACAAACTTCTGAGGTGAGATTGATGACGTCGTTTGACACAACTGAAGAGGACATCGCTGATTTTGTTGGTTTAGTTAAGAGAACGCTGAAATAATTGATATCCGCAGATTACGCAGATTACACCGATTAGGAAAAGCCCGCTTCCTAACAGTCTGGCAGCAAAATCTGTGTAATCGGCGTTCTGCGGATTAACTATCCAATAAGAATTTCAACAATCCTTGAGCGGAGACAATTGCCGGAATTCGCTGATCATCCACATCGCGGCCAGTTAAGATCGAGCGACGCGCTTCAACTCTTTGCTGCTCGAGCAGTTTCAGGCGCTCTTCCTTGATGTCTTCCTTTTCACGGTTGCGTGATTCTTCCAATCCACCGCCGCGTATGAATTCGACGATGCGGCTAAGCTCATCGCGATCGAACCACGTACCATGACCTTTGCAAACATCCACGATCACGCCCGAGCAGCGCGCAAAATTAATTCGATTCATTAACTGTGAACACTGCGGGCAGGGTACGTAGTTGACCTTACTCGTTTCGCGCACGGCGTGGGACGGCGCCGGCGATGCAGTTCCCAGTACCGCAGATTGTTGCTCGCGGTCAGCGCAAATTCCTTCAAACGCCGCGACGTTGAGCCAAAGACCAAGACACTGCTCACATTCGCTAACAGTGGTTGAGCCGATTGCAACGGACTTCATCTGGACTTTACAACGTGGACACTCAGTTTCTTCAGCCGCGGTTGTTTCTGGAACTAGCGCCGCCGCGCCACAACGCGGACAATGTTTGCTGCCAAGGAAGATCATGCCAAAGCACGACGGACAGGCGACGGTCGCCAGTCGTGAACCGCAAAAACGGCACAGCGGTTCATCTGTTGCCGTCGCGGCGCCGCAGTTTGGACAGTTAAGCGTTTCGGCTTGCATCACCTGCATTCTAACAGCAGCGATCAAGCTAGACTATAGAGATTGCTTGTGACATTCTCAGCTACAAAATTGGAGCTAAGAAATCATGCGTAGAATAATCTCCCTGGGATTCGTTCTCCTGGTTGCAGTTTCACAGACGATAATCGGTTCGACCAGCGTCTCGAGGGCCTTCCTTTCAGAGTTTGGCGCAAACTCTCGCAACGCCTTTCCGCAAAGCAATCCCCGCGTTCGTCATCGCCGTCGCGTGCGCGGTGATTTTGGCAGGCGCCGGCATCGCGGAATCAAGCATGAGTACAAAGAGTCGGGCTTGAGCGTCGGTCATGGTGGCCGGCGTTTTGGCAAGCACATGAAACACGGCAGGCTGCTTCATGCGGGTGGAGCATTCGGCCGCGGCATGGGTGGTTTCGGTAAACACGTTGGTAAAGGGACTGCCAGAGTTGGCAAACGAATCGTGAAACACTAAAAAGTGGGACAGGCATTCCTGCCTGTCCCTTAACTTCGCGTTTCCCAAACCAAGAATGGACAGACAGGAATGTCTGTCCTACACGGACAAGAATGTCTGTCTTACTTACATGAGCCAAACGCTGGACGAAGCCGTTGAGGGATTCGAGCCATCACCCGAACTTGTTTCCGTGATGGCTGGATCGAGATTGCCGGCCATCCTCGGCCTGGACATCGGAACGTCTGGCGTGCGCGCCGCGCTGTTCGACGAAAAAGGCAGGGAGATTAGCGACGCCAGTGTTCGCATCAAGTCCAGAACTCTAAGGCTCGGCACCGGCGCTTTTGTCGATCCCGACATATTGTTGGAGCAAGTTGCGCAAACGCTTGATGCACTATTTGCAAAACTCTACAATCCAATTCACCGGATTGAACTAATCTCTGTATCCTGTTTTTGGCACAGCCTGCTCGGCATTGACGATGCGGAACGTCCCACGACACCGGTGCTGGGTTGGTCAGACACTCGCGCCGCTGGGGCAACGCAACTTCTGAGAACAACGCTGAACGAAGCGAAGTTTCATGCACGCACCGGTTGTCGCTTTCATCCCAGTTACTGGCCCGCCAAATTGCTGAGACTAAAAGAGGAGGAACCCGAAATCTGGACGCGCACGATACGCTGGCTTTCTTTCTCGGAATATCTTGCGCTCAAATTTTTTGGTGAAACAGCAATCAGCGTGTCGATGGCTTCGGGCTCAGGACTGCTCGATCAACGCACTTGCGAATGGGACATGGAATTGTTGCGCGCGCTTGACGTCCCCGTTGAGAAACTTTCCGAGATCGCGACATCAACGCGGACCTTTCAAAGTCTCAACTACGAATACGCCGTGCGTTGGCCGCAATTGAGCGAAGCGCGCTTGTCTCCCGCGATCGGCGACGGAGCAGCAAATAACCTCGGCGAGGGTTGCGTGTCCGTCGACACCGTCGCATTGATGATCGGCACTTCAGGGGCGATGCGCGTGCTCATTGAAGACACACCACCGGACCAACTTTCCCCGGCGCTATGGTGCTATCGCGCCGATCGAAGGCGCATTGTCATTGGAGGAGCTTTGTCTGACGGCGGTAGCTTATTCAACTGGATCAAGGATTCAATGCTTTTTGGCGAGGACACGCAATCAATCAATGACGAATTACAGAGCTTACCGCCAGATGGTCATGGCCTGACAGTCTTGCCATTTTGGTTGGGCGAAAGGAGTCCCGGTTGGAACACAAATGCACGCGGTGGAATTTTTGGGACGACACTGGCGACGCGCCCAATCGAAATTCTGCGCGCCGCAATGGAAGCCGTAGCCTATCGCTTCGCTTTAGTTGCAAATGCGCTCGAGCGTTTTGCGCCGGGCGCAAGATTGGTCGCGTCCGGTCAGGCGCTACGATCGTCACCCACCTGGGCCCAAATCGTTGCCGACGTACTGGGGCGGCCTTTAGTCCTTTCGGAAATAACAGAAGCATCGACGCGAGGCGCCGCCTTGCTTGCGCTGGAAGCGCGGGGCAGAATAGACAGCATCGGCGACTTTCCTGTTTCAACAGCAACTAGTTTTGAACCCGACATTGCGTGTCATGAGCGATACCGGGAAGGTCTCAAACGCCAACAGCAATTATACGACCGAGTGATAGGAAATAATCAAAAACGCAGGACGGTGAAATGAGCGCTCCAGTGCAAAAGGAAAACAACCTACCGACACCCGACCTCGACCAACTTTGCATCAATACCATCCGAGCACTTTCGCTTGATGCAGTACAAAAGGCGAACTCTGGCCACCCCGGTTTGCCCTTGGGCGCGGCGCCAATGGCTTATGTATTGTGGACGCGGTTCCTGCGGCACAATCCAAAGAACCCCAAGTGGGAAAATCGCGATCGGTTTTTACTCTCGGCCGGTCACGGCTCGATGCTGCTTTATTCGTTGCTGTACCTCACCGGCTATAATCTTTCGTTGGATGAAATAAAAAGATTTCGCCAGTTTGGATCGAAGACTCCCGGCCATCCGGAGTATGGACTGACGCCGGGAGTTGAAATTACCACTGGCCCATTGGGACAGGGGTTCGCGAACGGCGTTGGCATGGCGATGGGCGCGGCGCATCTGGCGGCGAAGTTCAACAAAGAAAGGTTTCCCCTGATCGATCATTACGTCTATGCAATCGTTTCCGACGGCGATTTGATGGAAGGTGTGGCCTCGGAAGCGGCGTCGCTCGGCGGCCATCTCAAACTTGGCAAACTGATCTACCTGTATGACGACAACCATGTGACCATCGAAGGTTTTACTGACCTGGCTTTCAGCGAGGATGTGCCGAAACGTTTTGAAGCTTACGGCTGGCACACATTGACCGTGGAAGACGGCAACGATCTCGCCGCGATTGAGCAGGCGATTCGCGATGCGCAATCAGTCGGCACGAAACCGTCGTTGATTTCCGTGAAGACGACTATCGGTTACGGCATGCCGACCGCCGGAACGCGCAAAGCCCACAGCGACGCGCCCGGCGAGGACGCAGTGCGCGAAACCAAGAGACATCTGGGTTGGCCGGAAGACAAGCAGTTCTACGTTCCTGACGAAGCGCTAGCCCATTTTCGTGAAGCGATTGAGCGCGGCGCGCAGCAGGAAGCTGACTGGCGATCGCTGGTGGAGAAGTTTGTGCAGGAGCACGCCGATCAGGGTCAACTATGGACCACCACTATGAAAGGCGATCTGCCTGAGGACTGGGAGAAGCACTTACCGGATTTCAAAGACGCCAAGTCGATCGCGACGCGCGTTGCGAGTGGCGAAGTGATCAATGCGCTTGCGCCGCACCTGCCGATGCTCATTGGTGGCTCGGCCGACGTGGGCGTGTCCAACAATACCGACATCAAGGATGGTGGCAGTTTCGAAGCCGGCCAATACGATGGCCGTATTTTTCATTTCGGTGTGCGTGAACATGCGATGGGTTCGACGTTAACGGGAATTTCATTGAACGGTGGTTTGATTCCCTATGGCGGCACGTTCCTGACGTTCTCAGATTATATGCGTCCCGCAATTCGGCTGGCGGCACTTTCCGAAGTCCAGGTCGTTTACGTTTTCACGCACGATTCGATTGGGCTTGGCGAAGATGGTCCAACACATCAACCAATCGAACACCTGGCAGCCTTGCGCGCGATTCCGCATCTTTTCGTCATTCGTCCGGCCGACCCGGCGGAAGTTGCCGAGGCCTGGCGCATTGCCATCCTGCGACGCCATGCGCCGACGGCGTTGGCGCTGACACGGCAGAAGGTCGGCTTAATTGATCGCACGCGTTTTGCAAAAGCCGAAGGTTTACGCCGCGGCGGATACATTCTTGCGGAGTGGGACAGACTTTCCAGTCTGTCCGCCGATGCTAACAAGGCTGTTGGCGAGCCAGTGGCCCAACCGTCAGGGGCTGTTCCTCGATTGATCCTGATCGCCACCGGCTCAGAAGTTTCGCTGGCGCTCGAAGCGCGCGAGAAACTGCAAAGCGAAAGCATGCCCACTCGCGTCGTTTCAATGCCTTGTGTGGAACTCTTTGAAGAGCAACCGGAAAATTATCGCAACGAAGTTTTGCCGCCGGCGGTCACTGTTAGACTCGCCATTGAAGCGGGCGTGCGACAAGGTTGGGATCGTTATGTTGGCCCGCAGGGTGACGTGATTTGTCTTGATCGTTTTGGCGCATCGGCGCCCGGGGACGTGGCCATGCGCGAGTTGGGCTTTAATCTGGAAAATGTTTTGCAACACGCCCGCGCTTTAATCTAATCAATGCGAATTGCTATTGGCGCCGACCATGGAGGCTATCCGCTTAACGAGCGCGTCATTGAGGAGCTGCGCGGCGCCGGTCACGAGATTACTGATTTTGGCACGCATGACGGCTCGCAACCTGACGACTATCCTGATTACGCATTGAAGGTCGGGCAGGCGGTTCAAAGCGGTGCGGCTGAAATTGGTATTCTGATCTGCGGCAGCGGCGTCGGCGCCGCGGTTGCCGCGAACAAACTCCTGCGGATTCGCGCCGCCCTCTGCGGCGACACCTACTCCGGTCACCAATCGCGCGAACATGACGATTGCAACGTGCTTTGTTTAGGCGCACGCGTTGTCGGTCAAGAGTTGGCGCTCGACATCGTGCGTGCGTTCGTTGCGGCTCGGTTCACAGGCGAGGAACGCCACCGCAGAAGACTAGAAAAGATTGCTGCGATTGAAAGAAAGAGCGGGGGTAAACCCCCCTTCCCAACCTGGAGCTAATCATATTTGACCTTGGTCTTATGCTTGTGAGGCTTTCAAGCTTATTTCGAGCGAAACCGCAAGAATCTCAGGGTTAGGAAGGGTGGTTTAGCCCCGCTCCTTATTAAACTACAAATCTCAGCGCGCCCGGCATCACGCGAAATTCAACCGACGTCACTCCGCGCACATTTCCATCGGCTTCGATCCGCATCGCATCTTCAGCGGCAAAAGTTTCAATAAGCGCGCGCGTTCCCTGCGTGATGCGCACGTTGGGATTTGCGATGTGTCCGCCCCTATGAATCCGCGCCAGCTCGCGCATCACCTGCGCGCGCGACAGACCTGAAGCAGACACGACATCCAGTTTGCCGTCATCGATTCTTGCCTGCGGTGAAAGCATCATGCCGCCGCCCGCATAAAGTCCATTGGCAACCGCTGCCAGATTCATCTCGCCTTCATAGATTTCTTCGTCGACGGTGATGCGCACTTGTCGTTCGCGCCACGCGAATAAACTTGCAAGCGCCGCCGCTGCAAAACGTGCTTCTCCGGAAAACGAACGCATCAACTTTCCCTGCCGAGCGACCCGCGCCGCCGTCTCGCCACCTATGCCCATGGTGGAAGCGTTAAGGCAAATAAATGGCGTCCGGTAGTTGTCGCAAATTCCGTAAAGCACATCCGTTTGTCGCGTCGTTTCACGGTTATCATTGCAGCAATGCGCAACCAGGACATCGATCCAGTGGCTTAAGGTTTCACGTCGGCCCAAGCCGCGCGCAAAATCGTCGCCGGTCCCGGCTGGCAGAATTGCCAGCGAAGCCGAAGGATTTATCAGCGCCGGCAATTGCTCCAACCGCTCGGCAAATTGAAAGAAGCCCTGAGCCGCTTCACTCAAAGTGCCGTCGCCGCCGACTACGGCGATCGTGGTTATGCCTGATCTCAACGCCGCTTGAGCTTTCGCAGTGGCATCGCCCGCGTGAGTTGTTTCGTGAAAATCAAATTCAATTCCGCTGGCTGTAAGTCGTTCCTTCACAAGCGGCCATGCGCGTTGTGCTTTGGCTGCCGCACTGTTGACGATTATGAGCAGAGGTTTCATGAGCTGGTCCAAATGGTAAATGAGAAATGAAAAATGAGATATGGAAAATCTTCTGACTTTTCTATTCAGCGTTAACCATCTAACATTGACCTATGAAAGCAGTAACCATTACCGCTGCTGGCGGTCCCGAAGTTCTAGAGATCGACGAGGTGGAAACTCCGCCGCTCCCAACAGCCGATCGCGTGCGCGTGCGCGTGCGTGCAGCCGGCTTGAATCGTGCTGATGTTCTGCAGCGCAACGGCCATTATCCGGCGCCGCCCGGGTTTCCGCAGAATATTCCCGGTCTCGAGTTTGGCGGCGAAGTGGAAGCGGTGGGTGATGAAGTGCATAACTGGAAGCGGGGCCAGCGCGTCTTCGGAATCATTGCCGGCGGCGCGCAAGCCGAATACGTGGTTGTGCCGGAGAGTCATCTTACGGAAATTCCCGCCAACCTCGACTGGCCGGAAGCCGCAGGCGTGCCGGAGGTTTTCATTACGGCCCACGATGCTTTATTCACGCGCGCGAATTTGCGCTCCGGCGAAACGATGCTGGTCCATGCCGCCGGATCAGGCGTGGGCACAGCGGCAATTCAGCTTGCGCATGCTGCCGGCGCAACCGCGTTTGGCACGTCACGCACCGCCGACAAACTGGAACGTGCAAAAGCTTATGGGTTGAGCAATGCGGTCGCTGTGGGGAGCAATCCAATGGCGATGGTCGCACCGGTTATGGAATGGACGGGCGGTCGTGGCGTTAACGTGATAATCGACCTGGTCGGCGGCGCCTATCTCGAGGCAAACCTGAACGCGTTGGCACGCCAGGGCCATCTGGTATTAGTTGGAACTAATGCCGGAACAAAAGCGACAATGGATCTTTCGTTAGCGATGGGCAAGCGCCTCACAATTGTGGGAACAATGCTGCGCGCTCGTTCTATCGAGGAGAAAGCCACCGCGACCAGGTTGTTTTCAGAGCAGGTAGTGCCGCTATTGGCGGCCGGTATGGTGCGTCCGGTAATTGATCGAGTTTATAAGATGGAAGAAATTCGCGGAAGCCCACGCGCGCATGGAAGCGAATGAGAGCTTTGGCAAGCTAGTGTTGGTAATGTAGTTTCCAGGGTTCGTTGAAAGAGAAAAGCAGATTTTCCATTTATCATTTTACATTTACCATTTTCCATTGGAGTCCGACAAAGTTCTGAAATGAAAAATGGAAACTGACAAATGATAAATGGAAAATCTTCTTTTCTCTTTCAACTGACTAAAGCTGGCGCGCTTTCTTATCCCCTGGCGCGGGCGCGTCGAGCAGCCAGTGCGAGTTCGCGGGCGCGCGGCATTGCCGCCACGGCGCGCGCGATTTGCGGGTCGCTATCATTGAAGACCTGCAGCGCGGAGATTGTGCCAAACGCGGCCGTCGTCAACTCAAAACGCAACTGTCGCTCAACAAATGGACGGGCGCGCTCCAATTGTTCTGGCGTCACTTTGAAAATCGGCTTGGCGGCAACGTACTGCTTGAATTCTTTGTAGAGAGCTTCCGTCACCGGATAATCAGTTGGCAGTAAGTCGTGTTCAAACTGAATGGCGCGTTGCACCTTGTAGTTTTCAAAGCCGGCGACGCGGCCAGTCGTCAGTTCCAGCGAAAAAGCAAAAATCGCATCGCTCAAGCGCGCTTCCGACGGTGTGATCTTGCCTGGTTTCACCACTTCATCTGGGGCAATGCCGCCGCCGCTATAAACAGCACGGCCGGTGTCCGTATAACTTTCCAAACCAGACGGTCGAGGTGGCAGCACGTCCGCCGCCACCCCGCCGTGCGTGTAGTAATCGTAGACGCCGCTGTTGGAATAGTCGCGCTGGATCAGCCGGCCTGAGGGTGTGTAATACTTCGCCACCGTCAGCAGCAATGCCGAATCGTATTCCAGTTGAATTGGAAGTTGGACCAGGCCTTTGCCAAACGTGTTCTCACCGACAATCAAGGCGCGATCGTGATCCTGGAGAGCGCCGGCGACGATCTCCGCAGCCGATGCAGTGTCATTGTTTACCAGTACAACCAACGGCGTTTGATCTGGAACGTCGTTAACGGCGCGGAATGGTTCAGAACTGCCGCGGATGCGACCCTTTTGCGTAACAATCAATTGATCGCGCTGCAGGAATGTATTAGCCACGCGCACCGCTTGAATCAGCAAGCCGCCACGATTTCCGCGCAGGTCCAGCACCAGCATGTTCATGCCCTTCGAATGAAGATCTTCGAGTGCGGCCTGAAACTCATCTGCAGTCGTCAGGTTAAAGCCACCGGTCATGCCGACGTAGCCGACGCCGGGCTTGATCATGTAGGCCTGCGGAATAGACGGAAGTGGTACCGCGTCACGCGTGATCGTCACCGTCTCGGTTTTTCCGGTTGCAGCATGCTCAACCGTGACTTTGACAACGGTGCCGAGCGGTCCAAGCAGGAACTTTCTGACTTCGGGAAAGGTTTTGCCTTTCATCGATTGATCGTCTACGGCCACAATGCGATCACCGAAACGTAAACCGGCACGGTTGGCCGGAGCCTGTTCAAAGGTTGCGCGAATGTAAGTATTAACATCGTCGCCCTGGCGCAGGTCGCCGATGGTGGCGCCGATGCCAAAGTATTCCGAGCGTTGTTCGGTCCTGAATGCCGCGTACTCAGTCGCATCGAAATAGGTCGAGTGCGGATCCAGCACATTCAGCATGCCGCTGATCGACGACTTAAAGATCGCGTTGTAATCAAGCTTCTTACCGTCGATGTAGTTACCCTGGATCACCGAGAGTGCTTCCGAGAGATCGCTTTTCACGACCGCAGCACTTACCGGCGTGCGTGACGTGGGGGCTTTGGCTATTGAACCTTCGGGTGAAGTGGCCGGCTGGCGGCGTGCTGAGCCCGTCTGTTGCGGAAAGACATTCACGGCCATTGAAACTGCCAAAATAAGGAACATGAACCCCGGCAGGTAAAATCTTGTTCTCACAAAAGCCTCCTAAAACCCTTCAGACCGACCTGGTAAGTGATACGCCGCCGTCGCAACAGCGAAAAGCGGGTTGCCAGAATAACACGAAGATCCTGAGTAAACGAACTGCGCTTGCAATTGCACGGTGATCGCGGAAAGTGGGCAAAGTCGCCGCGATCATAACCGCCTGCCGCTCGGGGTTTAGTGGTTTGCCAATTGAAAAAAGTTGCCCTCAAGATGCCGGTTTGAAGTAAAGCTTTGGGCACTATAAACTGCTAAGCCCGAAAACGGACTATTACCAGCAAATGCCATATTTCACCGGAGGATGCCCTGCATGGCTAGCGCCCTGGATCGCAATCAACTTTATTCGTTTGCCAAAGCGCATCGTAAGGAATACGAAACGCTGCTCAAGACTTTTGTTGAAACTCCAACCGTATCCTCGGATCCAGCACATGCGGAAGACATTCGCGCCGGAGTAGATCTGACTGTTGACACGTTCCGGCAGTTTGGCGGGAAGGTAGCTGTCTACAAAGCCGATCGCGGCAATCCTACAGTTCATGCGGTATTTAATTCGGCGAAAAACGCGCCCACGGTTACGGTCTACAACCACATGGATGTGCAACCGGCATCGAAGGAAACTGAGTCCTGGGACACAGAACCTTTTGTCATGACGACCAAAGGCGACAGCTATTTTGGCCGCGGCACCACCGACGACAAGGGCCCGGCGCTGGCGGCGCTGTATGGCGCACGCGCCGCGCAGGAGGCGGGCGTGCCAATCAACATTCGTTTCCTGTGGGAGTTTGAAGAAGAGATCGGTTCGCCCAATTTCGAAAAAATAATTTCCAAAAACGCTCGCGACCTACGCACCGATTCGATCGTTGTTTCAGACACGGTCTGGGTATCGCGAAACCGCCCGGCGAGCTCAGCCGGCTTGCGTGGTCTGTTGGGATTTATTCTCACTCTGGAAACGGGGGCAACCGATACGCATTCCGGCGAAACTGGCGGCGCCTCGCGCAACCCGATCGCTGAATTGATGAGGTTGGTGTGCGATCTTTATGATCCAAGTACCGGCAGAATCAAGGTCAAGGGTTTTTACGACGACGTGATACCGCCGTCAAAAAGTGAACTGAACGATTGGGTCAACTCCGGGTTTACGGTCAAGGCATTCAAGAAAGCACATCATTTGAAGTTGATGCGCAGCGACGATCAGCTTGAAGTGATGAAACGCATCTGGGGCATGCCGACCATGGAGATTCACGGCGTAGTCGGTGGTTACCAGGGTCCCGGCATCAAATCAATTGTGCCGCCGCGCGCTGAAGTCAAAGCCTCATTTCGCCTGGTGCCCGGCCAGGATCCGGAAAAGATCAAGAAGCAGTTGCGCGCCGCCATCAAAGAAAGAAACAGGGACGTGAAAATCGAATTCGAATCAGCGGCGCCTGCGTTTCGCACCGTGCTGACGGGTGAGCTGCCCCAGGCTTTGAAGCGCGCGATCAAATTTGCCTTTGGACGCGACGCCGTTTTTGTGCGTGATGGGGGAACTATTGGCGCCATGACGAGCATCGAAAAAATCTTGCAGTGTCCGGTGCTATTTCTTGGCCTGTCACTTCCCGAGCATGGATATCATGCGCCTAATGAAAACTTCGACTGGCAGCAGGCGTCAGGTGGAATGGTGGCTTTTGCGAAGTATTTTGAAGAGATTGCAAACCTGCCGAAAGAATGATTGGCCGCGGATGAACGCAGATAAAACGCGGATCTGAGTAAGAAAAACATTTCATAGGATAGAAGAAGCCGCAGATTAACATAAAGAGAACGGATCTGAACAAGAATGGGGAGTTAAGCAGTCCCTTGCTGTTTCAGATCCGTTTTTATCCGCGTAAATCCGCGGCAAAATAATTCTTAGATCACGCAGGCCATTCGTTCTTCATTCAAAGCCATGAATCCAAGCTTTTCATAAAACCGGCGCGCTTCCGGATTCTCCAGGTGCACGGCTACATCAATTCGCGTCACCGCCTCTTTTCGCAACTGCTCTTTCAGTTGTTCAAGCAGCGCTGTCCCTATCCCGCCACCGCGGCGATCCTCTTTGACTGAAACATCATCGAGCTTAGCGACGACGGCTCCCATCGACGTCGAGATCGCATAGCAAACAACACAAACGCCGGCCGCGCCCAGCTCGTCATATGCTAGCCACACGAATCCAAGTTCAGGCTGTTCGAGAAAAAGGTCGAGCGCATCGTTGAGTCCCTGGAAACCGCGATCGCCATAAGCCTTGCTGCTGGCGAGATAGTGTTCATCTTCGCGCAGGAAGACGCGCAGCATTTCAAAAGCATCAGTGAC